>JBBQXW010000348.1:0-7518 GCA_038209275.1 Chloroflexia bacterium | reverse complement strand
CTCGCTGCCGTCATACAAGCCGTTTAATTCATACTTGCCCAGGTCGGTTATGCTATCGCCGAGCAAGCCACTCACGCTTAAAGTTGTGCCGGGCTTATCGGGCGGGCGGTCAGGGCGGGGTGCGGTAGCCCTCAAAGTCGCTTTCATGGGAACGGCATCGAGCGGCCAGGGCAGATTAATATAAGAAATCCGGCCTGTCCAACGGTAAGTACTATCATAGTCGGGCGGGAAGCTGTCGCCTTGCTGCTTTTCCGGCACGAAAAAACCGCCCTCGTTGGTTTGAAGATAGAGCGCATCGAGACGATTATCTCCACCAACATCAATTACAAACGGCCCGCGCACGAAGCCGACCAGCCACGCCGCCACAAAGACCAGCCCGGCAATTGCCAGAGGCAACCCAAAACGCCCGATTAGCTTTAATCTAGCGGATGGAGATTTCAATCTAAAATTGTTTGCTGATTGGCCTTCGAGTAGTGGCCCGGTAGCGCGCAAGCCAGAACCTCAATCTAAAATAATCAATTGTCCAAAAACATCGGCTTTATTTTACCAGATTTCTGTTAATCCGTGTTTTAGCTCACTTCTCTCTGCACCGAAAGCTTTTTTCCAGTGTAGGAAGGAGCTGCCAGGTTGACTCCGATGTTGCCCAGGATTATACTGCCCACTATAGTTTAACCAAATTTCAGCTACTTGATTTTGCTTTTACTTTTGCTTTTGGTAGCCTAAGAAAGCCTTTGTATGCGAACTATTTCTCCGCGTTGGTGGATTGGCGGTCTTATCGCTTTGATGGTGGTTGGCCTGCTCATTTTTATTGCCCTTAGTGCTGGCAATTCGACTAAAATCGTCTCGCCTGCTCCTATAGCGGCACAGGCTACGGCAGTTGCCCCAACTCAACGGGCAGTACCTAGCACTACTGTTCCTGCTGCCACGCCTGTCCCAAGTCAGCCAGTTCAGCTAAATCAACCGCCGCCCGGCATCGGGGCGGAATATCTGGCGCTGGGCGACTCAGTCGCTTACGGCGTGGGCGCGCCGTTCCCGGAACAACTGGGCTATGCCGGGGTATTTTACGAAGCTTACCTGAAGCGGGTGCAGCCCAATTTGCAACACTACAAAAATCTGGCGCTGCCCGGCGAAACCAGCACCACATTTATCAGCCGCACCAAAAATCGCAGCCAGCTAGAGCGAGCGCTCGACGAAATTGATGCTGCCGAGCAAGCCGGGCGACACGTCAGCCCGATTACCCTGACCATTGGCGGCAACGATATGCTGGATGCGCGGGGCAAGAGTGCCGCCGAGAAACAGGCCACCCTCGAACAGTTTGATGCCAATTTGCAGCTTATTCTCGGTCAGCTTAACAAACACACCGAAGGCAAAGCCGATATAATCGTCACCACCTACTACAATCCTTACGCTTTCAGCACGGGTGGCAGGGATGAAGATACTGATTGGATACGCCGCTTTAACGACACGATTAAGAAGCGGACTATCGAAGGTCGGGCCAAAATTGCCGACTTTTTTGAGCCGATTTTTGGACGGGAAAAAAGCCTGACCTGGATTGGCCTGGGCGATGTTCATCCCAACACCGTCGGTCATGCCTTGTTTGCTTCAATTTTGTGGAAAGCTACCGGCTACGACAGCCAGCCACCTACACTTAACCTCACCTACTCCGCCCTGCCCGAAGACCGCCGCCTGATTGCCGGACAACGTATCGCCTTCAAAGCCAGCGCCCAGGATGGTTGGAGCGTGCCATCTGCGCCCGATGCCTTGCCGGGAGCAGGTAATATTAGTGGCGCAACCATCAGCCTGGATAACGGCCCAAAAACCGCTTTGCCAACTGTCCCGGCCCGCTATAATAATGCCATACCCGGCTCACAGGAATTTAGCTATTTGCTGGATAGCGCTGGACTAGCTTCCGGCAACCATATTTTGCGCTTTGAAGCCGTAGACAGCGCCGGGAATATTGGCAAATTAGAAGTACCTTTTGAAATTGGATAAGTAGTAGCGATTGCAGCCAGTGGCCCTTTTGGGCAAATCGCTACTACTGAAACGGGAATCCTGAAATAAGAAAACAAGGTGCTTGATTATGCGAGGAAACGGTTTGAGAGTAGCGCTTTATCAATTTGGTGGCAATAAACCGGCTTATTTGCTCGGCGGGGTGGCTTTGTTTATTGGGCTAGTGACGATTTTTGGCGCGTTTACGCTGGAAGATCTGCCGGGTTGTGTGCCAGCCTACGCCGGAAAAGGCCAACCAACTGCTTTTGGCAAAGTAATTGCCGGACAAGTTGTTGAGCGCGATGAACGGCTGGACGGCTGCAAAGCGATTGCGGTGCGGGTGCAGGGACACAGCGCTGCCAGCTTTAATCCGACCCAACAGGCTTTCGATGCGACCAGCGCCAATCCCGAAAATTCAACCGTGTTGGTGTTACGCGATATGCCCGCCCGCTACAATGGCTTGCCAATTGGCACAAAGCTGATGGCTCTCTACGACGAGCAGAGCGAAGCACCCTTTGCTTTCTTCTTGCCCAACGGCACGCCCGGCGGCGCAGGGCTGGATATTGGCACGGACACTCGTACCAATTACAGCAAAACGCGCCTGGTACTTTATCTGGCGGGCGGTATTTTGCTTTTTATCGGCCTGTCGGTAATCTTCATTACCTGGCGCTACCCGGTAAAACCCGTTTCGGCCCAGCAGTTACAGCAAATAGCTGGCACGCCTCGCCCTGTAAAAAAGCGTCGTCCCGCTGCCGACCCGATTACGGGCGAACGCCTGGATACCGAACCGAAACGCTCTCGCATCTGGGGCGACCCCGAACCACTGCCGCCGGGCATGGATGAGGAGTGAGGAACGAGAAGAAGGAACGAGGAGAAGGAGAAGGAATGAGAATATTAAATGTAACATTTTTTTAATGTTAGCTTCATATTGGTGAACGAGTGCATGTTTTATAATCCCTTCAACATAATCATAATCTTTTCAAGCTCCGCTTTGGCTGACGGAAGCTTTATGCTTCTTCCTGGCAAACCGATAAGATTTCTTCATACCAACTTCATACGGATGTAATAAATTTATCTTAACATTAGTAATCATACGGGTAGATGTATTGGCAAGCAATGGAGCAATCATTTAAGTTATTGATTGGCTTGTCAGATAGTAAACTCATTGGTTGGAAACAGTTTAGTTCCTCCTTCATCTCAGAATGCACCCAACCTTGACTAAACCGGGTCTCAGGGACACTTGTGATACTTTATTTTGCATAAGTGGGTAGCGACAACGAGTGAGAAAAGTGAGAACAGATATATGCACAAAATTTTGTTGATAGGGGAAGATTATGATAGCCTGATGCTGGTAAATTTTCATTTGCAGCAGGCCAATTACGAAATCTTGCTGGCCTGGAATATTAATCAGGCGATGGATTATGTAAAGCACGAACATCCTTTGCTGGTGGTGCTTGACCGCGTAACGCTGGATCTGAATAATCTGGAAATATGCCGCACCTTACGCCAGATTGATGGGCAGATGTGCATTGCAATTATTTCCAGCCAGGGCAGCGAAGATAGCCGGGTCAAAAGCTTCGAGGCGGGGGTAGACGACTATATTACCAAGCCGTTCAATGCGCGTGAACTGGTGTTGCGGGTCAATTCGATGTTGCGGCGGGCAGCAGTTCGGCCTGGTTTCGCGGTGCGGTTGCCCGAAAAAGCAATTTCTGCCCCGACACATGACCGATTGCCCGTCAAACCAGCCTACAATTTCCAGATAGATGTACAACGCCGGATGGTTTACAAGAATGGCCGGGAACTCGAATTGACCCGGCTGGAATTTGATTTGCTGAAATTCCTTTACGAACACCGGGGCTACGTTCTCAGCCGTGACCGCTTGCTCGAAAGCGTCTGGAAGTACAGTCATAGTGGCGATGAGCGGGTGGTAGACGTAGTGATGGCCCGCCTCCGCAAAAAGTTGCAGGACGACCCGAACAGCCCGAACTACATTCAGACTATTCGCGGCATCGGCTACAAATATCTGACATGAGAAAGAGTTGTAACAACTCACCTCTGTCACGCCCCTTTACGGGGTGTGAGGTACGAAGCATCTCTGGTTGCCGAAGTTAGATTGCTTTGGGGCAGACCGAGACCTTTCCTGCGTCAGGGTGACATCGTGAGAAGCTGAGTTGTTAGAAAAAGTTTCAAGTTTCAAGTTAGAATCAAAAAGGCAACCACACAGGTTGCCTTTTTGATTCTATTTTGTCAAGACCAGCAATATGGGTTATACTTGTGGCAGGAATTTTGAAGATAAAAAGTTATTAGGGAGGAATGGAGAGAAGTTGCAAAACCCTTTATTGCTGGCTTCGTTTCGCTATGTACTCATGGACATGGACGGCGTACTCTACCGAGGCAATAATGCGCTGCCCGGCCTGAAAGAGTTTTTTGCTTTTATGGAGCGCGCCCAGATTGGCTATCTCCTGCTCACCAACAATTCGACCAACTCGGCAGACGACTATAGCCTGAAGTTGCTCAAGATGGGCGTAGATGTTCCCGCTACTCGCATTGTCACCAGTGGCGCGACGGCGGCGGCTTATATTCGGCGAGAAGCCCCGGACGGCTGCGGTATTTTCGTGGTCGGGATGCAGCCATTGTACGATGCGCTGTTCGACCCGAACGATATGGGCCGCTATTACCTCGACGACAAGAACCCGCGCTATATGGTGCAGGGCGGCGATTTTCTGTTTACCTACGAAAAAGCTAAACGGGCCTGTCTATTAATTCGGGCTGGTGCAAAATTTATTGCAACCAACGCCGACCCGACTTTCCCAACCGAAGAAGGCTTATGGCCTGGCGCGGGCAGTATCGGCGCACTGTTACAGGTCAGCACCGGGCAAACCCCAATCGTAATCGGCAAGCCCGAACCAGCCATGTACGAACTGGCTCTCGAACAACTCGGTGCGAGTCGCGAACAGACCGTGATGATTGGCGATAATCTCTTGACCGACATCGAAGGTGCAAACCGCCTCGGTATCCCGACCATCCTGACCATGAGCGGTGTCACCAACGCCGCCGACTACGAAAAAAGCACTATCAAAGCCACCATGGATTTCACTGGTCTCCCCGATTTGATAGAGGCATGGGAAGCGGCACTGCAAAGAATTGAGGAATGAACACCCACCCTACGGGCGTGAACACAGATTAGCACAGGTACACACAGATTTTTATAAGTTAGAAGAATGATGTAGCAAATCTAATCTATAAATATCCGGGCTAATCTGTGTTCACGCCCGTAGGGTAGGTGTTCATCTGTGGTTAAAAATTTGTTAAAACAAGCGAGGATGATAAATAATGGAAAAGCAAATAATTAATTCAAAAGAAGCTCCGGCAGCGATTGGGCCGTATAGTCAGGCGATTCGGGTAGGCGATCTTCTGTTTTGTTCGGGGCAGACCCCGATTGACCCGGCAACGGGCGATTTAATTAGCTGGGAAGTCGAAGAGCAGGTGCGCCAAATTTTCAGGAATTATCGGGCGGTGCTGAGTGCCGCCGGACTAACCCTGAACGATGTGGTCAAAACCACCGTCTTTTTGGCCCACATGAGCGATTTTGCCGAAATGAACGCCGTTTACGCCGAAGAGTTTGGCGAGAATCGTCCGGCCCGCAGCACCGTCGAAGTCGCCCGTCTGCCCAAAGACTCGCTGGTCGAAATCGAAATGATGGCAGTATTTAAGTAATGAGTAATGAGTGATGAGTAAAGTTATCAACTGACGGAGCAGCATCCTACAAATCCATCCAAACCTGTAGGACATTGCTCCGCCAATGGATTTCCCTACTCATCACTCATCACTCATCACTCATCACTCATCACTATGAAAACTAAACCTGAGAACGTAGCTGAAGAATTTAGCTTTGACTACGAAGACGAAAGTATTATAGAGGGACGCGGAACGGGCGATTTGCGGCCTCGCGATTTGGCGTTGACCCGCTTGGAACGCTGTCTGGAAGCTTTTGTGGGCTTGCCGGACGGCGCGAAGGTGCTGGAGGTCGGTTGCGGCGCGGGTAGACAGGCCCGGACGGTCAAAAAGCTACGGCCCGGTCTGCTGCTTTTCGGCTGCGATTTGAGCCAGCGCGCCATTACCGAAGCGCAAGCCTATAAAGATGGGGTTGAATACAAAGTAGCCGATGCGACCCGCCTGCCCTACGACGACAAAACTTTTGATGCGGTAATGCTCTTCGATGTGCTGGAACATGTGCCGGACGTAGCGGGCGTGGTAGGTGAAATAGCGCGGGTGATAAAGCCGGGCGGCTTATTTCACGGCTTCATCCCGATTGAGGGGCAGCCGCGCACGCTTTTTTATCGCCTGAAAAACAGCCATCGTTTGCCTATCGCACGTTGGAAACGTGACCGCATCGGTCACATTCAGCAATTGACCGATAGCGAAGTGGAGCAAATCTTCCGGCAAGCGGGCTTCTCGATTCGTGACATGAGTTACAGCTTCCATCTAAGCGGGCAACTCCACGACATCGCCGATTACTGGCGGCGCGAACGTCTGGCTGACCCGCAGCTTCCGGCTAACCGCAAAAAAGCGATTGCGCTAGTAGCCCGCCTGATTTTCTTCCCAACCTGGCGCTTGTCCTACTGGGAAGACCGCCTCCGCGCCCACTCCAACTGTGCCACGGGTCTCCACCTGACTGCTGCCAAGATGCAAGAATAATAATTATTTCACCACGGAGGTACGGAGAAACACGGAGAAAATCAAATACTAAGTGGAAAATAAGGCCAAACATCTGTGGGAGCGAGCAGAAGCTCGCTCCCACAGATGTTTATTTGATTTGAATGGTACTGAGGTCAAGAAAATTAGGGTTTGCGGGCGTAGAGATTAATCCAGCGCACCGGGTTACCATCGGGGTTCAGGTTGGTAGTAGAAGTATTTTCGGCAATCGCTTCGACTGCAAAATTAGCTTCGGTAACAATATCCCACAATTCAGAAGGTAGATAGTAGGTAAAGAAGAAACGCAGCCCGGTTTCGGGATTTTCGCGCCAATCTTCGCCATTGCCGCGTTGCACGCCAAGAAAGAGCGCTCCATCGGGCGCGAGTACCCGGTGCATTTCCGCCAGAGCAAGCATGATGGTGGCACGGGGCAAGTGCAGCAAGGATGCACAGGCCCATACTCCGGCAAATGCTTCGGCAGCAAAGGGCAAACTTAGCATGTTAGCCTGGACAAATTTCCCGGCTGGCACGCGCCGTTGAGCTTCTACCAGCATCCCCGCCGAAAGGTCAGCCCCGACCACGCCGCGCCCTTGTGCCATAAAATATTCAGTATCACGACCCGGCCCACAACCCAAATCGAGCAAAGGTTGGGTTGCTCCGGCAGGCAAAATTCCCAAAAAGTGCTGTTGCTGCTGGGTTAGCTCAATCGCGTAATTCTTTTTGGCAAAATTCGTCGCGGTTTGGTCATAATTTTTGATGGTTTCGGCTAAACTATCCACGTCGCCTCCTGTTTGTAACATTATAAAATGGCTGAACCACCTCATCCTAGCACGC
>JBBQXW010000347.1:0-7535 GCA_038209275.1 Chloroflexia bacterium | reverse complement strand
TTTTTTGCAAAAACCGACCATGAATGGTCAGGCTAAAAATAAATGAGCTTCCCGTTTTTAGCCCGACCATTCATGGTCGGGTTCTGTTTTTTGCTATCTCAGGCAAACGGGTCAAAAGATGTGCTATAATCGCTTTATTATAATAGTTTTAGTTTACCAGAAACTATAAGAAGCTCGAAGGGTAGTTTTGTTTTGGACGAACCAGGCCAAATAGAAATTGCAGCCGACTCAAGCAGAATAATCGAATTAAACACCAATTCAAAAAAAACCGAGTCGGTTGATTTATTGACTACTCCTGCCAGAGTTTCGGGCCTGGCTAAAGGCTGGAACTACATCCGGCTACACCTGCTGGTTATTGCGCTTTATGGCTTATTTGCGGTGCTTTTTACCTGGCCGCTGGTCTTGAACCTGACCGGGCAGAATTTGAATCATTACCCTTACGTGATTGATCGGGTGTTTGACCGCGATCAGAATTTGTGGAATATGTGGTGGCTTAAAAAAGCGCTACTCGATTTCCAGATTAATCCCTTTCAAACCAACTATTTGTTTTACCCCTACGGCACTAATTTATATCTCCACACTTTTAGTCCCTTCAACGGATTGCTGGCCCTGCCTTTTTATGGCTGGCTCGGCTGGCTAGGGGCATACAATGTAGTCAATCTGATAATTTTAGTCTGGTGCGGGTATAGCGCCTTTTTGCTGGCGGACTATCTGGTGAAGGAGAAACGAGCGGCTTTTGTAGCGGGCTTTTTCTTCACTTTTTCGCCCCAGCATTTGTTTAATTTGCTGGGCGCACAGTTAAACGTAATAACTCTTCAGTTTTTGGTGCTTTACTTACTTTTTCTCATCAAACTAGACTGTGAGAAATTGGGCGGCACTAATAGTTTTAAACCGAGTCGGCGCTGGTTGGTCTATAGCGTGCTGGCGGCGGTCTGTCTGGTGCTGTCCAGTGTCTCCGACCAGTATTTGCTGATTTATAGTTTGCTGATAACGGCACTCTATTATCTGGCACGGTTCATCGCTTTGCGGAACTGGCGCGAAATAGGCGGGCTGCTGGCGCGGACGTTACCGGCCCAGTTATTAGCCGGAATTATCCTAGCGCCGTTTTTGCTGGCAACCTGGCGGGCGATTAATAGCGGTCAATTTGCTAAAATCGAAAACGAAGCCGTACCCAGCGATTTGGTGGCGCTTTTTTTGCCGCCAGTCAACAATATTCTGGTCGGGGCGCAGGGCAGCACATGGGGACGTAATTTCTTTATTCAGCCCGACCCACGCGGCATGTCTATCGGGCTGTTTGGGCTGGCAATTGCGCTTCTCGGCATAGCGCGAGAGCGGCAGGCGCGCTGGTGGGGATTATTGTTACTTATTGCGCTAGTGCTGGCGTTGGGTTCGTACCCCAGTCTGCGCGGTCAAGCACTCGATATTCCACTACCGGGGCGCTGGCTAAACGAATTGCCAATTTTAAAGGTAATGCGCTATTCCAAACGCTGGCTTGGCCCGGCAAGTCTGGCAATTGCCATTTGCGCAGCCTATTTCGTAGCCGGGACTTTTCGGCGGTTCAAGGGTAAGCGAATTGAGTTAAAACGCTGGGGGCTGGTAATCGCTTTGTTAGTGCTTTTTACTTTAGAAGTTGAACCCTGGCCTATCCCGATGAGTAGCGGCGAATATGATTTACCGCGCGCCTACGCCAACAATATTTTGCCCAAAACCGATAGCCGTCCTTTGCTCGAATTACCTTTGCGCCAGAAATATACAATTAAGGCCGCCGAAATGTATTACCAGACCGCCCACGAACGCCCTATTTTATGGGGCTATCTGTCGCGGATTTACAAACTGAACTATAACGATACTCCTTTAGCCTATTTCGTAGATGGCTATAACCCGCAAGCACGAGACTTTATAACTGTGCAGCCGGAGCAATTGCGCGGAGTATTGGATTATTATAATTTTGGCTACGTAGTTATCTACAAGTTTCAGCTTGACCCGGCGGCGGTGGAGAGTTGGCGAGGGGTGCTTGACCAATTAACGGGCGGAAAGTCTAATCTTTTCTATGAGGACGACCAGCTAATTTTCTACCGCTTGCCCGATTTCAAGTCGAGCCAGGAAGTCGGAGCAGTGACGCTGTTGCGGGGTTCGGGTTGGGGCGGCGTGGAAAAACGCGACGCTAATTTTTATTATCGCTGGATAGACGGGGCAGAGGCGACCCTACCATTTCTTGCGCCGCGCACAACTGGCAACCGTCCTGCCTACAAATTAAGTTTTGAAGCAGTCGCCTATTACCGTGACCGCACGGTGGGGGTATATTTAAACGACCAACTTATCAGCACATTAAAAATACTACCGGCTCCAATGCAGTACGAAGTGCTGGTAGAAGGAAATTTGATGAAAGAAGGCGATAATCTGCTTAGTTTGCGCCCGATAGAGCCAGCCGACAAACCCAGCGAACGGGAGAAATCGAGCGATACCCGTTCGCTAACAGTGCTGGTAGGAGCTATACAATGGACTCGGCAGTAACGGGAGTGCCTACTTTTGCATAGGTGAATTTTGGTAGGGGCGAATCGCATACGTCCTTTTGACCCGGTATAGTGTTCAAGGGCGTATGCGATTCGCCCCTACCTCCTCCAATTTCGGCACTCCCGCAGTAATCCACTATTGTAATTCAACTAGCTGGAGCGTATAATCGGCAACAGATAAATTTATCGTTGCAGTAAAGGGGAAGGGGTAGTAATGTCAATTACAATACTGCTGGTGGAAGATAGTCCTACTCAAGCCGCCATAAGCAAACGCGATTTAGAGTCGGTTGCGCCGGATGTTAGCGTCGAAGTAGCGATGACGGCGGCAAAAGCCATAAGCCGGATTCAAAATACTCTTTCGCCCGCGCTCGACCTGGTTATTCTGGATATGACTTTGCCCGATGGTACTGGGCTAGAAGTCTGCCACTTATTGAAAAGCAGTTCCCGCACCCATAATATTCCAGTAGTAGTATTTAGTGTCGAAGCGCTCTCAAAGCTGCGACAAGAAGCCTACGCCGCTGGAGCCGACCACTATATCAGCAAGGGTGGCACAGGCGACACCACCTTAAAGCTGGTAGCCTCAACCTTGCTACGCCGTAAGTTGCGGCAATTGCCCCGCCTGGGCGAAGCGCTGATTGCCCGAAACTGTATTAAACTTGAACAGCTTCAGCAAGCTCTGGTTGTCCAGACCCGTACTCCCTCTAAATTGCTCGGCCAGATTCTCATGGAGCTAAAATACATAACCCCACAACAACTCACCGAAACCCTTGAGGCGCAGCGCCGGGGCGAAGTATAACGTTTCCCCAAATATTTGTAGGGGGGCTGCGCCCTCGATTTTTTGAGCGGTGGTAAGGGTAAAATCGAGGGCGCAACCCCCTCCTACACAAAAAGAAGATTATTTAGCGCCCTTTGAAATCAGGCTTGCGCTTCTGGATAAAAGCGTTGACCCCTTCTTTCTGGTCTTCCGTGCCGAAGAGAGCAGCGAAGGCCAGATGCTCCAGTTCAAGGGCGGCTTCAAGGCTGACATCAGCGCCTTTGTCCATCACCATTTTGGCAACGCGCAAATTGAACGGAGGCTTGGAAGCAAGTTTGGAGGCAAGCTTGCGTGCTTCAGTCATCAAATCGTCCACTGGTACAATTTTGTTAACTAGACCCAGCCGGTAAGCTTCGGCGGCATCAATCTGTTCGCCCAAAAAGACCAGTTCTTTGGCTTTGGTCGCACCAATCAAGCGGGTCAGACGCTGCGTGCCGCCCGCGCCGGGAATAAGGCCAACATTGATTTCGGGTTGCCCAAATTTGGCAGTTTCGGCAGCCAGCCGAAAGTCGCAGCACATCGAAAGTTCGCAACCGCCACCCAGAGCGTAACCAGCGACGGCGGCAATGGTGGGCTGCGGCATATTGGCTAAAACTTCAAACATGTTAATACGCGGGTCGCGGCTAAACATTCCAATGCTGGTGCCACTAGCCATCGCCGCTAAATCCGCCCCTGCCGCAAAAACTTTTGGCCCGCCCGTCACAATAATCGCCCGCACACTTTCGTCGGATTGTACTCCCATCAAAGCGTCCACTACTTCTTCACGCAATTTGGGACTGAGCGCATTTAGCTTATCGGGACGGTTCAAAGTAATAATAAAAGTGCTTGCTTCACGCTCGGTCAGGATAGTTTCGTAAGGCATTTAAAAGAACCTCCTTGTTCGCAGAAGTTGGATTGCCAGTTTTTTGAAAAAGGTAAATTGAGGCTTAACGCGCTCGTATTAAACACGAAGTGATTTCAAAAGTCAACTTAACCGTTTCGTTTACCAACCTTACCAATGTTCAAACCAAACAGGCAGCCCACCCCGGTCATACTGAGGTACGAAGCATCTCTAGTTGTCCTACCAGACGCTCAACCAAAAGATGCTTCGTACCTCAGCATGACCGAGATGATTAGTAATATTTGAACTCGGTATGACTGCATAGCCAAATCGTTTGGTTTTCTTGCATGGATGTATTATAATTAGGGGGCTGGAATATTTTGGACAAAGCATCATATTGTAGGCTTGCTAAATTAGCGGGCCATAAAGGAGCTATTTTTCGTGTCTGATAACCTGGATAGGGCCCGCGCCGAGAATGAGGCTAAACGCCAGAATTTCGCAACCGAAGGTGAGGGCGGGTCGATTCCATCAGGCTACCGCCCCCCTACCTCGGCAACCTCGCCCGAAGGGGTTATCCTGCCTGCGTCTATCGCACCCGATAACCGTTCATTAAATATTAATAATAACCCATTATTAGACTCATCTACTGAAGAATTGCAACCAGGTCTTGTCACGGCGGCTGCCGATGCTGCCGAGGATAGCCAGGTGATAGATGAAACCGTGCCGTTGGCCCAAAACGAAACCGACGGCGTAACCGAAGCCCCGGTTATTACGGGTAAACGGCGCAAATCGTTCTGGCGCGAGGTGCTGGAAACGGTCATTTTGACCATTTTGATTTTCTTTATGGTCAAGTCGCTAATCCAAAATTTTCGGATTCAGGGCAGCAGCATGGAGCCGAATTTTCATACCAACCAGTTGCTGCTGGTCAATAAAGCATCCTACTTCCATTTTGATGCTAACGCATGGCTGCGGATTATTCCCTGGGTAAAGGCGGACGGCACTAACGTCGTCTGGATTTTTGGTGGGCCGCACCGGGGCGATGTGCTGGTGCTGGAACCGCCGGATGTACCAACCGAGGATTACATCAAGCGAGTAATCGGTTTGCCGGGAGATAGGCTGGAAGTACGCGACGGCACGGTCTACATCAATGATAAACCGCTCAAAGAACCGTATATCAAAGAGAAACCGTATAATACTTATGGGCCGGTAACAGTTCCATCCGGCAATGTTTTTGTGATGGGCGATAACCGCAATGCCAGCCGCGATTCGCGGGTGTTTGGCTTCTTGCCCTTCGACAAAATAGTGGGGAAAGCAATGTTTGTCTACTGGCCGTTTGGCGCACAATGGGGGGCAGTGCCAGATACCAGCTACGAACCCTAGCGATTCAAGCCAGCATAATTATGTTTAAATCACCCCGAATCTGAACAAAGCAGTAATCGTTCAAACTTTTGCGGTGGCCTTAAACGTGGTATACTTACTAACATCGGGAGGCCGGGATTATACCAATGGATTCCTCGGTTCGAATTTGTTCAGGAGAACCAAAATGATTGAAGCGAAAATTCATAGCATACGAATGAGTCTTGTGACTCAACATAGAGTAGTTATCTTAAAAGAAGTAAATGCCGAACGTTATTTGCCCATCTGGATTGGAGCTTACGAAGCTGATGCAATTGCGGTAGAATTACAGGACGTTTCAGTTTCGCGCCCACTAACTCACGATTTATTGCGTTCAATCATTGGCGAACTGGGGGCAACTGTCACTCGTATTCTGGTTAACGATTTGCACGACGATACTTTCTACGCCCGGATTGTGATGGACGTAAATGGTAGGCACGTGGAAGTAGATAGTCGGCCCAGCGATGCGATTGCGCTGGCGGTGCGAGTAAAATCTTCGATTTTCGTAGATGATGCGGTAATGGATAAGGCGGGCGTATTGCTCGATGCGGACGGCAATAGCAAACCAACTACCACTACCACCAGCGCTAATAGCGAACGGACTAAAGTGGATGATGAAAAACTATCGGTCTTCCGCGATTTTATCAATAGCCTCGACCTGGATGATTTGGGCAAGCCCAAAGAGGATTAGTTTTGTAGTAATAAAGTATAATAAAAGGGCGACCAGTTGGTCGCCCTTTTATTATGCTTTATTACTTCCCTTCAAATTCGGCGGGGCGGCGCTCCATGAAGGCCCGCGCACCTTCGGCAAAATCCTCACTCTGGAAGAGTTGCAGCAGCAAACCGTAGACATACTGCACGTTGGTCTCGAAGGTTTGTTCGAGGCCCATCCGCATGGCCTTTTTGGTGGCCTGAATCGAGAGCGGAGCGTTGGCGGCAATTTCCTGGGCCAGCGCATTAGTTTCGTTCATCAAATTATCGGACTCGACCACCCGGTTGACCAGGCCAAAGGCCAGCGCTTCTTCGGCAGAAAGCGGTACGCCGCGCAAAAATACTTCGCAGGCTTTGGCCCAGCCAATCATACGCGGGAGCATCCAGGTGCCGCCGCTTTCGGGTAGCACGCCAATTTTGGTGAAAGCCGGAGCGAGTTTAGCCTGGCGCGCCATCAAGCGCATATCGCAGCCCAACGCCAAATCCATACCATAGCCAGCAGCCGGGCCGTTGACGGCGCAAATAGTGGGCTTATCCAGATTGTGCAGTACCAGTGGCGGCGCGGAATTGGGCAGGGTAAGCGCAAGCCGACCCTGGCCCTGGCTGCGTAGTCCCTTCCCATCAGCTTCGTCCTTCAGGTCGTAGCCCGCACAAAAGCCCCGACCCGCCCCGGTCAAAACTACTACCCGCACATCGCGGTCTTCGTTAGCCTCGATTAAGTAGTGGCTCAGTTGCGAAAGCATCAGGCTGCTCAGGGCGTTAAGGCGGTCAGGTCGGTTCAAAGTAATCGTGGCAACGTGGCTTTCTACACTATAAAGTACATGGTCATCGCTCATTTTGGATGCTCCTCCCGTAATAAAAAATTAAAGCAATATTTTGCATTAAGCATTTTAGCATAAATTTAACTTTGGTTAAAATTTGTTAAAATAGTGACCTACATCACTCTCAAAAGAGTAGCTTGTATTTACAATTAGGTTAACAGTTTTTAATAGAATATTAGTCCTATAAAAACTAACGCAATGGAGTTTAGTGTTAGAGATTTCCATTTTGAAGAGACAACACAGGAGAAAGGCGTTCTGGTATGTATAACCTCTGGTTTGCTGTAGAAAATTCTGCTTCGCTGGCTTCTCTAAAAAAAGGAATTGAACGGAGTGAGGTAAATCCAACCTGGTTTCCTGTAACAACGCGAGATGACCGTCCGTTTGCCAATTTACCCTCGGTTTTATCGCACGCGGCGTTACGAGGCGGAGCAGACGCGCTTTTCTATGAATCGCAGCGCCAA
>JBBQXW010000346.1:0-7548 GCA_038209275.1 Chloroflexia bacterium | reverse complement strand
CGAAGATGCGGTCAAGTCCACCCCCATCAATAATTGTGCTGGCTGACCCAGCCCCGGTAATCGTCAGGGTCAATCCACTAATATCCAGGTCGCCCGTCGCGGCGTTATTTTCGCCCTGTCCGGCAATGGTCAGCGTATAAGCTCCAGCAGGTAGGTTAATCGTCTGCGTGCCGCCCAGCGCGTTAGTTTCCTGAATCGCCGCCCTCAAGGTGCAAACCCCTGCTGCCGTCGCACATATCCCGTCGCCGGGGGTAGCATCTACCGCATCTGTGGTACTATTAACGCTGAAAGAGGCCGCATAAACTGGTCTGGCAAGCACAAACAGCAGTGCAGTCAGCAACAAAGCTGCTACTATACCTGAAACTACAACTCGTCGTAGCGCATCCCCTGCAACATTTTTCTCTAGCATAATTCTCGGTTCCTGTGTTGAATTTTTAAGATTGAATGGTTCAATAGTTTAATGCTTGGATAAATATATTTTAACGCTTAATAGTCTTTAGTGCAACCCTCAAAATGTTGGTGTGAGGTTGTGACAAAACTTTAGTTAAAGCAACTCCAAATTAGTATGTCAGTTTAATTTTCAAGCGGTGGTTCAGGCCAGCCGCTAGTATCGGGGGTTTCGGTTGATGCTGAAGTTGAGGGGGTGGGCCAGGCGGCTTCGGGCCGTTTGTCGGTGATGGGCGCTGCTTTAGTTTTTTTAGCTTTTGGCTTTTTCGGCTCTACAATCTTGATAATCAGCCATTGCACTTCCCTTACATCGGCAATATTGGTAAAAGCAGCAAAATCTTTGGCGTACTTGTATTGCTTCAGGTCAAAAATTATATCGCCTCGGCCCGAATTATCAGGATATTCGATGATTTTGTAATCGGCGGCTTTGTCCCAACGGTAGTGAGTAAGATTTTCGGCATCGGGGTTCATATATGGGGTCAGCGCCATCGCTCGCCGATTGGTAATAATATAGCAGACCGATAAGTTCATGATACCCAATATCAACAGCCCAATAGACACCAGCAAAGCCGGAATAAACAAAAACAAGGCTTGCTTGGCAAAAGCTTCTACGAGGGTAACGAAAGTCAAAAAACTCAGAAAAAACGTCCCTACACAACCACCGATGGCGAAGGGATAAGACAGGCGGTGGAGAATTTGCTGAAATCGGCTGGTGCCAAGCGTTTTATTGCGCCACCAAATTAGGTACTCGCCCGGTTCGAGCAGGGCTTGCACCAGCGTCTGAATTTTGGGCAACATTCCTTCCAGCGAAATTTTTTGTGGGCTGGGGGCAACATAATCGCCGGGCGATTCAGCGAACATTGCCGGGTTTATCAAAGGTTCGGCTTCGGCTTTTCTGGTTTCCACAAATCTGCTCCTATGCTATGGTTTTAACGGTTTAATATTTATTATAGCCTTAACTTGAGGATGTTTCCAGCCCGATTGTATTTTGACACGGCGGTTGCAAAGCACCAAAAATCCATTGGCGGAGCAATGTCCTACAAGAGATTTGAGGCTAGGGAAAGTCCATTGGCGGAGCAATGTCCTACGAATTTGGGACTTTGCCATCGTCTTGTATTTTGGGGAGTGTCTAAATCAGGCAAAATAAAGGCTAATTACATTCGTCCTTGAACCCTGTGTCGGGTCAAAAGGGCGAATGTAATTAGTCCCTAGTGGCTCAACCTCCCTGCAACCTACTGTAATTAGCGGTCAGTGACGAGGCCGGGACGACCAAGCTGGCGATAAGCCCGCTCGAACATCTCGGCGGCGCGGACGGCTTCGCCTTTGGCGCTGAGGGTGCGGGCGTAGCGGAAATAAATTTTGCTCAGTAATTCTTTGGCCGGAGTTCTTTCGATTAGCTGGACAGCTTGCTCGAAGTTGAACACGGCGGTATCGTTATCGCCCATTGCCGATAAAAGGCTGCCCCGGCTACCGTAAGCCTGACCGCGAGTGAGCGAGTCTGCTGCTTCCAGATAGCGTTCCATTTCGTCGCTGTACTGGCGGGCCTTGCCGATTTCGTTCTGTTCCAGATAGAGGTCGGCTAAATTCATATTGGCGACGACCAGTGCTTCGGCGTTATTTTGTTCGTTAGCCAGCTTTAAGGCCATTTTGAACTGCTGCTCGGCCTCGTCAAATTGCTTGGCCTCCATCATAATTACGCCAAAGCCGGAGCGAAGCTGAGTCAGTACCCGCATATCCGCCAGACTTTCGTAAAGGGCTAAACTCTTGGCGGCATACAGCCGGGCTTGCATCAAGTTGCCGACATCGCGGTACGAAACCGACAAATTCCAGTAGAGGTTTGCCAGTTTGTCCGGGCTGGCGCTATCTTCGGCGACGCGCAAGGCTTCGCGGTACATCGCCATCGCTTCGCGCTCGTCGCCCAGTTGATGATGTAGCACGCCCAGGTTGCTATAGACCGCCAGCTTGAAGTGGAAATCCCGGATTAGTCCGGCTTCGATGGCCTGTGAAGCGGCCCGCAATTGCTCGATAGCCAGCACCGACTTGCCCTGCAACATATAGACCGAGCCGGTCAACTGGCGCACACGGGCCAGCATTTCAAAATCGCTGGTCTTATCTGCCAAGTCGCGGGCAGTTTCTAATTCCGGCAATGCCTCAGTGGTATTATCCAGGTCAATATAAAGTTGGGCCAGCGTAAAGTGATAGTGTTTAAGCTGTTCCACCCCCAGTTGACGTATCCGTATTTTGGTAGTCAGCAAAGCGCGGGCCTGTTCGTAGCGGCGCTGTTCACGCAACACACGAGCTTCGGTAATCATTAAATCCCAACGGGCCGGCGATTCCTCTTCTTCTACCTGCGAGATGGCGGCGTGTAGGCCATTTTGTTGCCCCGGATGGATGCCAGTCAGGAGAAAAGCCACGCTCACATTCAATCGCTTGGCAATGTATTCGAGCGCTTTGAGTGAAGGTGTAATCTTGCCGCGTTCTATCGAACTGATGTAACTTTTAGAAAATCGTTCTCCAACCAGGTCTTTCTGGCTCATGGCTTTTTCGGTGCGGGCCTCTCGGATACGCAGTCCGACGATTGGCGCTAACCCTTCCAGTATATTCAGAGGCTTTTCGACGGTCATAAAAACATTCCCCTTTTACGGTTTACTTCGATTTTGAGTCCCTCAAAGGACATTTTAATTTGTCCTTATGGTAATCTATAATACCACAAGTCAATAACAAATACATGTAATCTTCCTAACATTTTCTGAACTTTATTGTAAGTTTCTTAACACCAAAATGTGACAATGGTAATGTAGCAATTTAGCTCAAAATAACGAAGAAAATAAATCGAGGAAGGAAAAAGAGAAAATAAAATCCTGAGCTTTCTAGTGAACCTGTCAAGGTACTTAAAAAGTCATTGTCCCATACCCCAAATTGTCCCAAACCCGGTGCTAAAATTCCGTAGGGGTTCGATTATCGAACCCAATCGGGCGCAATTAATTGCGCCCCGACTGAACTTTTCGCTCCCAGTTTAGCCTAACGGCCCTGCCATTGCGGTTTTCGCTTCTCTACAAATGCAGTCAAGCCTTCTCTTGAATCTTCAGTTAAAGTACACATAGTCAACATAGTGCTAAGATAATCGAGTGCTTCGGCGAACGAAAGTTCGCTAGAATTGTACAGCGCGTCCTTGCCAAGTTTAAGAATAGCCGGACTTTTGCTGGCTAATTCCTCCGCCAGTGCATCAACCTCGGCATCCAGTTGGTCAGCCGGAACTACTTTTGTCACTAGCCCGATACGCTCGGCTTCGGTTGCGTCAATTTGTCGCCCGGTGAACATTAAATCAACCGCTTTCTTACGCCCCAGGTTGCGGATTAACACCGCCGAAATCATCATCGGGAAGAGTCCAACGTTTACCTCTGGCGTGCCAAAGCGGGCGCGGTCGCTGGCAATCACAAAATCGCAATTAGCCGCCAGCCCCATTCCGCCTGCCAGCGCCAATCCCTGCACCCGTCCTATCACGGGCTTACCCAGCGTTGGCACCAGTTTCCAGAGTTTCAAGAAAGTTTCGCGCTCCAGATAACGCTCGTAATCGCTGGCCTTTTGCTGCTGCTGGGCCAAATCCGCCCCGGCACAAAACGCCTTGTCGCCCGCCCCGGTCAGCACCACCACCCGTACTTCCGGGTCGGCCTTGCACGCTTCAAACGCCTGCACCAGTTCCACAATCACCTGGCTGCTCAAAGCATTGCGCTTCTCCGGGCGGTTAATCGTGATGTTAGCCCGGTGGCCCTGCTTCTCAAATAAAATAACCTGATATTCTGTCGTCATCTTCTCCTCATCGAAAAGTTCAAAGTTCAAAAATTTCACCACAGAGACACGGAGACACGGAGAATTTTATAAAGTTTAATTCATCCGTGTTAATCTGTGGTTCTCTGTGTCCATCTGTGTTCCGTATCTAATTCAAAATTCAAAACTCAAAATTTCCAACTTTGCATTTTTTTGAGCATCTGGTAGTTGGTCAGGTCGAGCATCATGGGAGTGATGGAAATTTTGTTGTTCATGATTGCCTCGAAGTCAGTGCCGTCGAGCATATAGCCACTGGGTCGGTCGCCGCCAATCCAGTAATAGGGGCGACCACGCGGGTCAACGCCCGTTACCAACGTATCGCGATAAATCCGGCGGCCCTGGCGCGTAACTTCGACCCCAGCGATGTCGGCGTAGGGAATATTCGGCACGTTCACATTCAAAAAAAGTTCGGGCGAAAGCGGCAGACCTTCTGGCCCTTCGCCTTGCATAAATCGTTGGACTAACTGGGCGGCGAAATAAGCCGGAGTAGCAAAAATCCAATCGCTATCGAAAGTATCGAGCGAAATCGCAATAGCTGGAATACCTGCAATATGTGCTTCCATCGCGGCGGCGACTGTACCGCTATAGGTAACATCGTCACCCAGGTTCGGGCTGGTATTGATGCCACTGATTACCATATCGGGTGCTTTTGGCAGCAAACCCAGCCCAGCTAAACTCACACAGTCTGCCGGAGTGCCATCGGTAGCTAGCACTTTTACGCCGTTGGGCCAGATAACTTCCTTTACCCGCAGTGGGCGATCCATGGTTTTGTTATGGCCGCTAATGCTCCAATTATGGTCGGGAGCGATTACTGCCACATCTACCCCTTCCAGCGCTGCTACTGCATCGTACAGTGCCTGAATACCGGGAGATTCTACTCCATCATCGTTGGTTAACATCAAATACAACTCATTCACTCCTGTTCAGATTAGACAGCAAACTATAACTCAACCGTTGCGATAGAAAATAATAACACGCAAGTTATAATATTTCAATGTCAAAGTAATGACAAAATAAAGAAGCCCTGCAAACATGCAGGGCTTTGGTATTGAGTAGGCTTATTTTGGATTTAGTCCTGTGGGTTTGGAGTCGGTTCGTAATCTGGCTGCAACCGCTTGGCCTGGTCTTCCAGGAATTGCAAAGCCAATCGCAATTGCTTTATCTGGTCGGCGCTCAACCCGGCAGTAATATCTTCCTGATAACGGGCGGATTGGGCGCTCAATCCGTGCGTTTTGGCCCGTCCTGCCTCGGTCAAATAGACCAGGGTGCGGCGATTATCTGCCGGGTCGGTTATGCGGGTAATCCAGCCTTTCTGCTCCATTTCTTTGACCATCCGAGTAATAGCGCTGGCATCTACCCGCAAAGTATTGGTCAGTTGCGTCTGGGTGCGCCCATCTTCTTTTTCCAACAACATCAAAATCCAGGCAACCGGGCCATCTAGTTCCAGCCGGGCTTTGAAAGCCATTTTCAAGGCCCAGAAAGTTCGTGCAATCTGGTGCAGCAAGGGCTGTTCCCGCATTATTTGGTCTAACTCATCGGGGAAAGCTTTTTGTTTGGGCTTTAATTCATCGTCTACCAAAACTATTTTACCTTTTCACTATCAACTATTGACTACTCAAATATATCAGCAATTAGTTGAGTTGTCAATAGTTTCGTTGTTAAGCTTTCATGAACAAAATGTAGTCAGAACTATTGACAAGCTATGCTATTTTATCTAAACCTGTAGAGTATTTGAAATTTGAGCGAGGTAAAACTACCCAAAGCAACATAAAGAATTACTTCCGGCTCTGGTAGGGGCGAATCGCATACGCCCTTTTGACCTGGCACAGCGTTCAAGGGCGTATGCGATTCGCCCCTACGAAAAAGGGAGTTTACTTTTTAACGCTGCCTAAACTGGGACTGCTACATTAACCAAATGGTCTATTACGAGGTAGAGTATGAGCTACTGGCAATTTCTTATCCTCTTTTTGGCGCTGCCAATGGTCGGGCTACTGGTGCTATGTTGGCGCTGGCTAACCAGGCGTTTCTGGCTGTATTTGATATTACTGATAATAATTGCCCTGATTTTCACTATTCCAATGGACAACTATGCCATAAATCAAGGCATCTGGAAGTTCAATCCCGAAAAAATATGGCAAATTCATTTATTTACTATTCCGTTGGAAGAATACTTTTTTTATCTGCTGTGGATAATGGATACCAGCTTGCTGGCCCTGTTTTGCTGGCATCGCCTCGGCCCGGCTATGGCACAAAGAGAGGATGACCCAGATGAATGAGCATTTGACTTACCTGTTATTGGAACTGGGCTGGTCGCTGCCAGTAATCGCCTTGCACTGGTTGCGTGGCTGGCGAATGTTGTGGCGGGTACGCAAAGCGCTGTTATGGGCTACGCTTGTGCCAACCCTCTTTTTGAGTTTAGCCGATAGCGTGGCCCTGGAACAGCGTATTTGGAGCGTCAGCTCGCTAAAGACCACTGGACTGTTCGTGGCAAACCTGCCTATTGAGGAAATTATCTTTTTCGCTACCACTAATGTGATAATCGTTCAATCTATGCTGCTGTTGTTTTCGCTCAGGCTGCGTAGTGTAACTGAAGCCAATACCGCCAAAAATTTGGCAACCAATCCGAGTCGCGGTGAATAGCAGGTGGATTTTAGAAATTGCCCAGCCAAACTCCGCCTAGCGCTGCCAGCAATCCCAGCAAATAGCTACCAAACACATTACCCAGCAAAGCGCGGGTAAAAGCGGCTTCTCTGAGCAGCGTCAAGGTTTCGTAGCTAAAGGTCGAAAAAGTAGTGTAGCCGCCGCAAAACCCAACCGCTATCAGCCAGCGATACGCCTGGTCTGCCAGAACAGAACGCGCTGCCAGGGTCAAAAATAGCCCCAGAATAAAGCTGCCCGTCAAATTAATAAAAAATGTACCAAAAGGAAACGCCGTTCCATAGCGCCGGACAAACCAGGTTGACAAAATAAAGCGGGCATTAGCTCCGACAAAGCCGCCCGCTCCTACCAGCAAAATATCCAGCATTTTCTATTAACCAACGAATATCGGTAGAAAGCCGCATTCGACCTTCGGGGCTGCAATTAACCGTCGAAGCGTGGATGATATAAGGGCTATGCACTACCATATCGCCC
Organism: Chloroflexia bacterium; assembly: GCA_038209275.1. Lineage (GTDB taxonomy): Bacteria > Chloroflexota > Chloroflexia > Chloroheliales > Chloroheliaceae > L227-5C. The sequence continues at coordinate 141 of JBBQXW010000346.1, read as the reverse complement.
GCTTCGTAGTTTGCCACCAACCAACGGGCGTTGGCTCGTTCCGCCAGCGCTGGTAAATCTTGGCTCAACCAATCCCCGGCTAAATTCGAGGCAGTTACTTGATTTTCCAGTTGAAAACCCAACTGGTGCGAACCTTCCAGA
>JBBQXW010000345.1:0-7641 GCA_038209275.1 Chloroflexia bacterium | reverse complement strand
TCTTTGGGTAGGGGCGCATCGCATACGCCCTTGAACATTAACCCAAATCGTCAAGGGCGTATGCGATTCGCCCCTACCACCGCTGGAAGTTAATTCTTTATACCGCCTAACTAATATCTGTAGAAGGGGGCTGCGCCCTCGATTTGGTGGCAAGGGGTAAATTTTCGAGGGCATAGCCCTCTCCTACAGATATTCAGATTTGGTTGAAAGGCCGAAAGATTAATGACCGAAGTCAGTTTTTCATATAAAGATGCGGGAGTAGATGTAGAGGCGGGTGATGATGCCAGTCAGCGCGCCGCCCGCCTTGCCCGCCGTACTTATCGTCCCGAAGTGCTTGAAATGGGCGGGGTCGCCCTTTTTGATGCCCGTTTTCAGGGCTACAAAGAGCCATTGCTGATTGGCGGCAGTGATGGGGTAGGCACAAAACTCAAAATTGCCTTCGCTGCCGGGCGGCACAACACCGTCGGGATTGATCTGGTGGCAATGAGCGTGAATGATTTAATCCGGCGGGGCGGTGAGCCGTTGGTTTTTTTGCCTTATTTTGCTACTTCAAAGCTCGACCCTAACGTTGCCGAGCAGGTCGCCGAAGGCATTGCCGAAGGCTGCCGACAGGCCAATTGCTCGATTATCGGCGGCGAAACGGCTGAGATGCCCGATTTTTACCGCGATGGTGAGTACGATTTGGCGGGGACAGCGCTGGGAGTGGTTGAGAAAAGCCGGGTGATTACGGGTGAAAAAATCGAGGCTGGCAGCATGGTGCTGGGGCTGGCAAGCAGTGGTTTGCACAGTAACGGTTATTCGTTGGCCCGCCGAGCCTTACTTCCTGCTTACGGGCTGGATGACCGTCCGCCGGAACTAAACGGGCTATCTTTAGCCGACGCGCTGCTTGAACCAACCCGCATTTACGTAAAATCGGTCTTAAGTCTATTAAAAGCCGGGGCTACCGTGCAAGGTCTGGCTCATATCACTGGCGGTGGCCTTTATCGCAAGCTGGGCAAAATTATTCCGCCCGGTCTGCGCGTCCACTACGATTTTAGTACCACTAAACGCGCTCCTCTCTTTGATTTAATTCAAAATGCCGCTCAAATTTCCGATGAAGAGATGTATAATACCTTTAATATGGGCATCGGCTTTGCAGTCGTCGTCCCGATGGTGGATGCGGATAATACCACCCGGCTTTTTGAACAAGCCGGAGAAACCGTCTTCAAAATTGGAATGTTAGAAACTGTGTCATAACTGGTAGGGGTTTGAAGGGTCGAACCCAATTGGGCTTTATAACACAGGTTCTTAGAAAAGGTCTAAGAGCGGGTCTAACAATCGTCACGCCCCTTTACGGGGTGTGAGGTACGAAGAAGAATCTCGTTCTACCCTGGCGAACTATTTCTTGAGTTCAATTCGAGATTCTTCGTACCTCAGAATGACACTCACCTCAATTATTAGACTGGCTCTAAAGCGTTCTTCAAAGCCGACCTACTGGCACATCTTATGCCCATAAGACTCTTGCTAACTTTATTAAAGTTGGTCTTGTTGCTAATGGACTTTTTCGGTATGTTCGAGAATTTTAAAGCAGAAAATTCTTGAACATATAATACGAAGTCCGGGTAAGTAAAATTCTTGTAGGTTAGAAGGAATTAAAGCGGGTTAACGCTGAAACTGAAAACTGAATCGAAGCAAAAGTAAAGGAGAGGGAAAACTTGAAGCTTGTAAAATACAAAGGGCTGCTGATGGTGGTGCTGGCCCTGATAGTTGGACTGGTGTTGGGTGCTTGCGGTAGAGACCTGACCAATAGCGGCAATGCTAACTCTGGCAACGCTAACTCTGGCACTTCGCAGAATACGTCGGGAGTATCGGGCAACGCCCCGGTCGGGAGCGGTGCGCCGATAGTGCCAATTTTGAATCAGACTGGCGCAACGCTTAATCCTACTGGCAATTATGACCAGGATGTGCGTAACGTGGTTAAGGCTGCTCGCCCGGCGGTGGTGCTGATTGCGGTTACTATTCAACAGGTTGGCGGCGGCGGCGTTTTTGGAGGCAGCAGCCAGGTCGGGCAGGGTATTGGGACTGGCTCGATTATCAGCGCTGATGGCTATATTTTGACCAATAACCATGTTATCGAGGATGCGCGTGATATTCGGGTGACGCTGCCGGATGGTCGCAAATACACCGGGCGGCTAATCGGGCGTGAAGGAAGCAATAGCGATATTGCCGTAGTGAAAATTGACCCCAAAGCGGGCGAAACGCTACCGACGATTAAGCTGGGCGATTCGAGCCAGCTAGAAGTTGGTCAGCACGTTATTGCTATCGGCAATGCGTTGGGTCTGCCCGGTGGCCCTGGCGTAACAAGCGGGGTAGTTAGCAATATCGGGCGCTCGATTCAAGAGCCTAAAGGGGCAAATTTGAGCGACCTTATTCAGACCGATGCAGCGATCAACCCTGGTAATAGTGGTGGCCCGCTCCTGAACTTGCGCGGTGAACAAATCGGCGTAAACACGGCTGCCGCCGTTGACCCCAGCCAGAATGTTACCGCCGACAATATTGGCTTTGCAATTAATATCAATCAGGCCCGCAAGATTGTAGATGCCATTATTAATGGTGGCAGAACAGGCCAGCCTGTCACGAATAACCGTCCGTTTATGGGTATTCTGCCGCAAACGATGACGGCTGGATTGGCTACTCGCTACGGTTTGCCGACCGATACTGGTGTGCTGATTGCTCGTGTCGACGATAATTCGCCCGCCGCCAAAGCTGGCTGGAAAGCCGGAGAAGTTCTTATTGCGATGGATAACAAACAGGTTGCTACTGCTGACGACCTGGCGGCTATAATTGCCACTCGCAAGCCCGGCGATACGGTGGGCGCTATTATAATAGGCCGCGATGGAAATCAACGCCAGACCCAGATTACCTTTGGGCAAGCTCCCAAGTAAAACTTTCAGCTAAAAATCAGGTCAAGGTGAGTGTGCTATGGTACACTCACCTTGACCTGATTTTTATTATTAGCGATTGAATTAGATTAATGTGAGATGCTTTGTTATACTTGTAACACTAGAGTAATCAATTCAAACAAGGGGAAATAAACCATGCCCAAAACTTTACGGGTTGAGAAATATAGTGAAGCTCTGAGCGCTCTGACCAAAAAAGCCGAAGAGCTGGGCGTGTACGCCATCGGGCGCGTCCAGGACAGCCAGGGGCGTAGCATTAGCATTAATAACGGGCGGCTCGAAGGCATCAGCACTGGCAGCGCAGTTGGCATTGGTGTGCAAGTATTCACCAAAGAAGGCTACACTGGCTTCGTTTCCAGCGACCAGGTGACACCCGAAATTTGCCGTAATCTGGTCGAGACTGCCGCACGGTTAGCCCGTAGCGCCAGTGGTTTTGGCACTGAAACCAACAAAGCCGCCTTTGAAATCGAGTCCAACGGAGTGCATACCATTGCCACCGACTACAAAACGCTGGCCGAAACCAGCTACGATGTCCAGGTCAAGGAATTGAGCGAGGCCAATCAGCGCGCCCATAGCTACGGCGATAAACTTTCAATTCGCAGTCGGCACGGCGTGGGCGATGCTCATTGGCGTATCGTGCGGAGCGATGGTACTGACATCAGCTTTGATATGCCAACTGGCTCGGCCTCGCACGGCATTACTGCCCCCGGTGGGCCGGGCGGTCAGGCGGTCAGTGTCGGCGCGACGGTTAGCGGGCCGGATAGCTCGGTTTTGCTCAGTCCCGAATTTCAGGAGCGTTGGGAACTTCGCACCAAAAAAGCGATTGGGCTGGCCCAAAAGCTTACCACTGCCCCGACGCTCAAAGGCGGCAACTACAAACTGGTAATTGACTACGCTCTGGCAAAAGGGCTGGCTCACGAAGCTTTTGGTCATGCCAGCGAATCGGACGGCATGGAAACCTCGATTTTGGGCAGCAACGGCAAAATGCGGCTGGGCGAAACAATGGGCGCGGAAATTGTCACCATCACCGACGGCCCAATAAAAGGCGATTATGCTTACCAGCCCGTCAGCGCCAACGGGATGCCCCGCCAGACGGTGGATATTATGAAAGACGGCGTACTCATGGCCGGGCTGGGCGACTTGTTCTCGGCAGGCCGGGCTGGTGTCCCCATCAGTGGGGCGGAACGGATCGAAAGCTACCGCAATTTGCCTCTGCCCCGCATGACCAACATTCGTATCACGGTCAAAGACCCCGTGCCGTTCGATACCCGCTTTGAAGAAGTTACGCCCGAAGAATTGCGGGCCAAACTTGTAGAAGCCGGATTTATCAAGGAAGGCGAACAGGCGCTTTATCTGGCAGGCTACACCGGCGGTCAGGTTATGCCAAAAGAAGGAGATTTCGTCTTTAACTGCGTCGCTATCTACGATTTGAGCCAGCCCGAACCATCCCTCTATCAGCCCGCTATCTTTAGCGGCAAGGTGCTATCGGCCCTCAAATCTATTATGGGTGGTTTAGGCCCACTCCACCTTGATGCCCAGGGGCATTGCGGCAAGGGTGGTCAGAGCGTGCCAAGTAGCGGCGGTTCGCACAGCTTTGTAGTGCTGGAACGCAACGACAACGTATTTATCGGCGGAGGAGCATAACCATGAGCGAAACTATTAACGAAAATCCTTACGTCGAGAAGCTGCTCGATTTGTTGCGGAAAGCCGAGCAGGGCGCGTGGGCCAATGTTCCCAAACTGGCGGGCTGGCGCTTATCGGTCAGCGAAGGCCGCAGCGTGACGCTTTCGATTGTAGATAATAAGCTGGGCGATGTCTACGGCCCACCCACCGCCCGTGATAGTCTGGGCGGCGGGATTTATCTTATCTGGGAAGACAACAAGCGTACCAGCACTTCGCTTGACCGCCGCACGCTGGACGAATTCGAGGAACGGCTGGTGGAATGGCGCGCCAGTGCTTTTGACGAGGAACACGGCCCGGCTATTTTAGAGCCGCGCACTTACCCGGACGTGCCGATGTTTGATGAAAAGATTAAAACGTTGGTCGAAGGCGATACCACTCTCTTTTTCCAAATCTTGCAGCAGGGCTACAAAGAATTGCGGGCCAGTGGTGCCGAATTTGTGGATGCGGGAGCAAGTGCTGGTTCTTCCAGCAGCTATGTCCGTAATTCCAAAGGCTTGAACGTTTCTTATTCCAGCACCAGTTTTAGTTTTTCGTTTGCCGCCGATAGTATTTACGGCAACGGCTACAGCAAGCGCCGCATGTATCCCGAAGGCGAGGTGGAGCGCATCATCGAAGATGTGAAAGTAACGACTGCCCGCCTGAAAGAAAGCGGCAAATATACGCCCAGGCCCGATGGCGACCGGGTGGTACTTGAACCGGGGGTGAGCGGCTCGTTCCTGGGTACGTATTTACTGGGCAATTTGTACGGCAGTGGCGTTGCCAACGGTCAATCGGCCTTCAAGCTGGACGATTTCAAAGAAGGCAAGCAGGTAACGCGCTCCGATATGACGCTGGTGCTGGATGGGTTGCGTCCCTACGAATTTAGTGCCAGTCGCTTGACCACCGAAGGGATTGCGGGTGGACGGCAAGCCCTGGTAGACAAAGGCAAGCTGATTACCCCCATTCTCGACTTAAAATATTCTGGTATCACTGGCTTTGCCCCCACCGTGACGGGTGGCCCTTATGTGGAAATTGACGAGCCGGAAAAAACTTCCTTCGAGGATATGATTAAAAAAGTGGATAACGGCTTGCTGGTCTACTCGTTGCTGGGGATGCACACTCAGGACGGCACAAGCGGACGCTATTCGGTAGGCGCGCCCAAAACCCTGGTGATAGAGAACGGCGAACTCAAAGGCAAGGTCAAGGCGACCCTGGCTGGCAATTTCTTTGATAATCTCAAAGACTCGCGCACCGCTTTTGGCTGGGATCCGCATGAAGATAATCCGGCGATGGAAATCCACTGTCAGGTTATCATCGAAGAATAGGAGCATTTTGGCATATGAAAATCAGGCGAAAATTTTAGCAATATCAGCTGGTTTGGTTATTGATTTAAGCTGAATGTTAGAAATTTTGCGGACACTTCGGATGCCGCCAATACTCAGAAAGCTCATGATACTACCGGCACTAAGCGTGCTTAAAATACTCAAAACGCTGCCAAAACTAAAAATACTCAGCACGCTGCCGGTACTGCCAATACTCAAAACGCTGCCCGTACTACCGATACTTAAAATACTACCCGCACTGCCGATGCTCAGAATGCTGCCGACGCAGCCAATGCTTAAAATACTGCCTTTGCTGCCTCTACTTTTGTTTTTTTCGCTCATGATTTTCTCAGTTTCTGTGATTTTGCCTGCTATAATTCATTATTGCTAAAGCTTTTCATCCAGCTCAATTCCGTGCAGCCGCAACAATTCGGCTAACTTTTCGGCACGCTGTCGTTCTCGCTGGGCCTGTTGCTGGGCGGCCTGGCGTTGCTGACGTTCAACTTCAACTTGTCGTTGGGCCGCTTCGCGTTGCTGGCGTTCGATATTTTGGGCCTGTTGTGCCGCCGCTATTCGCTGGTCATCGGCTTCTTCCAGGGTCAGCCGAAGCTCTCCCTGGGTACTGTATAGATTTAGTTGCCCACCTTCGACCACCAGCCAGCTTTGCGTTTCCTCGCTCCAGATGCGTCCATCCTGGTCTTTCTCTAGCTCAAAATATTGACCGTCCGCGCCTAGCCGCCAGCCAATTAAGCGCTTTTTGGCTTTCCATTGTCTTGTCCAGATTGTGGGTAGGTTTGGGTCGAACGCGAAGTATTCGCGCACGCCCATTAAAGCATATTGGGCTGGTTTGTTCTCCAAATCATTCCGCCAGGTCTCATTGCTCGATATTTCAAAAACCAGGCGCGGCGGTGGCTCATTTTTGTCTATGTGATAGCTGGTTGGCCCGTTTTCTCGTCCAAACTCAATCCGAAAGCCATCAATCACCGCAATATCAGGGCTGGTGGGCCTTTCATTTGGATCGTCAGTCATATAAAAGTTAATATTACTAACAATGCCGGATATTCGTCGCTCAATAAGTTCTTCAAGCAAAGAAATCAAATATTTAATAATAGCGTAATGAAGGATGCTTTGGGTCACTTCTTCCCCTTCTATCTCATGGGTATCATAGTAGCGTTCGATATAGTTGAGTTTGGTCGTCATAAATTTCACCTTCTCCCCGAATTACTTACTTCAGCCTCAATTATAGCACTAATCTGGCTGTAGGAGGGGGCTGCGCCCTCGAAAATCTGTGCCAGCGCGAAAAATCGAGGGCGCAGCCCCCTCCTACAATTAAAATCCGACTTTTGCAACCACCCTTGAATAATCATCTGAGACACTTACAAAAATAGCCAGCTTCGGGAGTAGGAGTTGGCTTTAATTTACCTTCCTACTGTCGAATCTGGCTAGTCGTAAATCTATTTACCCTACTCTAGTTGCGTTCGGCAATCTCCTGGTGCAGCGTGCGGATATGCTGGCGAATGGTGGCGGCATCTTTGGCATCGGGTTGTTTACGCAGGTAAGTCTGGAAATCGTAAATCGCTTTCCAGCGCTGCCCGTTGCGATAGCGCAATGCGCCCCGGTCTCGCACCTCGCCCCAATCGTTGGGGTGGAGCAGAATAATAAAATCTTCGATTTTGAGCGCCCGCTCGAAATCTTCCTGCCCGACGTAAGCGGCCTTC
>JBBQXW010000344.1:0-7669 GCA_038209275.1 Chloroflexia bacterium | reverse complement strand
AAATAGTAATCGGGCTGACCCGTTGCTTTTAGCATAGCGCGTTTGCTGCCGCTATACCAGCCAAGCTGGAAGCGCAACGGCTGATTGCTGGCCTGTGCTGCCGCCCAGTTGTAATCGGTAATCCAAATAGTGCGCTCGTCTTTGACGATTTCGCCTTTCTTCCAGAAAAAGGTCTGGTAGCGCCCCTGCCCCGGTGGGCCATCCTGCTGTCCAATGTCGCGCCCTTCGGCATAAATATGGACAAAGCCAATCCAATTCTCGGCGAAATTATTGCGGGCCTGCCAGTACAGGGTCAGCTTGAGGCGCACATTTTGGCCCGGCTTGGGGCTGGCGGGTGGCGCTTCAATTTCGTACCCGACCAAATCCATGCCAGAGCTAAACTCGGCCTGTTTCACCGGGATGGCATTAGGTGGTAGGCTGTTCAGGCTAACACCCGATGGCAAGCTATAAACCGGGGCAATTCGGTCATTCAAGGCGTGCAAATTCAAATAGCCTAGCCCCACTCCGGCGGCAATCACCATCAGCCAGACCAGTCCACCCGCAACTTTATCGAGCGGCCATTTTCTGTTAGAAATACGGGCTGGCATAAAGCGCAACAGACCGGGCAACCAGCCAAGTCCGGCGGCAGCACCGAGCGCAAAGGCGGTCAGGCCCGGAAAGATATAGCGCCCCTGCGTTCCGGCATCGCCAAAAGTCGCGGCATAATTGAGCGCTGACCCCAGCACCAGCCCAAAGCTCAACGCCAGAAAAAGCAGGCTCAACGCCGTCCTATCAATCCCTGCCTTGCCTTTGCCCAACCCTTTATCACTGTAGGAGGGGGCTGCGCTCTCGATTTCCCCGCTCAATAGCCTGAGACTATTCTTGTAGAAGGGAGTTGTACCCTTAATTTTCTTTTTCCCTCGCCTCCTGCGCCGACCTAATCGGGGAAAATTGGGCCGAATAACCGCCAGCGTTAGCAAAACCAGCCCCAAACCTGCTATTACCATAATTCGGGCAGGCCAGCGATAAACTTCCGGCTCGAACGGAACATTCATCCAGCCAAAAACGCCCCAGAACGAATCGAACCAGCGACTCCAGATGTGTTTCAGGTTGTAGCCAGTCCACTTGAAGGTAGCACTCTGGTCTACCGAGGCAAAGCTGCTGCGCCACATTCCCCAGCCCGCCGGGTCGCCGTACAAAACCTGGGCGCGTACAAACCACCAGCCGCATACCGCCAGACAAAACCCGCCACTTATAATTCCGCCCTTCAGGAAAAGCCGCCAGCTTCGCGCCCGTCCCGCCACCACGCCAATTGCCAGCGCCACCAGGGGAATATAGGCAATTTCGTTATACTTGGCAAGCATTCCCAACCCGACGATTATTCCCAGCAAGGCAAAAATCCACCAGCGTAGCGTGATTGGCGATACTAGCACCAGCCAGAGACAAGCATAAAGCGTCAGGCTACAGAAAAAGATAATGGCGTTATCGTTGTTAATCGCGCCGCTCAGAAAGCCAAACTGCGGCAACAGCCCTACGAAAACCGCCGCCAGCGTTGCCGGAGCGCGCCCGTTCCCGGCCCAGTGCCAGCGTCGCCCCGCCCCGGCTTTGCCAAAAATCAGTAATCCGCTCAAGTAGGTGAGAATGAGTGTACCCGCTCCAAAGCCGATGGACAGACCGCGCAAGGTGTAGCCAGCCGCTACCGAATTGGGCATGGTGGTGGCTTCATTGGTATGAAGAAAGACGTTCACGCCGCCATCGTTATTGCCAAAGCGAAAATAGGGATTGTGGGTCAAATTCTTGAAATCGCTCAGGCTTTGGTTGCCGAGCAGCAAGCGGCCCAAAAAGTAGTAAAGCGGCGGATGATGCCCGGTCTCGACCTCGTTTTTACCTTCCTGAAAACTCTGGATCGGCGGGCCACCGTTTTGCTGAATATAGCGCGAGTAGGCGAAGTGCGAAGGTTCGTCGGGCGTTTCCCACATCGGCGTGGCCTGGCTGTAAGCGATTGCCAGCAGCAAATAAAGCACCAGCACCACCAAAAAAGGCCACTGCCTTGCCAGATTCTTGAGCGCGACCCTAAAATTCTGCCAATTTACTTGAAAACTATGAGGCAGTTTAGCAGGACTTGGTTTTGAACTGATTTGCGGCTCTTCAATCAAGCGTCTTTAGCCTCCAAATCAGTTAGGAAGTTCACAAAAGGTTTAAAGCACTGAAAACAGCGTTCGGCAATGGTTTGATAATCACTTACTCCCAAAATATTAAGACCATCTACTATTTTGTTATAGGATTTCCCATGCTTTCGGAAGAGTTCTTCTACTATTTTGCTGGGTGGACGGTCATTATTTTGGTCTTCAACTGGTATTTTCCAGCCAGGTTGAAGATTGGTAATGCCTAACTTAATTTTCAAGGCTTCTTCAGCTGCCCGCACCAGTGCTTCTAAATCGTGTTTAAAACAAAAAACTTTGAATTGTTGCCTGAGTTTGGCATTGTCTTTTATGGATTTGGGTTTGTTTTGAAGGAGTTCTTCAAATTTTTTGATTGCGCCCACTTCCAGCTCTTCAAACGTTTTGTGCGGAAATGGTCGGTCTTTTGGATATAAATCAGGCATGACTATAATAATTAAATTGGGATTATAGGGAACGGCATTAGCGGCCATTATGGGTACTTTTTTGAGTAACGACTCTTTACCAGCACCCCAATGTTTTCGCGAATTATCTGCCGATTTTTCGCCTAAATGGGTAAATTCAATACTTACACCCATCTGCTGCTTTTGTTCAATTAAAGGCCGTAGCAATTCTGTCATAGCAAATTGGTCGGACGGGCCTTCAACGTAAACTAAAACTTTCTTCATACAAAGTGTTCTAATTGATCGCTACGGTGTAATAATTCAATTTCTTCTGAACCAAAGTCTTCTAGCATTGCATTTAATGCCTGAGAGTCTTTAGGTTTAAAAAATCCAACTTCCCCATTTTCTTTCTTCATAACCGCTAAATCGGATAGCTCGAATTGCATCAGGAAATAGGAAGCGTGGGTTGCTAACAAAATTTGGGTACGTTCGCAAGCTTTCTTAAATAGCCCGGCTAGAAGTGGTAAAGTGCGTGGATGCACTCCCTGGTCTGGTTCATCAATACAAATCAACGGTGGCGGATTTGGCTGTACGCACAAAACAATCCAGCAAATCAAGCGGAGCGTGCCGTCTGACAAATCTGCCAGACTAAGCTCATTGTCAATTCCATCTTCTTTCCAGAAAGCCATTACTTCACCTGGCCCACCACGTGCTTTAACTCTCAGACTCTTAAAACCAGATATTACCGCCCGCAAATACTGTTGAAGTTTTTCAAATATTTCCTGATGTTCTGATTGAAGATAGAACAAAATGGCACTTAGATTTCCGGCATCTTCGCGCAACATAGGTTCTTGCTCAACAGGTACAGACCTACGAATTTTTTGGTTAGCAATATTAAAGGAACTGTAAAAACGCCAGCCCTCAATGTACTCGCGTAGATTATATAGTGTTACAGCTGCCGCATTATTCGCAGTACTAAGCGCCAGTTGATTTGGTCGTGTTAAGGTAATTTCTTGCCTTACCAATTTTTTTGAAGTAGGGTCTTGAATTAAGCCTTCCCGCTCTTTAACGTTCATAAACAAGTAAGAGGGCTTCCCGTCATTGGGGGCTGTTACAACCCGTTCAAAAGATATATGGCTACGACCAACTGGGCCTAATAATTCACCCTGGTATCTGATGGGGTATTTTTGAGCAAAATCAACTTCGACACTCCACCAAAACTTTTCCGGCCCTGGCACATGAAAAATTTGCTGCCCAATCGAACCGGGAACAATTTCGGTTGGAATATCCCGATCTAAACTATCCCGCAGAAATTTTAGAAATTCAAAAAGGCTGGATTTGCCCGACCCATTTACTCCCACAATGACTTCCAGCGCATCTAAATTGGCCTGGAAGTCTCTAAAAGGTCTATACCCTCTGATTATCAGAGAGGTTAAGCGTGGTGGCCTGGTAATATAATTATTACTTTGCATTTTTGTTGTCTCAGGAAATATTTACTCCGATCACTTTAAAGCCGTAAGCTGGAATAGTCAGGTTAGGCGGGCTGCTGGTCCGGGCTGTCCCCAGGCTTTGACCGCTCGTGAAACTACTCCAATCGGAGAGATTATACACTACCCCCGGCTGAAGTTCCAAACCCGGCTCATCCAACGGTAGGTTCAGGCTCTTGCTGTTGCTGGTCGGGTTGAATAGCAAGATAAAGCCCTGCCCGTTAATTATATGGGCCTCGCCATCTACGCTTGCGCCGTCCGGGAAACCCAGAACGTGCTGGTATTGGGTAAAATAGTTGGCGAAACGTTTGCGGAAGTTGAACATTTGGCTGAGAAAATCGAGCAGACCGGGCGGGGCGGTTGCCAGGTCGAACGATGCCCCGGCCTGATTAGCGTTATTGCCAATCATACTGGCTTCGGCATAGCGCAACAAATTTAGCGGCTGGCCCAATCCCTGACTATAGTCGCGCTGATATTGCAGCCCGTACCAATCGCCCCAGGTTCCGGCATAAGAATATTCAAAGGCGGCATAATAATTTTGCTGGCGGCGAATCAGTTCGCTTTGCAATAGTGGCGGCGCGGCAATATCGGAAAGCTGAATTTCGTCGGCAGCGCCCAGCCAATGCACATCGGGCGGCGCGCTCCAGATTACCACCCGCAAATTAGGCCGGACGGCGTGCAACTGATTTATCAAGCTGGCGTAATATTTCAACGTCAGAATATGTTCCTCGTTGGGCGTGCGCCAGCGTCTATCCGAACTCTGGCAGCTATTCGGATTCCAGTCTGCGCCATCCCAATAAAGTACATCTAAAGGCCAGCTACGGGCGATTTCCACTAGACGACTAGCAACGTAGTCGCCTGCCCCGCTCAGAGGGCAAAGCCGCGTTCCTTCCGGGTTGACCCAATCGGGGTGCTGTCGCCGGAAATTAGCGTGATTGGCAATATCCTCATAGCCGTGACTGAACGGATTAATCCACAGGCCCAGGCCCATTCCGGCGGCGTTGAGCTTGCCAATAATCGGGTCAAGCCCCTGCGGAAACTTATTCAGGTCAGGTTGTAAAGGCGCGTCGCCTTCCCAGCCAGCATCAATATGCAGCAAATCGTAGAACCCGGCGCTCTTCATGCGGTCTACCACGCCAGATAAAATTTCCTGATTTATTCCGGCTTCATAGACATACCAGGTGCTGAACCAGACCGGGTCTTTTTTGCCCTTCACCACATCATAATTATTATATAAATACTCCTGATAACGCTTGTAACCAACTTCTGCCGGGCCGCGCCAGACCCCTAGCACGCTACGCCCACTGCTAAAACCTTTTTCCGGCTCAATAAAATCGGCGTTGCTTAAGTGCAATCCTTCACTCCGGCTAAAATCCTCGTTGCCAAAAAGCGATTCCTGGAAGAAGTAAAAGCCTTCGTTCCCGTTGTGATGTAGCGCCAGCGCCCGTGAATTACTAACCGGGTTATAGCGCAGGGCTGTGTTGGAAGTGATAACACTATCTGGTTCGCTGAAATTAATTTGCCCGGTGGCGAATTGAGCCGAGTAGCGCGTCGCCGGGGCAAGTGGGTCAAGGTTGCTATCGGGATTCCAATTTTCGACGATTACTTTATTAATGGCCCAGCCTTGCCCATTGAAAGGCGGCACGGTCAGCCATTTACGCACAAAATTTTGTCCGGCCTGGGCCTGATAATAGAGATAAATATTAAAAGGCGAGTCGTGAAATTGGGCGCTAAGTTCAATCTCGATTAGTTGCTCGTCCTGGCTGTGTTTGAGCCATTTGTAGCTTGTCACTCTGGTGCTATCCGAAGTTATTTCTTCTTCGCTCGAATCGGCCTGAAGTTCGTGGGAGAAACGCAAGCGAAATTCTGGGCCGGAACGTCCCATATACTCACTATTGGTCAGCCGGTTCAAGAAGCTGGCGGTATAAATTCCGTTGCTACTGCCCATTACCACTGTCCGCTTGATTGCGCCGTTACCGATTTCCACTACATCCTGACCTTCTATTTTTTCGACTGAACCAAAGGCCGAATTGTTAGCCGGGGCGGGGGTAGGGATTGGCGTGGGTGACGGATTTGGCGCGGGAGTTGGGGCCGGGTCGGTTGGCCCAGGCGAAGAATTGGCGTAGCGCCAGCTATAGTAGTGCTGGCCCACGTTGCCCATTTCGACCCGCCATTCGGGAGCGTTAGCCGGATTGTAGGTTAGCACCCGCCGCTCGAAAAGCTGAACTATGACCCAGCTATCTTTGCCGCTTACTTTGACATTGGCCCAGTATGGTTCGGTAATGGGCAAACCACAGGCAAACACCCAGTCCAGCACCGGGCCGTTCTGGTAAGTGCCATTTTGATAAACTTGCCCCTGGCTTTTGAAAAAATTCATAAAGACATCGGGGATGTTATGGCCTAATGTTTGGTCGTAATAGGCGTATTTTACGTTGAAGTTGCCGAGATTAGCGTCTTTACTGACTGTGCTATTGCCGTCAATTCGGGTAGTAATCGGGCTGGCGGGTTGTTGGGCGGCGCGTTTATCGTTGCTGAGGCTGGCGATAGCGCGGAAGCTGGCATAAGTTGGGGCGGCAGGATTGACTTCGATAGGGTCGCCCGCTACTACTACCTGGGCCGGAGCGGTATCGCGAAAGGAATTATCCCCTAATTGTAGCCGCCCCGCTACCATTTCGCGCACAATCAAGCCGTTCGTGACATACCACTGGCTGTTTTTGGCGGCGGCAGGATTATTAATCTCCATCCGCGACTTATCATAATATGTTACCGAGCGCTGACCGCCCGGCGAATCGGCGTAAGGTTCGCTGATAGTTTTAAACGGGGACGGCCCCCATGTCCAGGTACGCCGCGCCCGTCCTTCTGCCACTGGGCGGTCATTGTGTTCCCACAAAGCATTAAACGCTTTGACCGCCTCGGCGGGAACATCATCTGCCCAAACCGCGCCAGCGCCTTCAAAGGCGGTCAGCACCTGGGCCAACATTAGCCCTATCAGCGCCAGCCCGCCGATTCGCCCCGCTTTGCCTGAAAATTTTGTCATTCCCCGAATTTTCCCCTATCTGATTCTGTCTTCTATGATGATTGCTACATTCTAACATAGTAACTATAACGAAATGGTTTGGCCTAAGTATGCAATGGAATTGTAAAAAACTTGTTAAATTCAGGAAAAGTTTTAACGGTTAAATAAGTTATAAAATAAAGATAGCCAGGAACTTTTGCAAAAATTCACAAAAGTTCCCGGCTCTGTTGAGAGATGGAAAAGTGTATGGAATCGAATTGAATTGATTTATTTCATGAGGCACTTACTGCCACTTTTACTTTGGGCGGCGTGGTAATGGTCTGAACGGCCAGTTGCAGCCGGTTCAACTTCAGCGAAGGAAAACAGCGGCTTAATACATTGGTATATTCTTTCCAACCCATCGAAGCAATTGCCGGGCGGGGGGCTAAACAGACCGCCAGCCGGTAAAAATCGGCTTCCTCAGATAGGCCCAGCCAATAAGTTATTTGCTCCACCGTGAGACGGTTTTGGATGCGGTAAAGATACAGGGTACGCGCCAGTAATGGACTTTCTGGTTCTAACGCCGCTAGTGTAGCAGCAAACTCAATTGGTCGTTCTTCCTCAGTCTTCACTCGTGAGCGCTCC
>JBBQXW010000343.1:0-7721 GCA_038209275.1 Chloroflexia bacterium | reverse complement strand
TGGGTTAGCTCAATCGCGTAATTCTTTTTGGCAAAATTCGTCGCGGTTTGGTCATAATTTTTGATGGTTTCGGCTAAACTATCCACGTCGCCTCCTGTTTGTAACATTATAAAATGGCTGAACCACCTCATCCTAGCACGCACGCCCAAAGGGTGCAACTAGCAATTTAATGTTGGGTGAGCGTCAACTTTTGCGCTAGGGTCAAGCCAACCCGGACGTGAACGTCTGGGCTAAAAATTTCGGCTCACTTATTTTTAGCCCAGACGTTCACATCCGGGTTTTGCAAAAATCTTACTACTTCTTCTCTGTGTTTCTCCGTGCCTCTGTGGTGAATAATTATAAAAAACCTCTGCGTCTCTGCGCCCTCTGTGGTTAAAACTCTCAAAAAGATTGCAACAAATTTCACAGAATCGCTTGACAGCAAAGCAGGGGCGTGGTACTCTTTAAATGAAATTGCTCTAAATTTGTTCAAGCCAAACGGACATTAAACCTGGTTTTAATCATAAAAATTAAAGCACTTGCTTTAGAGAATCAGCACTAATTCCCAGAGGAAAAGAAAATGCTTGAGGGTTTTGTACCAATTTTACTCCTGTTTCTTTTCGCCGTGTTTGTGACAGTCGCCATGACCGTACTCGGCGTAATTGGCAACCCGAAAAACCCCAGCGAAGCGAAACTATCGCCCTACGAAGGCGGCGTACCGTTGGTACAGGAAACGCCGCGCCGCTTCCCGGTCAAATTCCTGGAAGTTGCCATGCTCTTTTTGATTTTCGACATTGAAACCGTCGCTTTCTTTCCCTGGGCCGTGCTACTCAACCAGCTAAAACTTTTCGGCCTGATTGAAATGGGCCTCTTCTTGCTGGTGCTGGGCATTGGCTATCTTTATCTCTGGAAAAAAGGCGCGTTTAATTGGGAACTCTAATAAATAAAGGCAAGTAAACGCTATGAGCGGTATTTATCGGCAAGAAGATTTTTTCACCAATAACGCGCCCGTGCCGGGTGAATTGCAGTCGCTACGGAGCATTACCCCGGTGGGTGGCGTAGTCACCACCAGCCTCGACAAAGCGGCGGGATGGGCGCGCAGTTCTTCGCTATGGCCGGCCTTGTTTGGGCTGGCTTGCTGCGCGATTGAAATGATGGCAACCAGTGGCCCGCGCTTCGATTTGGCCCGCTTCGGTTCAGAGGTTTTTCGGGCCTCGCCCCGCCAGGCTGATTTGATGATTGTCGCCGGGCGCGTTTCGGCTAAAATGGCCCCGGCAGTGCGTCAGATTTACGACCAGATGCCCGACCCCAAGTGGGTAATTGCGATGGGCGCGTGTGCCAGTTGCGGCGGCATTTTCAATAATTACGCGATTGTGCAGGGAGTTGATTTGGTTATCCCGGTAGATATTTATGTCGCCGGTTGCCCGCCAACCCCGGAAGCACTGATTGAAGGCATTAATCTGTTACAACAAAAAATTGCGGCGGGTGCACCTAGCCCGCGTGACCCAAAAGAGTATGCCCCGGAGGTAGTAAGTGACCCAAACCTCGGACGAGTCCAAAAATAACCCGGAGGTCGAAGCAATCCCGACCGAGCCTTCGCTGCTCGATTTGGAACGCTTCCCCAATGTACGCAAAAGTGATTTTCGGGCGGCGGATGGCACGCCCACTTTTATAGTCCCAGCCGAAGAAATAGTAGACGTACTGCGCCACCTGCGCGATGAAGGCCGCTTTACCATGCTGGAAGATGTGACGGCGATAGATTGGTATCCGCGTGAACCACGCTATCAGGTGGTTTACAATATGATTGCACTGGAACGCGAGAAAGTCATTCGGATTAAGGTCGAACTCTCCGGCGAAAATCCGACTATCCCAACCGTCACCAATCTTTGGCCTGGCGCGAACTGGTACGAGCGCGAAGTTTTTGATTTGTTCGGAATTGATTTTGAGGGCCACCCCGATATGCGCCGCATCGAAATGCCCGACGACTGGGACGGTCATCCTTTACGCAAGGATTACCCAATTACAGGCAAACGCCGGGCGGCAGTCCCCGCAAACTGGCTACGCCTGGAAGGTCGGAGCGGCCCGCCCCAAACAAACTAAATAACTTTTCCTTAGCTTTTGAAAATTTTTTTGCAAAAAAATTTTCAAAAGCTAACATAGTAAAAAAGGTATTTTTTATGGAAGACCTCGGAATAAAAGAGCGCTGGCTCGACCAGGAAGAAGACCTCGATAGAGACGAAGAGGAGCAGGAAGGCGCGCCCTTCAAAGAGTTGATGACAATCAACATGGGGCCGCAGCATCCTTCTACCCACGGTGTATTGCGATTGATTGTGACACTGAGTGGCGAAGAGGTTATCAAGTGCATTCCTGAGATTGGCTATTTGCACACCGGCATCGAGAAACAGGCCGAGACCAAAACCTATAACCAGGCGCTCACCCTGACTGACCGCACCGATTACCTGAACCCGCTCATCAACAATATGGGCTTTGTGGTAGCGGTTGAAAAGTTGCTGAACATCACCGACCAGATACCGCCCAGGGCGCAGGTTACCCGTGTGCTGTTGTGCGAACTTCAGCGCATTTCGAGCCATTTAGTCTGGCTGGGTACGCACGCAATGGACTTGGGCGCGCAAAGTACTTTCTTGTACGGTATGCGTGACCGTGAGAAAATCCTTGATATTTTCGAGATGTGCAGCGGCGTGCGTATGATGACCAGCTATATTATGCCCGGTGGTCTTTACGCCGATTTGCCGCCCGACTTCGAGGAAGCGGTAGACAGTTTTCTAAAATATTTCAAGAAGAAGTGGCCCGAATACCATACCCTCTTGACCAAAAGCCAGCTCTGGTATGAGCGCACCAAGAATATTGCCGTCCTGACCCCCGAAATGGCGCTGGCTTACGGTGCAACCGGGGCGTGTCTGAGAGCCAGTGGCATTAAGTACGATGTCCGCAAAATGTTTCCCTATAGTGGCTACGAAACTTATGATTTTGAAGTACCGATTGGCAAGAACGGCGATGTTTATGACCGCTTTTTGGTGCGGATGCTGGAAGTAGAGCAAAGTATTAGCATCGTCGAGCAAGCGCTAAACAAATTGCCGGGTGGCGAGTGGCAAATTAGTGACCGCAAGATTGTGCCGCCCAAGAAGTGGGAAGTCGCTACTAATATGGAGTCCCTCATTCATCACTTCAAGCTCTTTACCGAAGGTTTTAAACCGTTGCCGGGCGAGGTTTATTCGCGGGTTGAATCGGCCCGCGGCGAACTTGGCTACTTTATGGTCAGCGACGGCTCGAACAAGCCGCTTCGGATGCACATCCGCGCCCCTAGCTTCGCCAACTTGCAGTTAATGCCCGCCACGCTGGAAGGCAAGGCACTATTCGCCGACATTGTGGCGGCTATCGGCTCAATTGATATTATTCTGGGCGAGGTGGATAGATAATAATTTATGGTTGAACAGGAAACGTATAAATTAAGCGAAACGTCGCGGCAACGCATTTTTGCCATCAAGCAGCGCTATCCCAGCCCAAAATCGGCTATTTTGCCCGCGCTGCATGTGGTGCAGGAGCAATTCGGCTTCATCCCCGCCCCGCCCATGATTGAGGTAGCCGAACTTCTGGAGATGCTTTTTAGCGAGGTGGAGCAGGTCGTCACCTTCTACCGCATGTACCACCAGCGCCCAGTCGGAAAATTCGTGGTCAAGGTTTGCGACAGCATTTCGTGCTACCTGCGCGGCAGCGATGACTTATTGGCCCAGGGCGCGAAAAAGCTCGGCGTGCCAATTGGCGGTACTACCTCGGACGGTCAGCTTACCCTGGCGAAAATCGAATGTCTGGCGGCCTGCGGTAGCGCCCCCTGCCTTCAGGTCAACGACGAGTTTATCTATAACGTCACGCCCGAACAATTCGACGCGATTCTGGACGAGCTGAAAACCGCCAAAGAAAATCCCTATTTCGTACCCTAGCCCCAATTTCTGTAGGAGGGGGCTACGCCCTCGATTTGTCGGCAATAATTTATTTCTGTAGGAGGGGGCTACGCCCTCGATTTGTCGGCAATGGCAATTTTTCGAGGGCATAGCCCCCTCCTACAAATTTTTTGGAGAAACTAGCATGAGTGACAACGAAGTCAACCTACAGGGCGAGTATATCTTTCTCCCGCAGGAACATGTTTTGTTTGGGATAAGTAGCCTGGAGCGTTTGCCTAACGAAGTAAAAAGGTTGGAGGCAAAGCGGGCTTTGGTCATTACCGGGCAGAGCCTGGCAACCCAGACCGATGTGTTAGAAAAGGTAGTGCAGGCGCTTGGCGTGTTTCACGTTGGTACGTTTGCCGAGATACGTCAGCATACCCCGGCGAGTGGCGTAGCAAACGCGGCGGAATTAGCCCGTTCGCTTCAGGCCGATGTCATAGTCAGTCTGGGAGGCGGTAGCCCGATTGATGCGGCTAAAGCGGTAGTAGCAAAGCTTGCCGAAGGCAGCGGCAAAATCCTGCCCCATATCGCTATCCCGACGACGCTATCGGCGGCAGAATTTTCGCATCTGGCGGGCGTAACCGACGAAGCCACCCGCGCCAAAGGCGGTATCGCCGATGCCCGGATTACCCCAACCGCCGTGGTACTCGACCCAAGCCTGACCTTGCCCACCCCGCTACGCCTCTGGATTTCTACCGGGATTCGGGCGCTCGACCACGCTGTCGAAACCCTCTATGCTCCCGGCGCACACCCAATTAACGATGTGCTGGCGCTGGAAGCAATTCGGCTGCTTTTTCTTTATTTGCCGCGCTGCCAACAACAACCCGAAGACCTGAATATTCGTACTCAATTACAACTCGCCGCCTGGATGAGCTTTTTCGGCTCGATTAATACGCCGATGGGCCTGAGTCATAACCTGGGGCGGCGAATTGGCGCAACCTGGAATGTACCACACGGCATTACCTCCTGCATCACTCTGCCCCATGTTATGCGGGCAATGACCCCAAAGCACGCCCCGGCGCTGGCCCGTATCGCCCCGGTACTAAAACTTGAAAGCGCCGGAACGGACGACACCACCGACGCGCTTGCCGCCGCCGATGCCGTTAGTAATCTTGTCGCCCGGCTCGGCTTGCCGCAACACTTGAGCGAAGTTGGTGTCACCGAAACCGATATACCAAAAATCGCAAGAATGGCGGCTGCCGCCGAAGGTGCTGAAATCGAACAGGCCGAAGCCCTCCTAAAACAAATGCTTTAAAATTTCTAAAAGTAGTAACTATTTGAACTTTGAACTAACTCCCTAATCGGTAGCCGAGCTTGCCTCGGTTCGACGTGCCGTGCAGCAAGGTAAACCCATTGTCGGTACGCTTGACCTCAACTTTGTTTGGCTCCTTGACCGTAATATTGGTTTTGTTCGGATTAACCTGCCAATTCGCCTGTACCGTAAAATTGCGGTCTACGTTGAAATACTGATTGACTTTAGTGACAGGTTTGGACGGGTCAGTTCCCCAATCCGCTTTGAAAGTGGTTGACCAGGCTATCGGGCTAAAATCTGCCGTATATAGCGCCGATTTATAAGACAGCATCTTTAGTTCCACCCCGGCAAAAGTATCGCGCTGGCTGCTAATAATTCGCTCGAATTTTACCGTCAGCGTATTTCCGGCCTTGTCTTCCAGCACGAAGGGTGGCGGATTATTCGAGGCATTAACTGGCAAACTCGCCGGGTTCGCCGCCGCCCCACTCAAGCCGTCTACCGTCGCCAACTTTAATACTTTGGCCTCCTTGTCAAAATACAGGTCGAACTCCGGCGCAGTCTTGTCCAGCTTAATCGTGAGCGTCTTGGGCGCTTCGGTATTGCCCGCATTATCTTTGGCAAAGAAAGTAATGGTGGTAATACCCTCATTCTTAATCTTGAAGGTCGCCACACCGCCGTTTACAACCGTGCTACCGATAGCTTGCGCCCCACTCGCGCTATAGCTGATTTGCTTCACCCCACTGCCCGCATCGGTGGCGCTCAATGTCACGGTCACGTCGTCCTTGTGCCAGCCGTTCGCGTTGGCGGGGGTGGATAGGCTGGCCTGAGTTACGGGTGGCATGTTATCCGCCACGATAGAGAGTGTCGCCGCGTTGGACGTGCCACCCGACGGGTTGAAGACCGTAATAGCAGTACTACCCGCGTTAATAATATCGCTGGCAAGAATCTGGGCGGTTAGCTGATTCGAACTGACAAACGTAGTTGGGCGGTCGCTGCCGTTCCAGCGTATCTTCGAGACGTTTTCAATAAAGCCCGTCCCAATAACCGCCAGGGTGAAGGCCGGGCCACCCTTGCTGACCGTAGTTGGGCTAATTGAAGTGATAGTCGGCGTGGGCGGCACCACGTTAATCTTAACCGTATCAGTAACAGTATTAAAGTTAACTGTGTCGGTTGGCGTAAACGTCACCGATAGCGTCTGATTCGCGCCTAGCCCTAAAGTTGTCCCGCTCGGTGGACTATAGCTGAACGTACCTGCTACAGGCGTATCGTTGATAGTAGCTTTGGCGTTCAACTGAGTGTTGCCTAGCGCCGTTCCTACCACTATATCCGCCGGATTGTACCAGCTAATCAGTGGCGTAAACTTGCTAAAAGTCACTCGGTTAGTGTAACTTGCCGTCGAAGGCGCGTAGAACGTATCGGCAAACTGAGTGTTTCCACTGGTAAAGAGCGGCACCGCGCCACTAAAGTAAGCTTGCAGATTATAGCTCCCGGCGGGCCAGGGCGGAATACCAATCGGAGCGCGTCCGGCGTAATCGGTCACAACCTCGATACCATACTGGTTAGCCGGATTGCTGGTGCTGGTTGCTACAAAGAAAACCGACTTCTGGCCCAAAGGTAGCCCGTTCGGGTTGGCGCTCCGCAAAGTAGCCACCAGACCAGTTGGGTTGCTGGTGCTGCCAACGTTCGACGGGTCTAGCGCAATGCTTAACGAAGTCGCCCGTTTATTAACCGTAATCGGGCTGGCTACTGACGACGGCTTGTAATTGTCCTTTCCAGCAAACGATGCGCTCAAGTAATAGGGATTGCTGGAAGGCACAACGTTCAGTTTAAGGCTGGCAGTAGCAACGCCGTTGCCATCGGTAACTCCCTCTATGCTCTGCCCGTTGATGCTAAAAGTAATCGTCTTGCTCCCAATAGGCGCGGATGCGTTGTCCGAAACCGCGCTCAAAGTAGCCTTCAGGGTGAGTTGGTCGAGATAGGCTGCCGACGCGGGTGGGAGCGGGGCAGAAAATTCCAGTTTACTGGCTACCGTCGGCGGGGGTGGCGGGGTGCCAATCGTTACCGGGTAGTACGCGCCACTGTTAGTTGCCAGCGAAACCAGACCCGTCCCGTTGGCAGCCTGGGTCATAAACAGCAACTTGCTTACATCCACGCCGGGGAAAGATTTTGTTCCCTGCCACAGCGTCGGGGCAGTTGCGTCCTGGGTCAGGCTAAACGAATCCCAACTGCCGTACAAACTGCCATCGGTAGCGGTGTAAGTTACCCAGACCTCGAACACACCCGCCGCCGGGTGTACCCCGTCCGAAATATCCCCCAGTACTTTCATGCTAAAAGTTACATCGCTGCTATTGGCGGTGGCAGTTGCTTTCACGTCCGAAATAGACGGTTCTTTGGCTACCGATGCCTGTCCCAGGTAATCGGTATAATAAACCCGGAACTTCATGTCGCTATATTTGCGCTCGATAGCAGTGCTAGACCCAACCGGGCTAGATTTGTACTGCACCGGGATTGCCACTACCCGATTCGTT
>JBBQXW010000342.1:0-7741 GCA_038209275.1 Chloroflexia bacterium | reverse complement strand
GGGCAAAGCATCGGCGGTAGTGGCGTTGCCAATGTGCATGAGGATTATCTGGCCGTCAAGTTGGGCGTTGGTTTGCCCGGTGATGCGGTCAATCAGAAAGCGGGCGCTTTTGGGCTGTCCCACCGAGTCTAGGCTGTCAATCGTCCAGAAGATAGAACGATAGCCCAGGCCGTTCACCACGCTCATCACGCGTGCATTGCGCGAACCGTAGGGCGCACGCCAGAGCGGGCGCGTACTGTGACCTGTAAAACGGGAGAGTAATGCAGCGGTGCGTTCAAGCTCGTCTTTAATCTGGGCATCGCTCACCCCGGTCAGGTCGGGATGACTCCAGGTGTGGTTGGCGATTTCATGGCCGCTATTAACGATTTGCTGGACATAGGCCGGGTTTTGCTGCGCCCAACTGCCCGTCAGGAAGAAGGTAATTTTTACGCCCGCCTTATCCAGCGCAGTTAGCATTTTTGGGAAAGGTTCTGCTCCTGCCCCGGCATCGAGGGTAATCGCCACTTCCTTTTTGCCAGTCTTGCCGCGCACAACTTCACTCAGTGGCCCGGTGTAAGGCGTAGTGCTGCCAACGGGTCGGGGAGTTAGCGTCGGCGGGGTAGTAGCGGTTTTCGCCGAGCTGGTCGCGGCGGCAGTCGTTTTGGGCGAAGTAGTGGTTGAAGCAGGCGCTTTAGTAAGGTTTGGTTGGGCGCTAGTTGAGATTGTGGGCGTAGCTGGAGCAGGGCTAAGGGTAGCGGTGGGCGGATTAGTAGGCGTTGCTACTTCTAATGTAGGAGTATTGGATACGACAACCTGCACCAAAGGTGTGTTCGTTACCGTTGGAGCGCTGGGAGATGTAGCAGGTAAGGGCGATAAAGCAAGAACGCCGCCATTCGGGGAAGGAGAAGGGGCAAAGGTAGCAATAGTGGCATTAGTTTGACTCGACGAAACTGCGCTATTGCTGGTAGGCGAACTATTGCAAGCCGTTAGAGCAAGGCTCAAAGCTAAAATCAATAAAATAAAAATACTAATTCGGGTTTTCAAAGCAACACTCCATTCGTTAATAAAAGCAAGTTCCATAATATATAACGAATAGTTGATTAGCTAGTTACGAGTTTCTAACTTCTGACTTCTGACTTAAATAAAGCGTTTCAACTCGTTCGGCTAGGTGCGTCCAATCGTAGTGCTGCCAGAGGTGAGCGGCGGCTTGCTGACCCAATTCGCGGCGGGCGGCAGGGTTTAGTTGCAGGAGATGAGCAGTTGCCGCCGCAAAAGCAGCTTCATCGCCTGGGGGAACGAGGCTGCCGCCACCTTCGCGCAGATATTCGGTCAATTCGCCGACCGCTTCAGTAATAACAGGCCGTTCGGCAACCAGTAATTCGAGGAATTTGACCGAGCAGCGCGCCCGGTTAATCAAATTGTCGTCGAACGGGTAGAGCGCCACATCACCCACGCGCAAAAGGCCCGGCAAATCTTCCCATTTCGCCTGACCTGTTACGACGATTTTATCGGCAAGGCCGTAGGGTCGGGCCAGTTCTCGAAAATTTTGCTCTTCGCCAAAGAAGCCGCCACCTACGACCAATAACCGCGTTTGTTCGGCCTGTTCTATTGGCAGACGCTCTAAAATTGCCCGAAATAGTTGCAAAAGGCGTTCCGGCTTAAATTCAGCAAAGCGGGTGTAGGCCAGCAATACCGTTTTGTCGCGCAAGTCAAGCCGTTCACGCCACTCGGAAGCCACTTTATCTACTTCCGGCCCGACCCACTTAGCATATTTTGAACGCGAAACGCCGTTGGGCAAGTAGCAAACCTTTTGGGGTGCTACACCAAACCCCCAGATTTGGCTCTGGAGGGTGCGACTGGCGACGGTAATGGCGGCGGCGCGGCATGGCAAGTCACGCTCTTGCCAGGCGAAAAGACGTTTTTGGTTTTTGGAATAAGGGTTGCGGTCATTCCAGCCGCCCGGCCCTTCCCAATCGTCCGTATCCAGCACAAAGCGGCGACGACCCAGCGCCAGCCAGAGAGCCGACAGTCCGCTATAGGCTTTGGGTTTGAAGACATGAATTACATCGGGTTTGAAGGCAATCGCGGCCTGCGCTAACCGTAGCGGCAGCGAGAGTACCGCCGGGCCAGGACGCAACGGCAAAGTTAATATTTCAACCTGTCCAACTTTTTCAAGGCGTGGTTTACGTAAAGTGAGTTCAGGTGAACCGGGCGGGTCATCCCAGGGCGGCACAATTAGCCGCACCTGATGACCGCGCCCGACCAGGCTTTCGGCCAGAGGCAGAATACGCGCCCCGACAGTGCCTTTGGTTTTCAAGCCGAACGGGGCGATGAAGGCTATTTTTGTCATTATTAGGCGGCTGGTTGCCCGTCCAACCATTTGACCAAATCGGCTATTTCCGAGAAATCGAACAAAGCTTTGCCCAGTTCCTCTAGTTGCTCGGTGGATAGCGCCTGAACCCGCGCATCCAACGTCGGTTCAAGTACACCGAAGCGATAGTTCAACATTTCCAAAAACGCCTCGCGCTTGCCTTCCTTCATCCAGCTCGTCACAATTCTCATAGTAGCCTCTTTCTCTTGCGGTACAAATTTCTCAAGCTCAGTTTGAAAACTTTGCTTTTCGGTTTCATCCAAGTCCAGATAAGTATCTACAAAACCCGAAATTAGCTGGACTCTGGTCTCATCCAGTTCCAAACCTATTAGCATCCGCAGACACTCCAATTTTACCTTAACCCGGTCTTCCGGCGCAATCTTCATCTTCGCCATTAGTGCGCTCGCGACTGGATTAGGCCGATTGAGGAAATCGCGCCAGTTCAGCCTATTGAGTTGAATAACGTCGAAATCAAAATCTAGCACTCTTTTGTTAGGAAAATCCATCAGGTAAACATGAGGTTCTGGTCGTTGCGGCACATCGAAAGAAAAAACTGCGATAGGATAGATGTCTTTGCGGTATTTTCGGCGTAGAATGGCGAAATAATCGAACATGCGCTCTGCGAAGTCGCTTTCGGAGTAAGATTGAGTTTCCACTTGAACTAGAAAATAGGACTCTTTATCCTTAAACTTCGCCAGCACCACTATATCGGCTTCGTGACGGTCTCCGGCGGTTATATCAGCAAAAAGCTCTTTGTCCAGAAAGACCAGCGAGTCCTGGTCAAGATAGTCCAACACTTCGGGCAAAAATAGCTCAATAAATTCGACGAAAAAAGTAGTTAATAACTCTTTGAAAAGACGGTCATGGTCTATCATAAATTATCCTTTTATCAAACTAATTAGCAAACTAAAAGTAGTAGCGATTTCAATCGCTTTGGCCTTGCGTTTAATCGAAAGCGATTGAAATCGCTACTACCGAGGCGAAACGCTAACTATTAATTGCTGACCGTACTGACTCCATCCAGCCGAATGTAGGGCAAACTGGCCTGACCATAGACCAGTTCAACCTCGCTACTAAGACCAAACAGATTATCTTTAAGCAGTTCGTAGACGTTTCCGGCAATCGAAACGTCTTTGACCCGGCCCACGATTTCGCCGTTCTCGATTTTGTAGGCCAACTCGACTGTATTGCTGAAAGCGCCTGCCAGAATATTAGTCTGGCCCATGCCCAGCACCGACTCGACCAGCAGCCCTTCTTTAATGTCGGAAATCAGTTCCTGATAAGATAAATCACCGCCCAGCAACATGGGGTTGTGCAATCCAGCCTGGGGTGCGCTCAACATACCGCGCTTGGCGTGGCCGGTGCTGGTGACGCTGGCTTCGCCCGCCGATTTCAGGTCGTAGTAATAACCGTTCAAAACGCCTTTATCGAAGAAAACCTGACGTTTGGTAGCTACTCCCTCATCATCGTAGGCGGCGCTGCCGGGGCGATTAGGCGCAAGTGGTTCATCTACAAAGGTCAGGCGCGGGTCGAGCAAGGTTTGCCCCATTTTGCCCGCAAGCGGACTGATGCCCTTGAAAGCGTTTTTCCCGTTCAGGCCCAGCGCCAGGGGGAAGAAAAGCAGCGCACTGCCCATTGGGGTAAAGACGACTGGCAACGGTCCTTCCCTCATATCCATTTTGACCAGCTTTTCGCTCATTTCCAGATGCCATAAAATTCTTTCGGTCAGCTTGTTGAAGGTATCTTCGGGCGCGATGGCATTATGGAGATTAAAGCTGAATATGACATCATCGCCACGCACGCGCTGGGCCATTACTACCACTGAAAGCTCGGAGCGCTTATCTTTCTGGTTCACGCCGTTGGTGTTGGCAAGGTGCTGATTGTAAACCGTCCGCTCAAGCTGAATTTCAACGGTCACTTCATCCCGACTGGTCTTGTCTTCGATGATGGCGGCGGTGCGGCGACCCATTTCGGCGAGTTCGGCAATATCCATGCGGGCAGTCTCGGCGCTAAAACCCTCAAATAGCCCCCCTTGCTGGGGTCTGGTGAACTCGAAGCCTGCTTCACCACCGTAGCGAGTGGAAACCAGCACCGAATCGAGCAATTTTTGCGAGTCGGTCATATCGGTAGTAGCATAAAAACCAAGCTTGCCGTCGTCAATTGCCCGAACGCTCACGCCACTGGCTTCCTGCACTTCGCTGGAACGCACTTTGCCCGCCTTGTAGCTGACTTTTACTGCTTCGCTGTTGACGGCGTAAGCCTCGGCAGAATTTACGTGTGGCCTGACCAGTTCCAAAATTTCAGTTGCTTTGTCCATTGGAAATTCTCCTTCTAAACCTGGAACGCGCTGGGCGCTTTGCTGGCCGCCTGTCCGCCAATCAGCACATTTTTGATACGCAGGTGCGGCGAACCCGCGCCGACAGGTAGCGGCGATTGTGCGCCTTTGCCGCAACCACCCGGCCACCACTTCATATCGTCGCCGATGGCCTCGATGTTGGCGAGGGTCTGAAAGACATTGCCAGCCAGAATTACGTCTTTGACCATCTCAGCAATCTCGCCATCGCGTATCATATAGGCGTACTGGCTGCTGAAGGAAAAATTCTCCATTGCGGTCTGGCCGCCCAAACTTTCGACGGCATATACTCCCAGCTTGACATCTTTAATCATATCCTCAAAAGAAGTTGTGCCGGGCTTGATATAGGTGTTGGTCATACGGACGATAGGCGCAAAGCGGTAATCAATGGCGCGAGCGTTGCCGGTGGCCTGTTCACCCATTTTAGCCGCCGTCTCACGACTATGTAGCCGACCTACCAGCAAACCATCTTTTACCAGGTCAGTGTCCTGCGCCGGAGTACCTTCATCGTCATATTCAATTGTGCCGTAAAGATTGGGATGAACACCGCCATCGCTAATATGCAGCGAATCCGGGCCAAAGCGCCGTCCCAGTTTCATCATTTCCTGGGCGCGGGGGTTCTGGTCAATAAAATCAGCTTCGGATAAATGCCCGAAAGCTTCGTGGACAAATACGCCTGCCAGCGCCGGGTCGAGAATAACGGTATAATTTCCAGCCTGCACCGATTCGGCCTTGAGCATATCTACGGCGCGCTGGGCGACTTTCTTGACATCTTCGTCGCGGTTGTAAATCAGGTTGAAATCCCAGCCAACAAAGAGGCGGTCAAACGCCTGTTGCACGTTACTTCCGTCGCGGGCAATGGCGTTGATGCGACCTGTGGCGTAGGGCTTTTCCTGTTTTACGTAAGTGCCTTCGCTGTTGGCGTAGTAAGTCGTGAGCAAATTATCGCTGTAGCTGACCATCGAATCCTGAATACCGGGCGTAGCCAGCACGAGACTGTTGTAGTGTTCCATTATGTCTTTTTTGGTAGCAATATCTACTTTGCGGAAGTCATTAGCCATTTGTGCTTCAAGTTCGGCCTGTGAAGGGGCAACTTCGGCCATTTTTGCATCGCCATCACCTAAACTTTTGGCACATTCAAGGGCCAGTTCGACGTGGCGCTGCAACTCGTTCAGGCTGTTGAAAGTACTTACGCCCCAGTTGCCGTTATTCAGCACCCGCACCATTCCGCCTACGTCACGCCCGGTATTAATATTTTCCAACCTTTTGCCCCGGTAGCCAATCGAGGTGGTATCTTTGGTTTCAAGCCGAATTTCGGTGTAGTCAGCCTTGCTCCGCCGAAGCGCCTCGGCAATACGGTCACGCATATATTTTGTTCCTTTCTCCTGATTCCTAAAATACAATTCGCTCTGATGATTCAGACTCTCATTATAACATAGGGGTTAAAATTAACTATTATCACCTTCCAATCTTCCAATCTTCCAACAGACTTTTTTTAGCTTTGGAAAATTTTTACAAAAAATTTTCCAAAGCTGTAGCCCTCAATAAGATTTTGGCAGACCCAGCCCATGTTCGGCAATATGGCATAGGGCCAGTTCTTGCGAGACCGGGGCAATTAGCCACAACATACTCTCGCGGAAGTAGCGCTCGACATGGAACGCTTTAGCGTAGCCAAAGCCGCCATGAGTACGCACCGCCCGACTAGCCGCTTCAAAATTGGCTTCGGCAGCCAGATACTTGGCGCTGGTGGCTTCCAGTCCGCAAGGTTGCCCGGCATCGTAGAGCGCTGCTGCCTTCCACATTATCAATTCTGCCGCCTGCAAGCGCATCCAGCCTTCTGCCAACGGATGCTGAATCGCCTGATTTTGCCCGATAGGGCGACCAAACACAATGCGTTCTTTGGCATACTCAACTGCTCGATTTAGTACGGCATTGCCTGCCCCAATCACCGCCGCCGCTACCAGAATTCTTTCGGGATTGAGGCCGTGCAGCAAATATTTGAAGCCCTGTCCTTCCTCGCCGATACGGTTCTCTACTGGGATTTCCAGCCCATCTATGAATAGCTCGTTAGAATCAACCGCGTGCCGCCCCATTTTTTCTATCTCGCGCACCTCAATCTTGTGGCGGTCAAGGTCAGTATAGAATAAGGTAAGGCCGTTGCTGGGCCGAGCGACCTCTTCAAAGCGGGTAGTTCTGGTCAGCAGCAAAATCTTGTTGGCCTCCTGCGCCGTCGAAATCCAGACCTTTTGACCATTCACAATGTAGCGCTCCCCGACGCGCCGGGCAAAGGTCTTGATCTGGAGGGTGTTGAGACCGGCAGTTGGCTCGGTTACACCAAAGCAAGCCCGGTCTTCGCCCCGAACGAGCGGTGGAAGCATCCGGGCTTTCTGCTCATCCGTGCCGAAAACCACCACCGGCTGCGGGCCAAAAATATTAATATGAACGGCTGAGGTAGCCGCCGCCCCCAGTGCGCCGATAGTGTTCATCACTACCGCCGCTTCGGTGATACCCAGCCCGGCCCCGCCGTATTGCTGCGGAATGGTGATACCAAACCAACCCCCCTCGACCAGCGCCTGACAATATTCGTGGGGGAATTTCCCATCCTGGTCACGCGCCAGCCAGTAGTCATCGTCGAACTTCTCAACGGTTTTGAGAATACCCTCCCGAATCGCCAGCTGTTCTTCGGTCAGTGAAAAATTCAGCATGTGGTTATATCTCCTCTAAAGTTTATTCCATAGTAATGCAGGCTCATTTCTTTGTTTCAATCTTACCTCACAATGAGGGACTTTACCATTGCCTGTTTACCAGTTAGAAAATGCCGAAAGCAGCCTCTCTTATCAAAAAATCGCTTCTAAACTAGAAATCCCCACCAATTAGTTGAGGTTGCAGTAGCAAGGGGCTTCTGCTAAGATGTTTGTGTGGAGTCTCATGTCAATGAGGGAAAGAAAAGCAGGCATGGCAGATTTGATTTTAGATAGCCTCGAAGTTCAAAATTTCCGACCATTTAAACATTTGCGGATTGAAAAATTGGGCCGGGT
>JBBQXW010000341.1:0-7773 GCA_038209275.1 Chloroflexia bacterium | reverse complement strand
TTACTCCAAAGCGGCGAGTTGTTCGTTTGTGCCGGGAACATCCTGGGCCTTCCGCAAGATAAATGCGCCTATAGCCAGCAAGATTATCAGGGCGGCAACGGCAACCCGATACTTGAAATCGGGCGCAAAGCTAGTACGCTCTTCGCTCAGGCTAAAAGTAATGATGCCCCAGAGAATCGGGCCGATTATTGAAGAAAATTCGCCGATTAGACCGAACAGGCCAAACGCTTCACCCAGCATAGCGGGCGGGGCGATGGTTATCAAGAAAGTGCGGTCAGTGGTACGTAAACCGCCCAGCGAAATACCGACCAGCGCAGCAATCGGATAGAAAATCACTTTGTCGTGGGTGATAATCGCTGCCACCATAACTACCAGCCAGCAACTCAGCACAATATAAAGGGTGTGCTTTGGCCCGATACGGTCAGCGATAAACCCAAAGCCAAACGCGCCTGCCACCGAAAAGAGAATACCGAGTGCCAGCACTATTGTCACTTCATCATCGCTCAAGCCAATTGCTTTAGTAGCATAGACCGCCATAAACGCCACAACGGTATTAGCGGCATCGGCATAAAAAAGGCGGGCCATCAAGTACCGAAATAAATTCGGCAGCTTGTAAGCCCGCTTCAGCGAACGAACTGTTTGGCTGAATGAGTCTTTGACCAACTGGCCCGTCGTTCGTTTATCGGTGACAGTTACTTTTGGTTCGCGCACAAAGAAGAAAATCGGCAGAGCAAAGACAAAGACCAGAATCGCGGTTGGTATAAACGCGGTGATGTACATGGTCTTGCCGTCCGCCGTCTTTTGCACAAACGGGGCAACCATAAAAATACCGCCCAGCGCTCCCAGGTAGCCAACGGCTTGCCCGATACCACCAATTCGTCCGCGTGTCTGCGGGGTCGAAAGATGAAAGAGCAAGGCGTTAAAAAAGACCTGGGTAGATTGGTAGGCGTAATTGGCAATTACAAACAAAATCAAGCCGAGCGCCAAATCGTTGCCCAGCCCAATCAGAGCTATCGAAGCAGTTACAACTATCAAAAGGCCAAAGAGCGACGGCAAGCGCCGCCCAAAGCGGTCAGAAAGCATCCCCAGTGCCGGAGAAGTAATCGCTACCAGAAACAGCGAGGCGGAAAAGGTCAGGCTATAGACAATATCCTCCTGCCCTTTATCCTCCTTCACCCAAAGCGGATAGTAGCGCGAGATAATGTTCAGGCTGAAGATGGTCATAGCAAAATCAAACAAGGCCCAACTGCCAATCGCCCGCCGTCTACCCCCCGCTGTTTTGTAAAGCGTGTCTACCGTATCCGCCGCAACCACAGGCGCAGAATATACTTCAGCCATCTTTTCCTCTTTTTAGTTTCTGGTTTCTGGTTTCTAGTTGGGGATTTTGAGGTTACGTTTGTTACACAGATTTACCCGCCAGAAACCAGAAACTAATTTAAAGGCCGCTCACCATCACCCCATCCATACGGATAGTTGGGGCGGCGACGCGGCTGCGAAATTCCAGGTCGTTACCGATTTGACTGATGTTGCGGAGCATATCGAGCATATTAGCGCTGATATTGATTTCCGAGACTGGGAAGGACAGCTTGCCGTTTTCAATCCACATACCAATTGCGCCGCGTGAGAAATCGCCTGTGGTCATGTTCTCGCCAAAGCCGATAGTGTCGGTCAGGTACAATCCTTCGTCTACTCCGGCAATAATTTCTTCGGGCGACATTGTGCCGGGTTCGAGATAAAAGTTGCTGATGCCGTCAGCGCTGCCAGTGGTGCGGCGCTTGAGCTTGCGGGCGTAGTAGGTATTAAAGAGGAATTGCTGGAAAACGCCTTGTGAAAATACTTCGTTGCGGCGGGCATACACGCCTTCGCTATCGAAGGGGCGGCTACCAGGCAAACCGGGACGGAGCGGGTCATCTACAATCGTTACGCCGGGCGCGGCTATTAGCTGCCCTTCTTTGCCCGCCAGGAAAGTCATGCCCCGGTAGAGCGCGCTGCCCATAATTGCCCGCGATAAAATGCCCAAAAATTCGGAAGCGCTATCCTGGTCGAAAACTACCGGCACGGTTTTGGTTTTGACCTTGCGCGCTCCCAGCTTTCGCAGCGTGCGCTCTGCCGCCTTGCGTCCGATTTCTTCCGGCTTTTCCAGGCGGTTGAAATGATGTTTGCCGCTATACCAGCCATCGGTTTGTTTCTTGCCGTCGGCATCGTCCGCCACTGCTGACATCGAAATCGAGCAGGAACTACCCCGATAGCCACCCGCAAAGCCCAGGCTGTTCGCCATTACAAACGAATAAATGTAAGAGCCGAAGTTCGCGCCGTTGGTATTGGTAATGCGTGGGTCAAAGGCGGTGGCGGCATCTTCGGCCTGGTGCGCCAGATTAATTTTTACTTCCGGCGGCAAATCGCCGACCATCGGATCCCACAAATCCAAATCTTCGTTAAATTCTTTGGCTAAATCTTCAGGGTCGGGTAGACCGCTTTCCGGGTCGGGGTCAACAATTGCGGCCCGCTCAATTGCATCGTCTACCAGCTTTTCGAGCGCCGATGGCCGAAAGTCCGAGCTGAAAACCACCGCACCGCGTTTTTCTTTATAAACTCGTAAATTTAACGAGTGCGGCTCGTTCTCGCTGATGCTCTCGACTTCGCCTTTGCGGACTTTAGTCGAAAAGGTACGGCTGCTGGTGACATGTACTTCCACCTCGTCCGCGCCCTTTTGTTTCGCCATTTCGACAATATCTTTTGCCAGTTTCAAATCGTCTTCGTTTATCATAATTACTCTTTCATTTATCTCAAACTATCAATATCTATGTTAGCTTTTCGCAATTTTTCTAACAAGGCTTGTTCTCGTTGCAATGCCGCTTCTTTGGCAGCGAGTGCGGCTTCTTTCTCGGCGCGCTCCGCTTCTTTGGCGGCGCGTTCCATTTCGGCCCGACGTTTGGCGGCATTTTCGCGACGACGGGCCAGCTTTTCTTGCCGTTTGGCACTTTCTTTCTGCTCGTCAGCCGCTTCTTCGAGTGTCAGGCGCTGGTTGCCATTTGGGTCATATAGCCGCAAGAACTCGCCGTCCGGCACTAACCAGCTATCCAGTTCATCACTCCACAGCCAACCGGTTTCGTTTGGTTGGATTTCTTCGATTATTCCGTTGGGGTAGCGCCAGCCGCGTAACTGGGTAGTAGCGTTTTGCCAGAAGTGTTGCGGGTCGTAGGCGAAATATTCGCGTACTCCCAGGTGTCCATAATGATGCGGCTTCGGGTCTAAATCGTTGGGCCAGGTTTCTTTGGAGCTAATTTCAAATACTACCGTTGGGGCAGGGCGGTTTGGCTCGGCCATGCGCCAGCTACTCAAATTTCTTTGCTCTGCCGCCGACAGCACTACCCCTTTGAACAAGGCTATATCTGGAGCAAGGTAGCGGTACATATCATTGGGCGTAGGCGGAAAAATCGCTAAATTGCCTGTGACAAACCAGCCTTGCAAGATATAGTGCTGTTTGAGAACACTCTTGAGAAGGTCGGATAGGTTGATTTGAGGCTGACTTTCGGGCATATCTTCCTCAAGGGACAAATCATAATAATCATATTTAGTTAAATGAGTTTGTATGCTCATACTTCAGCCTCCCAAACCCCCGTTCCAAACTTCGGTAGGGGTTTGATAAATCGAACCCAACTGATTGCATCTGTTCAAAAATTGATAAATCGAACCCAATTGATTGGATCCATCCAAAAGAATTGATAAATCAAACCCAACTGATTGCATTTAGAGGGTTTGACCCTTCAAACCCCTACCGAATATGCCTCGAAATTACGCCGCCGTGCCGCCGACCGTGATGCTGCTGACCAGTACGCTTGGCATCCCAACGCCGACAGGCACGGTTTGACCATTCTTGCCGCACATGCCGCCGTCTTCGGCCAGCGCAAAATCGTTGGCGACCATAGTTACTTTGGACAAAACTTCCGGGCCGTTGCCAATCAGGTTCACGTTTTTGACTGGCGCGGTAATTTTGCCGTTCTCAATCATATAGGCTTCGGTGACACCAAAGGTAAAGTCGCCATTGTGGATATTGACCTGACCGCCGCTATAGCTGACGCAGTATAGCCCTCGGTCTACCGCCGCGATTAGCTCATCGAAGGTGCTGTCGCCTGCCAGCATATAGGTGTTGGACATGCGGGGCATCGGGGCGTGCCGGAAGGTTTGCCGCCGTCCACTGCCGGTCAGCTTGTTGTCAAAATATTTGCTGCTGATGCGGTCTTGTAGATAACCGCCTAGCACACCGTTTTCAATCAGCACGTTATACTGCGGAATATTACCTTCATCGTCTACGTTGAGCGTGCCTTTGGCAAAATCAATCGTGCCATCGTCCACGACGGTACAGAGCGGGCTGGCAACTACCTGTCCCACTCTGTCAGTATAATTACTCAATTTCTTGCGATTGAAATCGGCTTCGAGGCCATGCCCGACTGCTTCGTGCAATAGTACGCCGCTATGTCCAGCCGCCAGCACTACCGGGAACATTCCGGCGGGCGCGTCAA
Source organism: Chloroflexia bacterium (assembly GCA_038209275.1). GTDB lineage: Bacteria > Chloroflexota > Chloroflexia > Chloroheliales > Chloroheliaceae > L227-5C. Next base: position 3,250 of record JBBQXW010000341.1, on the reverse strand, counting down.
TCGCATCGAGGGCTAACACTGCCTGTCGCGCTGCTTCGTAACCGATTTGTTCGGGCGTGCGAGTGTTAAAGTAATCCAGCCCATAGCGACGGGCGGCACTCTCGAAGCCTTGTCCCGGCTTGCCGTCGCGTTCGGCAATTACAAAAGCCCGCAGCGAAACCATCGGCTGTATATCGGCAACCAAGCGTCCGTCGCTGGTGGCAATCATTATTTGCTTGTATTCTTCCGAGAAAGCCACGATTACTTTTGCGACCGCCGGGTCGTAGGCACGAGCGGCTTTGTCGGTGCGCCGAATTAGCTCCAGTTTTTCCAGCGCCTTTACATCAATCGAGGGGATAGCTATCGGGTAGCGATCAGCAATATTAATCAGGTTGGCATCCACTGGTTCGCCCGGTTTGCCGCCTTTAGCGATTTGAGCCGCCGTCGTTGCGGCGTGCCGCATACTATCTACGCTAAAATCTTCGCTATAGGCGTAGCCGAAACTATCGCCTGTCACTACTCGAATGCCGACACCCTGGATAATGCCGCCACTGCTCTCCTTGACGCTGCCTTCCTCAAAGCGCATCTGGCTGGTGATACGATGCTCGAAGTAAAGTTCGGCGAAATCTCCGCCCCGGCTCAACGCCGTTGCCAGCACATCGCTCATCACCTTTTGGTCTATGCCAAATTCGGACTGAAAGAAATTCAAGGCTTTAGTCTGTTCACTGCTCATTATATTTTTTCCTTCTTTGTCGTCGTTAAAGTAATTGTTTGTCTGGTTATTTTGGTTACGGTTAATATTCTACGGGGATATAAGTTACCATAGATTTAAAGTTTTATCACGCTTACGTTCGGTTTGGTCTGAAAATCCGCTCTACTTCCAGACCAAACCTGAAAATACAATTTTCTGGAAAATATTAAACCTGTTAAAGTCAAAGTTTTGAGTTTATTCTCTGGTTTGTACGCCCGTTTCGATTGCCCATTGCTTCAACCGCTGTTCCCTGGTAGGAGTAAGACTATGTATGATGCTCCAGTGGAACAGGGCCAGACCATCGCTTGCTCCTGCTTCTTTGACTTCAATCTCAATATCGCGGACGGCATACCAGCCGATTACAAAACGGATGGCGACTGCCAGATATTGCACTTCCTGCGAAGTAAGCGGGCGAAATTGCTGGTATGTCGCCAAAAAGGTTTTGCACCACTCTTCGTCAAAATCAAAGTCAAATTTATCAATTTCAGAGGCAAGATGAATTGGCTCTCCACTCAAATTCTGGCTTTTGCTGGCAGGCCACAGGCAGTGCCAGCCCAAGACCAGCGCCAGGTCAAGTAGCAGTGGGCCTATTCCGGCGTGTTCCCAATCCAGTAGAAAAAGCTGCCCAGCAGGATTACGCAAAAGATTACCTTCGTGTACGTCACCATGCATTATGCCGTTGGGTAAGTCTTGCAAAGCTAACGACGGCAAACTGCTCAAAATGGTAGCTACTTCTCTGGCTGGTTGACCCCAGATGACATGATTAGTACAGCTTTCTGTCCGCTCGATAACCTGGTTTAAATCGTCCAACCAATTTACTTTGGTCGGGAATGGTTGGGTATTATCGTTCAGCAAATGCAACCGACCCAATAGTTTTGCCACTTCTTCTAAAGTAGCCAAATTCCACTCAGGCTGTTTCCCTTCAATAAAATCATGAGCGTAAGCCCAGCTTGAAGTTTGCCATTCAAAAGCGGGTTGGGCAGTGCGGGTCAGTCGCAAAGTTGGTGCGGGATAATGCTGACGGCTTAGATAGAGGAGCGCCTCGGTATCTGCTTGCACCTGCTCGTAAGAGTGTGAGGGCGGGCAAAGCCGTAAGGTCAGGGCTGTACCTTCAGAAGTATTCAGACGAAACACCCGTTGTTGGTCGCGCTGATTTAGTAGAATCGGTTCGCCCCGAACACCCACGGCATAGTTTTCGGCTACCAACTTTATTAGCCAGTTATAGTTTTTGGTTTGAACATTTGAGCTTAATTCAAGCATAGTTTCATTGGTAATTCCCGCTAATAGTGAATGCTTTGCTTACCCTTCGTAACTATTCATCCTGAGCCACCTGTCACCCTGACGCAGGAAGGGTCTGCGGTCTTCCTAAAGCAATTACTTCGGCTAGACCTGAAATGCTTCGTTCCTGAGAGCGTATCTAATAATTGATTTGAGTGGTCACGCCCCTTTACGGGGTGTGAGGAACGAATAATCTCGGATTGAACTCAAGAAATGGTTCGCCTGGGTAGACTGAGATTCTTCGTACCTCAGAATGACAATTGTTAGACACGCTCTGAGCATGACGAGCGTTAGTTGTTAGTATAGTTTGGCTTTAGCCTTATCTTCCGTCTACTCGCCGGAACGACCAGCGCTTACGAACCAGCTCTTCGCCGCTCTCTTCTTCTTTTTCCTGGGCTTCTTTAACGGGCGGCATTTGTTCGTTTTTGAGCGCCAGGGCTGCTTTTTGCTCTCTAACGGTAGTGAGCCACACATATACAATTCGCTGAATAGATGTGAAGTTCGTGCCAACCGCCAATATCCACAGTACGATAATCATGGCAATATCGCCAGTGAAGGCCGTTATGATACTTGCTGCCGCCAGCATTATGACACGTTCGGGTCGGGGCAACAGCCCAACGCCCTTCATGGGCATGTTTAGCCCTTCAGCCCGCGCCTTGACATAGCTGACCATTAGTGAACCAGTGATTGCGATATATACCAGCACCGAGCCGCCCATCTCTTCGCCCTTAATACCAAGCGGACTGCGGTAGTAGAGCAGCAGGCCCAACAGTACCACGATTTCGCTGTAGCGGTCAAACGTGCTATCGAGGAACGCCCCAAACTTGGTCATTTTGCCAGTGGCCCGCGCTACTGCGCCATCCAGCATATCGAACGCGCCTGCAAAGAGGATTAGCAAACCTCCCAGGAAAAACTGGCCCTGCGCCAGCACATAGGCTACCGGGAAATTAAGCAAAAATCCAATTATGGTTATAGCGTTCGGGCCGATGCCCGATTTTGCTACGAACCCTCCGACCTTTCGCGCTATATTCCGCGCCCAATCTTCGACCAGGTTTGATAACATTCATTCCCCCAAGGTGATTTACGATTTACGATTTACGATTTACGATTTACGATTATTAAATTCTGATTTCTGATTTCTGGTTTCTGGTTTCTAGTTTCTAGTTTCTGGTTTTCTTCTGACCTCCGACCTCCGACCCCTCTCCGCTCCCATGCACCGCATTCGCGCCGTCGCCGTCTTGC
>JBBQXW010000340.1:0-7781 GCA_038209275.1 Chloroflexia bacterium | reverse complement strand
GCTTCAATCGGTTTTTGGTTTGTCATCAGGCCAGATAGACCTTTTCTACGCTTGCCATTCTAAAATATAGTTTCATTCTGAAATCATCTTAGCACTGCTTTATAGCGTTGTCAATAGTTTTTCTTCTAAATGAATGCCAATTTGCAATTAGCCCGTACGAAACGGGTACACGTCAGATTTTTGCACCAGGGCCAAAGAATCCCCGACCATGAATGGTCGGGCTAAAAAAGGTCGGCTCCTTTATTCTTAGCCCGACCATTCATGGTCGGGGATTGCAAAATATTGATGCACACCTATACGAAACCTGTGATTTCGCGAATCTCTGTGGGTTAAATCAAATTTCTTCGCTTAAGGGCGGCACTGAAGGCGGGTTCGACCTGGGCGCGGATGGCAGGATTGGCGTAGCCGACCCAGGTGCAATCGGTTTCGAGGTCGAGCGGGTAGCGCAGGGGCTGACCGTTTTCGTCGGTGACGATAATGCCAGCTTCACGGGCGATTAGCTCGGTGGCGAGGTCGTAGGGATGACAGCAGATACCCAGGCGCAAGCCTTGTTTAGCCAATATTTGCTCCATCAAAGGGCGAATGTCGGCGGTAAAGCGATCATGACCCGCCAGAAGTTCGTAGAGTTGCCCGGCGGTGCAAATATATTGGTCTTCAAAGCAATGCGTTTTGCCGGGCTTGACCGGGCCTAGCACCGCCATGACCATTTCTTCATCAATGGCAGCCAGTTCTTCGCGCACGCCGGGAAAGAAGCGCGCAATCTGGGCAAAACCATGCTCGATAGTTTCGCTGCGGCTGGGCCGCAACTTCACCGGGACGCTCTCGCCGTTCGATTGGTTGTAGCGCACCACCTGCATCCCTCGACCCTTGATAGCCCACAGTACATCACCCAGATTTTGCTTGAGGATCGGCAATTCGGTCTGAACCGCCAGTTCAATATCGGCGAGCGAAGTTTGGGGGCCGTTGTTGGACGCAACCCCGGTCAGCACCCAGGCGCTACGTTTTTGATACATAATGTTGCGCGTGCCATCTATCGGGTCAACGATAACCCGAATTTCGGCCTGTTCTTCCGGCAAACCGTGCGGCAAAGTCAGCTTGCCTTCGCCCAAACCAATATCGGGGAAGCCCTCGGCAATCAAGACCATCGGCCATTCGGGGGCGACTTCCTCGGCAAAATATTCTACCAGCATTTCCTCGCTCACCCGGTCAATCGCAAAAATCGTGTCACCGGGATGGGCATCGTCGGCTGCCGACAATTCTTCCAGCGATTGTTGGGCGACGTGCGCCATAATACCGTCCCGAATTTTGGCCTGTACCAGCTTAACTTTTTCCAGCAACCGTTCTACATCTCTAAGCACGTTTCTTCCTCCTGATTAGTTAGTTCAAAATTCAAAGTTCAAAATTCAAAATTCAAAATTCAAAATTAGAAAATGACTTTTGTCATTTTTAGTTATGACTTTCTTTCCTTCTCCACCAAGCAGGTTTAGTATATAATACCGTAGGTTGATTGGTAAATAGATGCAAGTCAATCAGCTTAATTCGTTGGTGAGCCAGGAAACAGAAAGCGATTTGTACTATTCAATTGATTGCGTCAAACAATTATTGGATTGGAAAAGGAGATTTAACGATGCCACAATCAGGAATGGGCGGTCAGTATTATTCAATTTCGACCAGTGGAGTGAATTTGTTTCAACAGGGCAAAATTAGCACAGGTCTGGGCGGTATCACGCTCGATCTGGCAAGCGCACCGATTCCACCGGGCGAGTATCGCCTCGACATAGAGACAATGATGGGTGGAGTCGAGATTTACTTGCCGCGCTATGTCCAGTTCACCATTGACGGTAACTCGGTAATGGGTGGCAAAAACATCCATGAAGGGCTGGATTGGTGGAAGAGCATGACCTTGAAGTTTCAGGAGGTTTTCCGTCTGCCCAACCAGATTCCCGACCACGCCGTCGCGCCAATAAGCCAGGAGCAGCCAGTTACAATTCACTTCCTCATCAACACTGGCATGGGCGGCGTAGACATTTACCGACTGTAAGCTTCATGTTTAGCTCCAATACCGTTCAAATAAGGGCAAAATTGGTGTAGGAGGGGGCTGCGCCCTCGATTTTTGCCCTGACGCTACTTCAAATCGAGCGCATAGCGCCTTCCTACAGCCGCTATTTGAATGGTATTGGACTTAGCTCTGGTAGCAGACGAGAATTTTGGAGGTTAATCCAGCAAAATGAGGCGGCGGGCTACTTCGGGCCATTCGGGGACGATTTGTGAGGTAAGCAGGCCAGCGCTGCCCAAACGCGCTACCAGTTCGCGGTCAGAATAAAGCCTGTCCATCGCGGCGGCGAAAGCGGCAGAGTCATTGCAGACAAAGCCGTTTTCGCCATCCTGCACAAATTCCAGAACGCCGCCGCTATCGGGAGCGGTCAAAACGGGCTTCTGGCTACGCATGGCCTCAATCGTCACATAGCCGTAATCTTCATCGTCGGGGGCGTAATAAACTGCCAGCGCCCTGGCATAAAGTTCAATCGCCTGTTCATCGCTCACCCGGCCCGGAAATTCGACGCGCCCGCCCAGCCCCAATGTTTTAACTCGCCCTTTTAGCCGCTCGGTTTCAGTGCCGCTCCCGGCGATAATTGCTTTTACGCCGCTTTTGGTCAACTTCAGTGCATCCAGTAAAATATCGAGGCGCTTGGCCCGGTCTATCCGCCCGATAAAAAAGATGTAAGCGCCGTAGGCTTGATGATAAAAGCGATTATGGGCAGTCGGCGGGTAAAGCGGCGTGCCAGCCAGTCCATTGTAATGCCGCAAGCGTTGGGCGACGTTTTTGGAAATGGTAAAAATGGCGGAAGCTTCGCCCAATCCCAGCGCATCGGTTTCAAAAACCAGACGGCGGGCGCGGCGGTCTTCGTCACTCAAATTAAAATCGCTAAATTCGCCGCCGTACCAATCGTAGGCCGGGCGGTGCTGGTGTACCAACCAGACCACTTTGCGCGGGTGGCGCACGGCCCAGGTCGGAAATTTAGTGCAAATCACTAAATCTACCGGGCGACCACCGACCCGTTCCAAATCGAGCATTCGCCAGGCCAGCGCCTGCCGTTCCAGATTGGCGCGGGGATACCATTTGAAGGGCATCTGGATAAGTTCGACCTGGTGGCCTTGTTCGCGTAGCGCCCCCACCAAACCATCGCGCAACACTTCCGCCCCGCCACTGACGTAAGGGACTTGAATATGGCAGACTACAATATTCACCCTTCACTGCTCCGGCTTGCTTCAAGTTGGGCCAGTCGTGCTTCGAGGGTGGCAATGCGCTGTTCCAGTTCGTAACCTTCGCGGGTCAATTGCTCCAGATAAGCATTGACCTGAATCAGTGAACGCGAAATAGAAGCGTTAAAATTGTTCTGCTGCTCCACAATCGGATTAATATACCAGCGCAACAGCAAACGGGTGGCGCGTTTGGCGTAGGCCAACCCGCGCCCGATAAGCGGCGGCCCACCCCAGGTAATCGGCAAATGGGCGCTGACGTTCCAGCCTTCGTTTACCTGCCGTACCAACCCGCGCAATTCGCCCAGTTCCGCCCCGTGCAATTTTTCGCGCCGGGCGCGTACTTCTTCGCGCAACGTATTAAGGGTCGCGGCAACTTCTTTTTTTTCCTGAGTTTTATCGCTTGTAGTCATTTAGTTTTCAGATGTACTCCCTCAACCTTTAATCTTTGTAACTACTCCGCCCATTACCCGTGTCATGCTGAGATACGAAGCATCTGTGGATGAACACTAAGCCATTGCTTCGGGTAGACCAGAGATGCTTCGTACCTCAGCATGACACAGGTGGATAGTTACGATTTAGATAAAATAAACATCAATTATCAGGGCGGCTACGGCTGGCAGCAACCAGACCCACCACTGCAATCGGGCCGGGTTATTTGTTTGCCCGCTGGTTGCTTGATTTCCGTTGGCTAAAGCCGCTTCCTGACCAGGTAAGCGGATAGCGACCTGCCAGTAAATAAACGCGGTCAGCCCTGTCACCACCATACAGCTTAAATCTTCGGGACTGACCGGGAAAAGCGGAATCGGAAAATCGAAATCAAGCCAGCCTAAAGAAAAAATATTGAAAATGACGAACCATAAAGTTAGCCCGAACCCGGCACAAAGCGTCAAACCTGCCACGTGCGCGAGCGTAGGAATGTGCCAGATGAATCTAACCAATAAAAATATTATCAGAGCGAGTAAACTTGCCAGCAAAGCGGCAAATGCTACTTGATTCCAGGCTATTAACATCAGGTTGTTTTCCTACCGACTAAATTTTTTAAGGTTTGGTTTCTTGCAAGAAACTAAACCTTAAAAAATTTAGTCTTGCAATAAATATTTGGCCCAGACCGGGAAGGCGCGGGCAGCGGCATAGCCAGGACGACCAGGCAGGGCAACGTGATGAATACCATCCAACACGATATTTTCCGCGCCCGGTACGTGGGCGCTATCCAGCGTAATTACGCCATCGCCCCATTTTTGGGCGGCGCGGGGGCTGAGTGTTTTGTAAGATTGGTAAGCGAACCGTTCGGCGATAGTGCCGTTGGGCCGTCCGAAAATCGCTTTGCCGATGACCGAGACGTATTTTATTTCAGGATAGAACGCGCCGGGATAGTTGGTGTTGGCGAAACTGCTGCTACGAACGGCCCAGGGTTCTTCGGTGGTGTAGGGCGAACCAAGAAAGATGATGCCGCGCACGAAAGGATGCCCGCCACATTTGCTGCCACCGTAGGGTTTGTCGCCCATCCACAAACGGCTAACCCGACCTCCCGCGCTATGGCAAACCAACCAGACTTTCGCCGCTTTTGTCTCGCGCCGGGCTTGCGCTACCATTGCCTCTAAAGCGGCAATCTGAGGCCGAAAACTATCGTCGCGGGTGCTGGCCCATTGCGCCCGACCAACCTGAGTAACAAAAGTTTTGCGACTATAGGGAGCGGCTTCCAGTTTGGCTTGCCAACCCCGGTAATCACCTGGTTGGCTCAAAAAGCCGCCAACAATTACAATTGGCTCGTTCATAAAATTATAATTTCTTCTGCCGGGATTGCCGGGGTTTCATGGGAGTATTTAATAACCACAAAATGCCCGCCGGGATGCTAAATGCCAGACCAACCACCCCCAAAATGAACGCAACCAGCCATTCAGCCCGGTAGGAGTCGAGGCGCGAATCTTCGGGTTTATTTGGGTCGTACAAAACCGTAACGCTATCGCCAACCGCAAAAGCAGGCGGTGAGCTATATAAACCGCTGCGATGTTCGTAAGTTGTGCCATTGACTACATACTCGACCACCGGGGCTTTTCTATCGCTCGATCCCAGCAGCCTGACCACCGTACCCTGCACTTTGGCATCCGATGCACTTAAAGAATTAGTGATTAGAAAAAGCGCCAGTCCAGCCAGTATCAAACCCAAACTTATCAGGCCAAATATCAGGCCAAGAAAGCGAGTAGTTTTAAGCGGTTTGTCGGCTGGATTATTCATAAAATTGTACCACTGATTTTTGATAGATTTAGAACTTTCACATTACAGCAAGTTCACCGAGGTTGAGCCATTGGTAGGGGCGAATCGCATACGCCCTTTTGACCTGGCACAGCGTTCAAGGGTGTATGCGATTCGCCCCTACGTTATACCCTGGCTCAATTTTTCTGCAACCTGAACCTGCTATAATATTAATGCTGTCTCAAGTTCAAGTAATCAACGGCGCGCTGCAAGAAAATACGCTCTTCCTTAAAAGTGATACCAGCCAGCGCCTCGTCCGGGTTAAGCCAGACCGGGCGGAATTTGGCGGTATCAATTGCGTCGCGCTCCTGTTCGATGGGAGCAGCGCCAGAAGCTTCCATCAGGAAAAAGAAATCTTCCCGAATAACATGCACTGGCTCATCCTTGTAGTCAAATTCGGAGATACCCGTACCAAGCGATGCAATAATCTGTAGGCCGGTATAGCCACCTTCTTCACCTACCTCGCGCAACGCCGCTTCTTCGGGTGTTTCGCCTTTTTCGATATGGCCTTTGGGCAGACGCAATTCAGCTATTTTAAGTTTTTGCAGCAGCAAAATTTTACCATCGTGATGCACTACGCCGCCCGCCGCCTGATATTGATTAGTTTTTAGATGGGTCATTTAATTTTTCCTGGCAGATGCGACGGCAATCAATTCTGGCACAAAACGACCAAAGGCTTCTGCGTCGTAGCCAAATGCCTCTAGTTGAGACCGAATTAAATCAAGCGCGTCGTAATAGGCAAAATTAAGCCCCTGTTGAAAAGCGGCATCAGTTTCATTAACAGATTTTTTGCCCTCTTCTAAAGACTGGTCAGATTTTTCTTGAAGCAATTTAATCAAATCGCTCAGGAAGTTAGATAATTCTTCATTCATCTTTAGTTAGTTTACTCTTTCTCGACTAATTTTTCCAGCAAAGTTTCGATGCGGGTCAGGCGCTCTTCCAATGTCGTGAGGCGGGTAGCAAGGGCAGCCGATTCCAGATCGGCGGCAATTATTTTGCCGGAGACCAGATTGCCTAAATCCTCGATAGCGCGGGAGACCGCCGCATTGTATTCGACCTGCTGGGCCAGAATAGGCTTGACGTACCATTTGGTAGAAAGCGAATTAATCCGCTCGCGCAGAGCGGCGACAAAAGGCAGGCGCGAACGAAAAGGCTTTTCCTCGACCAACCAGCGCTGCTTGACCTCGGCGACATGCCCGGTCAGGCGGGCAGTGGCAGGGTCTTCAGGCAAAATATGGGGTGAATCGGTCATACCAGGTTCTCCTAAATGGTTAGCTTTTTTATTGACTAAGAGCTTATCCTCGTAGGGGTTTGACTCATCAAACCCTGATTGGGACACAATGAATTGCGCCCCTACCAGGATAGGCTCTGAGCTAAGGGCAGCACGATAAACTGCCTGGGCTGAAAGGCGGTCAGCGGGTTCGGTGGTAGCCATCAGGCGGGCGCGCTCGGCTGGCACAAATTCGGCAAAAATACGCCGGGCGGAATAGTGCTTTAGAATAAAACGTAGCCGGTTGCGATGAAAAGCCTGATAATAAGCCGCGCTACGTCCAAAAGCCTGTCCTTCATAATGATAGGCCACCGCCTCGCCCTCGTACCAGACCAGCCAGCCAGCCTGACGAGCGCGGTAGCACAAATCTACATCTTCAAAATAGCCGGGGAAAAAGGCGGCATCGAAACCACCCAGCGCCGTGACAAGTTCACGACGGATAGCCAGCGCCGCGCCCGTCACAAACTCAATTTCGTAGCCGCCATTCCAGCGTCCGTCGTCGGGTTCGCCCTGCCCAAAAGTTTCGATTAAGGCCGCACCATGCTTGACGATACCGCCTGCGTGCTGGATGCGACCATCTTCATAAAGTAATTTGCTGCCAACTACGCCGATTTTGGGGTCGCGCTTGAACGGTGCAACAAACTTTGCCAGCCAACCGGGAGGAAAGCTCATATCGGGATTAAGGACAATACAAATATCACCGCTTAATTTTGACCAGCCGTAATTTGCCGCCCCGCCATAGCCTAAATTTTGCGGAGCAGGCAGCCATTTTAATTTTTGGGCGGTGAACCGACGGGCCAATGTTTCGGTAGCGGCGACGTTGCCGTTCTCAACCAGCGCAACTTCAACAGACTGCGGGTATTCCTGAATATTAGATAGCAAAGTGGAAAGGCATTTCTCAAGCCACGCGCTCGAATTGTAGCTAACGACTACGATAGCAAGCGAAGGTAGGCTCAAGCACCAACCTCCGGCGAAGAAGCTTGTTTGGGTTTTT
>JBBQXW010000339.1:0-7783 GCA_038209275.1 Chloroflexia bacterium | reverse complement strand
GGATAGGCGTTCGGATTAGGCTGACTCCAACTACCGGGTGGATTGGAATTAGGTTGACTCCAGCCGCCGGGTTGGTTAGGGTCGGGCTTTGACTCGTTATCCCAGGGATTAGGATTTTGTGGATTGCTCATTGTTCTCCTTTTGCTACCGGGTGGCTTGCACGACTGCCCGCCTTGTTTGATATTTAGTAATAGGTTCGTCGCCATTTTTACTTATCGCTCACAAAACCGTCTGCTTTGGATTATAAGTCTCAGCTATGCCAGAGTCAACCGCTTTTTGCTACAGTTTGACATGGCTGGATTGACTGACTAAAATGCAACCATGCTATTTCTGCGGTTTTAACAAATTGGTCAGGAGCCTGGATGCGTTCTTTTTTCGCGGAAGCTTGGTCGAAGAACTGGAAAATTGTGGCAGGGGGAGCGCTTTCAGTAGCGCTAGGCTTGCTTCTTTTTGGTCTGATGCTCTGGCCCGTTCACCGCACTACCGAAATTTTGCCTCAATATGTTGGGATAGAACAAGATGAGACTGGCGTAAAATTTGGCTGGCTCAAGCCTAACGCCCTGTTTCATCTCGAAGACGTGCCACGCTACGGCCCAATCTATGTTCATTTTACGGTTGCGCTCAACCGTCCTGAAGGAGCGCCTCCCGCCGTGCTTCAGGTAATCGAAAGCCGCGACGATAAAGGCGGGTCGGAGCGGGTGCTGGCAACCTACGAAGGTCGCACCACTTCGGCGGGTTGGCGCGAGTACCTGGTCAAAATTCCGCCTTCCGAAACTTCCTCCGAGGATTTATATCTCTATTTTCGCAGCAATGAATTTAAGGTTAAAGGCGACACTCGCGCGCTCGGCCTAGCAATGGCTGACATCAGCTTCGAGGTTAAACCCGCCGGGCTACTTTCCTTGCTTTTTCCGCGCCCGTATCTAATCGCGGTACTATTACTGTTAGTCGGAATGGCACTATGGGGCAACCTGCTCCGCTTTTCCACCCTCGAAACCGCCGGTCTCTGTGCCACCACAGGCTTCGCCTCTGGCATCCTCGCCAACATCCTCGCCTATCACTCTTTTTATCTGCTCATCATTGCTCTACTTTTCCTGGCTCTCCCTCTTAGTTCAAAATTCAAAGTTCAAAATTCAAAATTCAAAATTCTTCCGTCCTCAGTCCTCAGTCCTCAGTCCTCAGTCCTTCTCCTAACGGGTTTGGGCCTATTTGCCGCGTTCTTTGTGGTAGTGCCGGGGCTGCCGGGCGATATTTATTACTGGCGCGAGGTTATTCAGCCGATTATGCAGTACGGGCCTATCGGGGTTTATCCTTATGCCCCTCGGTTGGTCTATCCGCCTGGCTCGGTCTTCTTTTTGTGGGGCTATGGTTTACTGACGCAACCTTTCGGTATTACTTACAACCAGTCCGCTCTCAAAGCCTTGATGGGGGTATCGCATTTCGGCTTGCTCGGCCTGCTCTGGTACGTCGGCTACAAAAGCGGCTTGCCAATCCTGCAACGTCACCGAGCGCTGGCTTTGTTCGGGCTGTCGCTGTCGCTGGTCTTTGTCCCGGTCAGTTGGGTGCAAGCCGATGGCTGGCTCACTTTGATGATGATAGTGCCTTTAGTATTAGTGGTATGGGGACGGTTTTATGCTTCAGGAGTGGTGCAAGCCGTCGGCGTTCTATACAAAGCCCAAAGTTGGCTGTTGTTGCCCTTCTACGCCCTCAACTTCTGGTGGAAAGCCGGATGGCGCAAGAGCGTGCTGGTGGGCGGCTTGACCTTACTGCTGATTGGGCTGTTCGGCGGATTGGGTTTTGCCTTTGATATGAATGTAGGAAAAGTATTTTGGGAGCAACCAGCCGTGAGCGGGGAATCGGCTTGGGGTGGCATCCGCAGCTTCAATTTGCTGCACCTGTTGGGCTACGACCAAAAACAGGTGCCGCAACCCCTCTTGAGCATTAGCTATGGTTTGGTAGCGGTGGCCTACCTTGCCATTTTGTTAGTGACGTGGTGGCGTAACCGCCAGATAGAGCATTTAGCCGATAAAGCCGAGCGTGACGGCTTATACCTGAGCGAATGGCTATTGGCGGCGGGGCTATTTTTCACCATAATATTTTATGTCTGGGTGAAGATGCACGAGCGCTATTTGTATTTTGGGCTGGCCTTTTTGCCGTTTGTGGCCTTATGGCGGCGCGATATGTACAAGCCGATAATTTTGCTCAATTTTGTGTTTATGGCAAATTTGCTTTACGCCTACCTGCCCGAACGTCGTGACCCTGTCCCCAACAACTTTCTGTTATGGCGACACGCCCTACACGCCGAATGGGTACAAAACGGGCTGGTGTTAGTGGGGCTGGCAGCGTGTTTGTGGCTGGCCTTTCTCTATTTCCGTCCGCCTGCCTGGTCACGAAATAATTTAACCGCAGAGGGCGCAGAGGAACGCAGAGATAAAGAAGCAGTAAAGACAGTTTAAACAAAAGTAGTAGCGATTGAAATCGCTACTACTTTTAAGGAAGTGCCTGTTTGGATAGCGAAAACCTTTTGCCTACGCCGCCTGTTCTTTATCCGTAATTGTGCTGACAGCAGTTTGGGCTGGGACACTGGCGTTTGCGCCTTCTGCCATTGCGGTAGCCGGACGACTGGCTTGCTTTTGTTGCATAGGCCACCCCGGTAACAGCAGGGCTAACGCGACGGCAGTAACAGCAATCCAGAAGCTAAAGAGATAAGCGTTTTCCAGCCCCTTCAAATAGGCATCCTGAAAAGCGGCGATTACTTGCGGGTTGGGCGGGCCACCAGCAGCCTGAACGGGTGGTTGCTTTACCGAATTCAAACTAATCTGCAAAATTGTTCCCATTACCGCCACGCCCAGCGACTGAAATATCTGACGGCTGGCGTTGACCAGCGAACTGGCCCTGGGCAATTTTGGTGGCGCTACCTGACCCAGCGCTACAGCCTGGGCCGCCTGGATAACACAGGCCAGCGCCACCCCGCGCAACACCAGCAAGAAGCCGATAAACCAGAGCGAAGTGTCCAACTTGATTTGGGCAAGCTGCCAGGTATTAATCGTCAGTAGCGCAAACCCGAAGGTGACGAGCGGACGAGCGCCAATTTTGTCATAAAGCTTGCCCGTAAAAGGTATCAAAATTCCTGACGAAAGCGCCAACGGTAGCAGCAGCAAGCCAGTTTCCAAAGCGGTCAGACCGCGTAACACCTGCAAATAGAGCGGCAGCAGAAATTCCGCGCCGAAGAACGCAATCGTGGTAATCCAGCCAATAGCATTTGAGATGGTAAAAGTGAAATTTTTGAACAGGCGCAAGTCTACCAGCCCATCTTCTTTGGTCAACTCGATAAAGCCAAAGGCAATTAAGCTTACACCACCGATTATCAGGCTAATCAACACGTTCGGCGCAGTCCAGCCGTCGCCCGCCCCCGATGAAAGTCCGTAGAGCAAAGCGCCAAAGCCAATCACCGATGTAATTGTGCCACTCAAATCAAAGCGCTGTTTGCCCTCGCCTTTTTGTTCTTTCAAAAGGTTTCCGGCAATCCAGATACCAACGCCACCAATCGGGATGTTAATCAAGAAAATCAAACGCCAGTCCAGATATTCAACGAAATAGCCACCCAACACCGGGCCAAGTGCCGGAGCTACTACTAGCGGAATACCGAAAACGCCCAGCGCCATACCGCGCTCTTGCGGCGGGAAAGCAGCGAAGAGCATCGCTGTACCTAGCGGTATAGCCGCGCCGCCGCCCACTCCCTGAATAACCCGCGCCAGAATTAATAGTTCAATGCTGGGAGCAGCCGCGCACAATATCGAACCAAATACAAATAGTGCTAAACTGATTAGATATATGCGTTTGATGCCAAAGCGGTCTCCCAGAAAGCCTGACAGGGGAGTAACCACGCCCAGCGCCAGCACATAGCCACTGATGACCCATTGCACCTGATTAATCGAAGTGTTGAAAGAAGTTTGCAGCGTCTTGAGCGCCACGTTTACTACCGTTGCATCCATGATAACCATAAACGTGCCGAACACAACGGATGCCACTACCTGCCATTTATATTGCCATTTTTTCATTTTTAAACACCTTATTATTACACCGAGCCGTTTTATATCACTAAATCAAAATAACTTACTTACCATTTGGTAAGGAAACTTACAGGTGAATGGTAACAGAGAAAATAAACAAAAGCAAGAGCTTTAATTGTTTGTTAACGGAATGTACAGCTTTTGCCAAATCATTGTACAACTCCACCCCCCCGTCACGCCCCATTACGGGGTGTGAGGTACGAAGCATCTCTGGTTGCCGAAGTACCTTGCTTTGGGTAGATCGAGACCCTTCCTTCGTCAGGGTGACAGGTGCAACTCGGCGGTCTAAAACCTCATCCCAAATTCTCCGTTTATCGAGACCCTTCCTTCGTCAGGGTGACAGGTGCAAGGGAAGCAAAAAAAATAAAATCGACGTAAAGCTAGTATAATGGCCTCCAGGAGCAACCAAAGGAGAAGCCGCGAAAAATGGAGTTAAGCGAAACACTAAAACAAATTTTCAGCACTACCGCCAAGCAACTTAAAGGTAGCGCAGGCCGGGCCGGGTCTTTATGGCCCGCATTGAATGAAGTTAGTGAGTTTTTACAGTATAGACTATTATCGGATTGCAATTGTACTGAAAATTACCAGGGGAATTTGTGCTAAAACGTCGCTACATGTTATGCTTCAAACTCAGGGAGGAATAGTTATTTTATGAAGAAGATTGCGGCATTGGCGGGCGGAGTTGGGGGAGCAAAACTGGCGCTTGGTCTTTACCGGGTTTTGCAAGGTTCGGTGGCTGGCAAAATCGCGGAAGCGACGCAGTCGGGCATAGAAAGCCTGACGATTATCGGCAATACTGGCGATGATTTGGAACTGTTTGGCGTGCGGATTTGTCCTGATTTGGATACGATACTTTATACGCTGGCGGGTCTGGCGAACCCGGCGACAGGTTGGGGTATAGAAGGCGATACCTTTGCTACATTCGATATGCTCAAGCGTTACGGCGAAGATACCTGGTTCTGGCTGGGCGACCGCGATTTCGCGACCCATTTACTGCGAACTCAAATGTTGCGCGACGGAAAGGGCCTGACCGAAGCGACGGCGCGCCTGGCGGAAGGGTTGGGCTTGAGATGCCAGCTTTTGCCGATGTGCGATGAGGATGTTCGCACGCTGGTGCAGACTAAAGAAGCGGGCGAACTGGCCTTTCAGGAATATTTTGTGCGTCGCCACGCTACCGATACCGTAACTGGGCTGCGCTTTGCGGGGGCAGAAACGGCCCGACTGAGCGCCGAAGTCAGTGAGGCTATTGCGGCGGCGGATTTAATTGTAATTTGTCCTTCTAACCCCTATTTGAGTATCTGGCCTATCCTGGCTGTACCGGGCATGAAAGAAGCACTTAGCGCGACAGGCGTGCCAATTGTAGTGGTTAGCCCAATCGTGGGCGGCAAAGCAATCAAAGGGCCAGCCGCCGCGATTATGCACACGCTGGGCGGGGAGCAAGCCGCCAGCGCCCTCGGCGTGGCTCGTATCTACGCAGGTTGGGCGCACGGTTTTGTACTGGACAAGAGCGACATAGATCAGCGGGGCAAAATTGAAACGCTAGGCTTTAAAACGCTGGTAACGGATACGATAATGAAGACTTTAGAAGATAAAACGCGCCTTGCCTCGGAGATACTGGCTTATTTTTAAAATAGGACTTTGGTTTTGGTAGTAGCGATTTCAATCGCTTTGCTCTGGCGTTTAGCCGAAAGCGATTGAAATCGCTACTACTTTTACAAGGGCAAGCGAATGTCCTATAAAATTCATTGTGGAGACAGGAAGAATCAGGAAAAACGTAATGAGGGATGAGTAGAATTACTCATCCCTTTTTGTTTGGTGAAATTTCCAACTCTGAAGCAAGGGCTGTGATATAATTTAACCTCTACACGAACGGAACGATGTTCGATTTCTTTCAGCCAACTAATGTGCTAAAATTCAAAAACTTGAATAAGATTACTATAGAAAGGTACTTTACATAAAATGGGATATGATAAAACGATTTTGAAGAATGGTGTGCGGGTAATTTCTAACTCGATGCCGCACACTCAGTCCGTCAGCACGATTCTTTATTACGGAGTGGGCAGCCGCTATGAGGAAGACCGCATCGCTGGTATCAGCCATTTTATCGAGCATATGGTCTTTAAGGGAACGAAAAAGCGCCCCACCGCCAAAGACATCAGCGAAGCAATCGAGGGAGTCGGCGGCGTACTCAATGCCAGCACCGGGCGCGAGACCACGAATTATTGGGCCAAAGTTGCCAAGCAGCACTTTGGGTTAGCCTTCGATGTGTTGAGTGATATGCTGCTCAACGCCAATTTTGACCCAAACGAGATTGAGAAAGAGCGCAAAGTTATTATCGAAGAGCTGCACGCTACCCTCGATTCGCCGCCCGATTTGGTGAACGAAATTATTAATGAGGTAATCTGGGGCAAGCAACCAGTGGGCCGCGATATTGGCGGCAACGATGAAACCGTCGGCGGTATCAAGCGCGACGATTTACTCGGCTACATGAAGCATTTTTATTTGCCGAGCGATATGGTGGTCAGCGTCGCGGGCAACGTTACCCATGAGGAAGTGGTGCGGCGGGTAGAAGAAACGCTGGGGCAACTTCCGGCGGGCGATAGACCAACCGCGATTGCAGCCCAGGTTCTGAACGGTAGCGAACCGCTTTTGCAAATTCACTTTAAGGAAACCGAACAGGCTAATCTGTGCCTGGGCGTGCCGGGCTTGCACTATAATCATCCGCAACGCTACGTGCTTTCGATGCTCGATACGATTATGGGCAGTGGCATGAGCAGCCGTCTATTCCAGCAAATCCGCGAAGAGCAAGGTCTGGCCTACACCGTCGAAAGCTATGCCAGCCAGTTGAGCGATACGGGCGCATGGATTGTCTATAGCGGAGTAGACCCGGAGCAGATTGACCCGACCATTACCGCTATTCTAGGCGAAATGAACAAAATACGTCAGGAGCGCGTCCCGGAAACCGAACTGACCAAAGTTAAAGAATATAACAAGGGCCGCATGTTGCTCAGTCTCGAAAATACTCAGGCTGTCGCAAGCTGGGCGGGTGGACAGGAACTTTTGCTGGGCCGCATCCTGGATGTAGAAGAAGTAGTCGAAAAAATCGAGGCTGTTACCTCCGAGCAAATTCATGAGTTAGCCCAGGAACTATTCCAGCCTGAAAAGCTGCGTCTGGCCGTCGTCGGCCCATACCAGGATGAAGATGAGCGTTTCCGTTCTCTGCTCAAATTTTAAACTTAGTTTTCACCACAGAGGGTCGCAGACCCAACAGAGACACGGAGAATAAGACACTTAAATAACCATAAAGACATGAAGAACCACAAGAAAATCGAGCATCTCCACAAGTATTTCTCTAAAAACTCGAATTTTCTCCGTGTCTCCGTGTCTCTGTGGTGAAAATTTAATGAGGCTGAGATGAGCGAAGAAGCTATCGAGATTAAAAAAATTACGGTGATTGGGTCAGGGACGATGGGGGCGGGGATTGCTCAGGCGTGTGCGCAGGCTGGCTACACGGTCAGTTTGCAGGATATTCAGGAGAAGCAGGTTCAAGCGGCTTACCAGCAAATTGCCAAATTCATTCGGCGCGGCGCAGAAAAAGGCCAGTATTCGAGCGAAGAAGCCGAAGCCGCCGTTGGTCGCTTGTCGGTGACAACCGATTTGAACGAAGCGGTGCGCGGTTCGGATTGGGTAATCGAGGCTATCTTCGAGAATAT
>JBBQXW010000338.1:0-7789 GCA_038209275.1 Chloroflexia bacterium | reverse complement strand
GCCGCCGGGGTTGGTACATTTTTCTGGGTACGCAGTACCCAGACCAGTACCGTTTTTCAGGGCTTGACTACCCAGGCTACCACCCGCCAGCCGGTTACTCTGGCAGTCAGTGCCAGTGGACAGATTCAAGCTAACGCGGATGTGGCCCTCTCTTTTGGTAGTAGCGGTACAGTATCGGCGGTTAAGGTAAAGGTAGGCGACCTGGTTAAGAAAGACCAGGAACTGGCTCGCCTGGATGATACCGATTTACAGAATTCGGTTAAATCGGCTAAAGCTTCGCTGGAACAATCGCAAGCCAACCTTAAAAAAGTAACAGATGGGGCGAGCCAGAAGGATATTGAGCAAGCTCAGGCCAGCTTGAAGCAAGCTCAGATTAAGTACGACCAGACCAAAAATGGTAATGCTCTGCCTACCGACATCAATAGCGCGCAGGCTTCGGTGCGCTCGGCTCAGGCTTCAGTGGGTTCTACCCAGGCGCAACTGGCTTCGGCTCAGGCGAAATTGAACCAGGATTTGCAGGGCGGCACGGCGGCAGATAAAATAGCGGCGCAGTCGGCCATAAGCTCGGCGGAAGCTCAGTTAGCTTCTTCCAAATCGAATCTGGCTTCGGCCCAGGCCAAATTAGCCAAAGACCAGGCCGGGCCGGATTTTGCGACGGTTACTTCGGCTCAAGCTAAAGTAGACCAGGCCCAGGCCAACCTGGAAAAAAGCCGTAGCAGCCTTCAATCGCAAGTTGTTTCGGCTCAGTCGAGCCGCGATGTAGCTTTGAACGCTTTACGGAACGCTCAGGATAAATATTCGGCGGCTTACACCAATAACCATAACGCCGATGGTTCACTCAAGAGCGGTTTGAAGCAGTCCGAAATCGATAATGAGACTGCCACTTATCGTAGCTTGCAGGATGCTCAGAGTAACTACAATAAGGCTGATGTCGCCCTTAACGATGCTAAAGTCGCGTTGGATACAGGCGTGCGCTCGGCTCAATCTCAGTTAGATGACGCGAGAGCGCAGCTTGATAAAACCAAGTCCGGCGTGACTCCCGCCGATATTGCTGCCGATGAAGCCTCAATCGCTTCGGCTCAATCTTCGGTGGCTTCGGCTCAGGCCAGTCTGGATAATGCCCGAAAGACCCAGGCCGCGCTGACCCCAACCGATGCTACTATTGCGGCAGACCGGGCCTCGATAGCTTCGGCCCAATCGCAGCTTGCCTCAAACGACGCGCAAATTGCTTCGGCTCAGGCTAATCTGGCGAAGCTGAACGGCGGTACGCCGAGCGATGTTGCCAGCGCCCAGGCTACCGTAGATTCGTCTACGGCGGTATTGAATGACCTGCTGGCTGGTGCGAAGCCGAACGATATTGCGGTATCGCAAGCTCAGGTTAATGCGGCCCAGGCCAACTACGATAGCGCCCTGGCTAAACTCAAAAATGCCGTAATTGTTGCGCCGTTTGATGGTATTGTGGTACTTCCGGCGGCAGCCAACAATAATGCGACTGTATCTGCGCCAGTAATAGGGCAAGCCGTTAATGCCAGCACCAGTGTTTTCCAACTGGTAGATTATACTTCGCTACACGTAGACGTGAACGTAGGTGAAAACGATATTGCGAAGGTGAAGCTGGGTCAGGCGGCGGCGGTCAACCTGGATGCTATTTCGGGTCGCAGCTTTACGGGCAAAATCACCTATATTTCTTCCAAATCTACCGTGACTAACAACGTGGTCAACTACCTCGTTACTGTAACAATAGATGCGCCTCCGGCTAACACTTTCAATGATGTTTGGGGTGTGGAACTCGCCAAGTACTTCCAGGCTCTTACCAGAGGCGCACAGGGTCAGCAAGGTGCTGGTGGTCGCCAGGGTGCGGGCGCTGGTGCTGGTGGTGCTGGTGGTTTCCCAGGCGCGGGGGCGGCTGGCGGTGGCAATCAGCAGGTACGTATTCCGGCGGCGCTGGCGGCGCAATTCGGGGTCTGCGGCTACGTACCGAATATTGGTGGTGGCAATAACGCTGCTGCCGAGCAACCGAAAGTTGGTATGTCCTCGAATGTGACGATTTGTCAGGATTTCAAAGCTGGTAATCTTTCGGTAGCTAACCGCGCAATCAAGACCAAAACCGAAAACGGGCGGCGGGTGCAGTACGTACAGGTATTGACAGACAAAGAGACCAGCAAAATCGAAGACCGCCCGATTACTACCGGGCTGGTTGGCGATAACAACACTGAAATCACTGGCGGTAAACTAACCGAAAACGACCAGATTGTACTTAGCACTACCCCCACTAACCGTGCTACTGGCGCGGCAGCTATTCCGGCTGTGCCTGGTGGCGGCGGTGGCGGGCCTGGTGGTGGCGGCGGTGGTCGCGGCTAAAACCACAGTCCATTGACGGAGCAACATCTTACAAATATCACTTTATCTGTGAGATGTTGCTCGTCAGTCCATTGGCGGAGCAATGTCTTACGAATATTAGGTAGTTACTGCTAAACAAGAGCTTAAAGATAAAGAACAGGGAATATAACTAAAATTCTTGGCGTTCTTGGTGTCTTGGCGGTTCATCCTTATCTTTGGGATGTTGCTCTACCCACAAATTTTCCCAAGAAACTCAGCAGGAAGAAAAGCGGCAATGATTGAAGTTAGAGATATAACTAAAACTTACTGGATGGGCGATGTCGAGGTACAGGCGCTACGTGGTACAACTTTTACGGTGCATGATGGCGAGCTAATCGCGATTATGGGGCCGTCGGGTAGTGGTAAATCTACCCTCATGAATGTGCTGGGCTGCCTCGACCAACCGACCACTGGCTCCTATAAAATAGATGGCGAAGAAGTAGCCGACCTGACCGATAATCGGCTGGCGGAAATCCGCAATCTGAAAATCGGTTTTGTTTTTCAAAGTTTTAACTTGCTACCCAAATTAAGCGCCTTGCAAAACGTCGAACTGCCCATGCTCTATGCCGGATTATTCAGCCGGGGCGAACGGCAAGACCGGGCAATGGCGGCGCTGGATGCCGTTGGATTGGGCGACCGGGTACACCACAAGCCGAAGGAGCTTTCGGGCGGGCAGCAACAGCGCGTGGCAATTGCCCGGTCGCTGGTTAACGACCCGACTATTATCCTGGCCGATGAGCCAACCGGGAACCTGGATAGTAAATCCAGCATCGAGATTATGGGCATCTTCCAGCGCCTGAATTACGAGCAGGGTATTACGATTATCTTTGTAACCCACGAGCCGGACGTAGCCGCCTACACTCGCCGCATCGTCCGTATTCGTGATGGCGTAATTGCGGCGGACGAACTGGTAGCCGATCAGAGCTATGCTTACTTGCCTGCGGCAGAACATAATATGTTAGCCCTGAGCGATATGGAAGCATCGGCCCTGACTGAAACGCACTAAATAGTTTTGAGTTTTGAGTTTTGAATTTTGAGTTATAGATGCGGTTGAAGACTACCTTAACTGAGCAAGTTTGAGTTATAAATTATGAATATTCTTGAGACTTTTCGGATTGCACTTAGCAGTCTGCTTTCTAATAAAATGCGCTCGCTGCTGACGATGCTGGGTATTATTATTGGTGTGGCCTCGGTGATTGCTTTGCAAAGTATCGGGCAAGGCACGATTGATACTGCCCAGAAAAAATTGCAGCAAGCTGGGACAAATCTGGTGACGGTTTCGCCGAATAGCCAAAGTTTTGGCGGTATTGTCCTCAATAGCTCCAATACCAACCTGACGCTGGAAGATGCCGATGCCATGCAGGATACTAATCGTATTACCAAAGCCTCGGCAGTTTCGGCAGAAGTGCAGGCGGGTGGGCAAATCGTAGCTGGGTCGAAGAATACTTTTGGGCTGGCGATTGGCACAACCCAGGATTGGTTGAACGTGCGCGATGCGACGCTGGCAAGCGGGGAATGGTTTACCGAAGCTGATGTTTCGTCTTCCCGCTCGGTGGCAGTGCTGGGTTCACAGGTAGCAACTACCCTGTTTGGCGAGGAAGATGCGGTTGGAAAAACTATTCGGGTCAATCGTATCAGCTTTACGGTAGTAGCGGTGATGAATCCGAAGGGCGGAACTGGCTTTGGTAGCCTCGATTCGCAAATTTATGTACCAATTACGACGGCTCAAAAGCGACTCTCCGGCTTCCGTCCGGGCGGTTCGAGTGGTACGGGCAAAACGGTCAGCAATATTATTGCCAAAGCCACCGACCCGGATAGTGTTGATTTGCTTATCAGCCAGATGACCGATTTGTTGCGCGAACGCCACAAAATTAACGGTACTAACGACGATTTCAAAATCGTCAACCAGCAAGACCAACTTCAGGCCGCGAAAGACCAGCAAGCCACTTACAACACCTTCTTGATTGTGATTGCTTCCATTTCGCTTTTCGTCGGCGGCATCGGTATTATGAATATTATGCTGGTGACGGTGACGGAGCGTACCCGTGAAATTGGTATCCGCAAAGCTATCGGGGCAAAGCCGTTCGATATTCTGTTTCAGTTTATGATTGAGAGCATCACGATTTGCTTCGTCGGTGGCCTTATCGGGGTGGTGGTAGGAATTGGTGCATCTTATATCGTAGATATAATTTACCAGCACACCGTTTTGAGTACTCCGATTATTATAATCGCAGTGGGTTTTGCGGTAATAGTCGGGTTGTTTTTCGGTATCTATCCGGCCCGCCGTGCTTCTCGCCTCAATCCAATTGATGCCTTGCGCTACGAGTAATCCTCAACCCACTATTGAATTAAATTTTCAGGCTTGCTTTAGTACAAAGCAAGCCTGATTTTTATTATGGTAGGTCGCCAGGAAATATGATATTATCAACACAGAAATTTAGTATATAGAAAGAGAAGTTGTTAAAATTGCGAAAGATTATTTATTACCACCGTCATGGCGAAACCAGTTTTACCGCCAGCCGCCGGGGTTACGGCGATTACCAGCACCGGGCTTTACTTACCCCCAGAGGACGACGCGAAGTGACGATGCTGGGCGCGGAACTGGCCCGACGCGGCCCATTTGACCTTTACCTGACTTCGCCTTTGCCCCGCGCCGTTCAGAGCGCTACGATAGTGCATGGCTACCTGAAAAACGAAGTAGAACTGGATATTGACCCGGATTTATCCGAACCAATCAACGAATCGCCCCCGGATACCTGGCTACGTATTAGCCGCCTGGCTCAGCGCCTGATAGCTAACAAGCATGAGAAATTGTTGCTCTCGACGCACGGCTATATTTGTGTCTGTCTTACGGCTTATTTCCGGGGTAATGCTTTGAGCGATATTCGTAGCTTTGCCAATCCGCCGACTGGTAGCTTTGGCTGGATTGAATTGCTGGACGGACAGGCGGTGCGGGGCTGTCGTATCAGCGACGGACATTTGGCCGGGATGCTGGCTGGTTCCGAACCGAAAAATGGCCTCAGTACTGCCATCGCTTATTAAGAAATAAATATATTTTGAAAGAGAATTGAACTAAAAAGGTACAACATGGATGAATCGTAATAATAATTTAATATTAAGGTAATGTATGTCGCAATGTTCTTCTGCTAAACTCTGATTGTAGAGCGATAAGCTTAAACAACTACAAAATTAAAGCCAAATAGCTACTTCGGACAATTGGAATTTTATTAAGAAAGAAAAAGCAAAAGAACTATGAACATCTCACAATCAGCTCTGATTAGAATCGCAACCTTCGTTATGGCAGTCGTAGTTTTGTGGGGCAGTATATTTTGGGGCTGCTGGAGTTTCGGTGGCTCACTGCACGAGTTTTCGTACTGGATGCAGCCGCTGTTTTTCGTCTATAGCTTGCTAGGAATAACCTACTCCATGTTCAGCCGGGGCTATGACCAGGAAGACTCCGCCGAGCAAGAACCAGTTCGAGTAGAAGTTTATGCTGACGAGTATTCACAGCAAGCTTACAAACGGTAGGATTGCTGTCAAAAGAAATTAAGTAATGAGTAATGAGTGATGAGTGATGAGTAGAATTCAACTACTCATCACTCATTACTTTTTGGTGTATAGCTTGACAGAAATTTTGGATTTGGTAAAAGCCCAATATTTGTCTTATGGCTACCTGATTGTTCTGGTGGCGACTTATATTGAGTATGTGGTGCTGTTGGGCTATATCTGGCCGGGCGGCACGGTTATTTTAATTGGCCTGATTTACAGCGTGAACGGGCAACTTTCCTGGCTTTTGATAGTTGGCGCATTTTGGGTTGGGGCGGTGCTGGGCAACCTGACAAACTATTGGTTGGGACGGAAGGGTGCGCTAGGTCTACTTAAAGCCAGCCGTTTTTATCCAAAGTTCGAGCCATATTTAATTCGGGCCTCGGAATTTTTGACCAAGTATGGTCGCCGTTCGGTTTTCATTTCGCAACTGGTTGGCTACATCCGGCCCTTTGTGGCGCTGCTGGCAGGAGCGGCGGGGATGCCTTTGCGCCAGTTTATGCTTTTTCAGCTTCCGGCGGTGCTGTTGTGGGACATAATTTTCTGCGGGCTGGGCTATTTGCTGGCCCGCAGCTTTAGCAATGTCGAATCTATTTTGAGCGGCATCGGCCTGGTAATTCTGGTGCTGGTGGGTCTGACCTGGCTGGGCTATCGCTTTTTTATGCGCCGCCGTCTGCTTTCCAAACCCCCGTCCGATTCCGACTCTTCTCCCGATTTGTGATTTTGATTCAGTTTAAGCTCAGTAGTATTAAAATAAGCCTCTGTGGGAGCTCGCTTCCGCTCGCGATTTGAGCGACAGCCGGAAATCGCGAGCGGAAGCTCGCTCCCACAGTAACTTCGGCCTTATTTGAACGATATTGCTCTTAAAAAGGCATAGAAGCGACTGGACGTAAATTGGTTACAGGTAGCTGGGCTGGTGCTTCTTCGGTTTGGGGCGCTTCCGGCTTGAGCCAGCCTAGCACGGGAACCAGAAAACGCCAGGGCGCAGGGGTATTTGGGAAAAGGTAAGACGCTTTGCGGCGGGCGTGGCTGATAAAACGATAGGGCCAGCCGAAAGGAAGCAATTTCCAGAGCGGTTCGGGCGCACTGAGGAGCGAACGCACTAGCTCGACCCAGTTCCAGCCTTTTTCGTGCTTGGCGCGGGCCTGGTTTAGCTCGTGCTGACATTCCTGGCGCAATTTTTCGGTAGCGGCTTCCCATCCGGCCTCATCGCTCACATCTTCCTTTAGTTGGTAGGGCGCGCCGATTACGATTGTTACCGGGGCGGGCAGGGCCATATAAAATATCCAGGGGCAAAGCGGCAACAGGAAAGTAAAAGGACTGAGTGGCAAAAAAGGCAGGCGCAAGCGTTTGGCGATGGCATCGGTGAAGCGGCTACGATTGGCATAGGGATGAAAATGCTCCGAGCCGATAATCGAGACCGGCACCAACCAGGCATCGTGGCGGTCTGCCATCCGCACTACCGAACTGGAAAAAGGTAGCAATTGGTAGCGGTCACGGAAATCGCGGGCAATTCCGGCAATTCCTTCGGGGAAAATAATTACCGAGCGGCCTTTTTTCAAAAGAGTATGAAAATTGCGGGCGGTAGCATCCAAACAACCTACTCGTCGCCACCAGTTGTGCAGTCGAAAAGGAACAAGTAAAGGATGGTCGGATAGTTCCGCCGCCGCCATCGAGCGCGGTTTGTCCTCGGTCGGCAAGCCCAACTCATCTACCCAGTAACGGCTCAAGGTATAATCGAGCAGAATAGCCTCCCCGGGCAAGCAGCGCCCAGCGTGATTTGCCAGAAAAATAATCGGACGGCCTTCTTTTGGGTCGGGCAATTGTTCTAAACCTTCGGTTTTCAAACGAAAATAATATTTTG
>JBBQXW010000337.1:0-7805 GCA_038209275.1 Chloroflexia bacterium | reverse complement strand
GCCGCCCAACCGGGCGCGGGCGGGAACGCGGCAATTATCCAGCTTCAGTTCATAAGTGGGGAGGGCTTGCAAGCCCATATTTTTCTCGCGGTCTCCCACTACCAGACCTGCCGTGCCTTTTTCCACCAGGAACGCCTGGGTCGTACCGCCATCATTGGCATAAACCAGAATTACTTCGGCATCCGCCGCCAATGGCACAAGCACTTTCTGCCCGTTCAATACATAACTATCGCCGTCACGGGTGGCGGTAGTGCCGGGGGCGCTGGGGTCAAAATTCCAGTTCGGTTCGCTCAGAGCGGCGGTTAGCGGGGTAAATTTATCCTCGACCAGCTTCGGCAACCAGCGCTCTTTCTGCTCCGCCGTCCCGTATTCCAGCACTGGCAAACCCACCAGCGAAGGTGCAAGCAAAGTTAAAGCCAGCGATAAATCGCCATAAGCCAGTTCTTCGGCGTAAAGCGCACCACTGATAGCCGAGTGTTTTTCGCCCAGCCCGCCATATTCTTCGGGAACCCAGCCCGCCGATAAACCCAGACCCCAGCCCTCGTTAATTACTTCCGCCGGAAGCGCCCGGCCCTCGTCCGAATCGTGGCGGACGCGCTGCACTCGTTCTTTGACAAAACGCCGGATAGTTTCCATTACCAGCTTTTGGTCGTCAGTCGGTTGAAAAGAAATCATGTGTTTTCACTCTCACTTTCCTTGATGGCGCTAAAAAATAGTGCTTAAAAGCATCTGTTTCATCGCCCCTTTGAGGGGTCTACAGTTTAAAGTTTTCTATTTGAAGTTAAACTCAAAAAATCGGTTGGAACAACAAAACTGAGAGGCAAAAAGCGGGTTATTTGGTTGCTGTGGCGAAGCCGATGACTCAACATCGAGTGGCTCCTCTTTCTAATCCAAAATCTAATCAACGAGAGTTTGTTTTCTTTGTCACATAGTATAAGAACCCAGGCTTTAACTGTCAAGTCAATCGGTCTGTTTTTTTAGGAAGACCTGTAGTAGTAGCAATTGAAATCGCTACTACTTTTAATTGGAAGCTTTTAGAAATTCCTGGTGTCCGGTTACTTCGAGCCGGAAAATATAGCGCAGGCGCGGGCTATGCTCGATTTCGACAATATCGCCAACCTTTAATTCATCGAACAGCAGACCAGTGACATCAAACTTGCGTACTCCTTCGCTGCCAGCCTGCAACCCGCCGTCGGCTACTACAATCTGACGGCGGGTATCATTATTGCCGCCAGTCACTCGCCACTTGCTCAGTACCGGGCCAACCGTCACCCGCTTGGGCGCTTTTAAATCGTGGAGCTTACGTAGAAAACTGCTCATCGGCAAAAAGGCAATCACAAACGCGCTCAGGGCCAGCACCAGCAAAATAAAGCGCTCGTATAGCTGCGGGCCAGGATTGCCATTAAACCCGATAGGCAACCAATTGATAAGCGCAAAGCCCGCCGAACAGAATAGAAAAATCGCCGAAATTAGCTCGATACCCAGCGAAGTTTTGAAGTGCCAGCCCGGTAGGTAGCGAATCCCAATTGCACCGCTTTCATCAAAAGCCGGGAGTTCACCCGACTCAAAATCGCCGGCGCTTAAAATACGTAAGCGCCGCACATATTTAAAAACAGGCGTGTAGTCCAGTTCCAAGTAATCGGCCTGGTCGGTTGCCAAAAAATTAGTTTGATTAACCTGAAAGCGGCAAGTCTCGCGCCGAGCGCCGGGTTTGCCACCACTCCGCAACACCAGAGCATACCCGGCAGCACTATTATCGGCTTGCTCGACCCTGGCTACCAGCGCTCCGCGTATCCGGCGTACCGGGACAAACCAATCGCCCAGCGCTATCAGACTATAAATCAGCGTCCCCACACAGCCCAGCCCGATACCGACCACCAGCCAGATAATCGGCGCTTGCCACTGCTGGTAAAGCTCGTTTGGGTCATAAAAATCTTGAACTAAAGTCATGCCGGTAGTAGCCGATTGAATTGAATAGACATGAAAAAAGCGCGGCGAATGATAAATTTTTAGCTTATCGCCCGGCTTAACGCCATCGAGCAGACGCGGCCCAATTTCAAAGGGGTATTCCTGGTTAGTGGCGGTACGCACCACAAACCGTCCCATGCCGGTACGGGGCTGGCTAATTGGCTTACTACTGACGCTGCCTTCGGTCAGAACCGGCGGTTGCTGGCTATCGGCCCAAAAATCATAGCCAAACGGAATTGCCACTACCAGGGCCAGACCCAAAAATACCGTGAGCGCCAAGCCAAGTACAAAGTGCGCTATTGGGTGTTTCTTCCACATGGCCTACCTTACTCACTAACACTGCTACTAATGTTACTCGATTTAGAGCCTATCCCAGTAGGGGCGAAATTCATTGCGCCCAAGTTCAGGGTTTGCCCCTTCAAACCCCTACCGGGACAGGGCGGTTGCAAAGTCCCAAATTCGTAGGACATTGCTCCGCCAATGGATTTTCGCTGGCCTCAAATCTTTTGTAGGACATTGCTCCGCCAATGGATTTTTGCGACTTTGCAACCGCCCTGCCTACCGGGATAGGTTCTTAGTTCAACTGTTTCTATTATAGCCAGTTTTCGTAGAAAAAAAAGATTGTTCGCTGTAAGCCTCAAAATAAGACCAAATTATAAAAATTAGATTAAAACCTGGAAGCGTGGCCCTTATTATGCCTATAGCTAAGTAGATATAAATTAGGTAGAGTAGGTTTGCAATGAGTGAGCAGGGAGTAGCAGGTAAACAAAATGTTGATACTGGTAGTAGATGATGAACAAAGCCTTTGTGACTTAATGGCTGAAATATTAAAAGATAATTATGACGTAATCCAGGCTTACGATGGTAAAGAGGCCTTAGAAATGGCTCGGCAGCGTCAACCTGATTTAGTAGTTTCGGATATTATGATGCCGCATATGTCGGGAGTTGAGTTAGTAAAAGCTTTGCGCGACGACCCAAAAACTAAAGATATACCAACGATTTTGCTGAGTGCGGCTACGCCACAATATATGGCGCGGGAAGCCGATGCTTTTGTTAAAAAACCGTTTGAGATTGAAGTCCTGGAAAAAATCGTGGCGGAAATAGCCAAAAGTAAGCTGCCCAGGTTGTTGGAAGTAGAGAATTATTCAATGAAACCACCTAAAATTTCGACAGCAATACCGCATTTTAATTCAAAACAAAATAATGGAATTAAGTCCAATTTCAGCTTTAATTCCTGATGAGGCGGCCCGAATCTTGCTGATTAAATCCGTTAGCAGTTACTCTCCGCAAAATAGCGTATAATACCCTGAGCAAGGGCTTAAAACGGATTCGATTAGACAAGGGAATGAAAGATGGCAGAGCTAAACAAGCCAGAAGCAGCGCCAGAAAATCCCGTATTGCAACGAGTAAGTACGGGGATAGCCGGGCTGGATATTATCATGACTGGCGGACTGCTGGGCCGGGCCACTCACCTTATTGGAGGGGCTTCTGGTACGGGCAAAACAGTCCTGACTCAGCAAGTAGCCTATTACCAGGCCGCATTAGGCAACAACGTACTCTACCTCACTATTCTTTCGGAGAGCCACGAAAAGCTAATTTCTAATCTAAACGGTTTCAGTTTCTACGATGAAAAGCTGGTTGGTACCCGCCTTCATTATTTGAGTTTCTATCACGAAATTGCTACTGGCGGTATTGCTAACCTTATTCCGGCCTGCCGTTCGGCTATTCTCAAATATAAAGCCAAACTGGTTATTATTGATGGAGTAAGTTCGCTCCGCGATTTTGCGATTTCGCGGGGAGAATTGCGTAAAGTGCTATTTGACCTCAATGCTCATTTATCGGCCTTGAGTTGTACCGTATTATTGATAGTTGATGATGAGTTGCCGCCACAGAACGCCCCGGAATATGCTATCGCCGATACTATTATCCGCCTCAATAATCAATCCTTCCACATGCGCCATCTGCGAACGCTCGAAGTGTTAAAGGCGCGGGCTACTCCCGCCCTGACGGGACAGCACTTTTTTGATATTGCTGCAAATGGGATAGTAGTGTATCCGCGCATCGAGGCATTGCTATCCAACGAGAAAGATGACCCGCCGCCTTCGCCCGGCCCTGAGCGTCATGCTTTTGGCATTGCCGGTCTCGACCAGATGTTGCAGGGCGGCTTACCTGTGGGCAGTATTAATATTCACCTGGGTACGCCCGGCAGTGGGAAAACCCTGACTGGCTTGCACTTCATTTATGAGGGAGCGCGCCAGAACGAGCGCACCCTGGCTCTTAGCTTCCACCATTCCACCGAGCGTATTTGCACCAAATCGGCCAGGCTTGGCTTCGACATGAAACCTTATCTTGAAGACGGCACTTTGAAAATCATCTGGGCATTGGCTGCCGAGCGCAGCCTGGACGAAGTAGTGGGGCAATTACTCAATGCAATTGAAGAACATAAACCGAGCCGCCTCCTGATTGACGCTCTTAGCGACCTGGAAGCACTCAGTTTTCAGCGTGACGGTCTACAATTTTTCTGGGCCACCCTCACTAACTACTTACGCAACCGCAAAATTACTACAATCGGTACGCTTGAAAACAACCGAATTACCGGCGACACTTTTATTGTACCCGAACGCCCTATTTCTATAATTGCCGACACCATTTTGTTATCGTATACAGTTGAAATCGAGAGCAAACTAAAAAACACGATTTCTATTCTGGAAATGCGCGATAGCGATTACGACAATCAGGTGCGCGAATACCTTATTAATACTAAAGATGGTTTAAGGGTGGGCGAACCATTTAAAAATACCGAGATGCTTCTGACTGGCACGGGTCGTGTCCGTCATCCCCGGCAAAAAAGAAGTAGCTAAATCCGAATCCGGCCCTGAAGAGCCGGGCTAAAAACAGGCTAATTTAGTTTTTAGCCCGGCTCTTCAGGGCCAGAAATTTGAATTCAATCCGGGCATCATGCTTGCTTAATGCTCAAAGGGTGAGCGTCAGTTTTTTGCTAAAAATTCCGGCTCATTTATTTTTAGCCCGGACGTTCACGTCCGGGTTGACTTGACCCTGGTGCAAAACCCTGACGCTCACCCATGCTTAAACTGTCTCTTGACAATAGGCGGGGTTTAGCACATAATTTCTAGTAGCTAAATTATTCAAAAGGAGAAAATCTATGAGCATTAATCGCATTGCGGTTATATCCATCCCGGTAGCCAACCAGAAGGCAGCCCAGGCTTTTTATATGGAAAAATTGGGCTTCGAGCTTATCGCCGATAATCCGATGGGGCCGGAGCAACGCTGGGTACAACTGGGTTTGCCAGGGGCAGAAACTTCTATCACGCTCGTTACCTGGTTCGAGAATATGTCGCCGGGTAGCGCGCAGGGCATGGTGCTGAACACCGATAGCCTGGTTGAAACGCGGGCCGAGTTGGAGGCCAAAGGCGTTACCATCTCGCCGATTGATGCCCAACCCTGGGGACAGTTCGCCACGTTTAACGACCCGGACGGCAACGGTTGGGTTTTGCAGCAGGTCGGCGCATAGAGGAGTGCCTAAATTGGCAGAGGTAAATTGCGTAGGGGCGAATCGCATACGCCCATTTGACCTGACGCAAGGCCACAGGGCGTATGCGATTCGCCCCTACCTCGGCGGTTTTAGGCACTCCAGCGAATAGTAAAGATTAGCGTTTCGTCTGTGTCGGCACAAAAGTAATTACCGAAATTTCGGGACGGGCGAAAAGCCGAGCGCGGGGCATGTTGCCGCCTTCCAGACCCAGCCCACGTGTAACATACATTTGGGTATTGGCTGCTCCGCCCAAACTATATAATCCGGCGGCGTAGGTGCGCCCATATTTACTGGCGGTGAAAACCGCACCGAAGAAGGGCAAGGCAATCTGACCGCCGTGCGTATGCCCGGCAAAATAAAAATCATAGTTTTCGGCAGCGGCTTCGGGCGCAAGGTCGGGATAATGATAAAGCAACATTATGAGGGCATCGGCAGGAATAGTCTGTTGCACATCTTGCAGCACAAAAGTGTCGCTCTCCGATAAACGGCTACGAATACCCACCAGATAAATGTTCGTGCCGTTCACATTCACTGAAGTATAGGCATCGTCGAGCAATTTTACGTTAGTACCTTCGAGCAAACCCGGTAAATC
Organism: Chloroflexia bacterium; assembly: GCA_038209275.1. Classification (GTDB taxonomy): domain Bacteria; phylum Chloroflexota; class Chloroflexia; order Chloroheliales; family Chloroheliaceae; genus L227-5C. The sequence goes on along the minus strand of JBBQXW010000337.1, from coordinate 1,692 downwards.
GTAGCCATCCACGCTACCGGCTACCGCATAAGTACCATATCTGGCGTAAGGCGAAACGGCGGCAAAAAAGCGTTTGAGTTCGTCATAAGTCTGCGGCTGGTAATAATCAATATTGATATGGTCGCCCGCAATGACAATCAGGTCGGGCTTGATTTCAGCCAGTTGGCGGATGGTCTCCGAGTCGCGGCGCGTCCAGTGTTCCATGTGAATATCGCTAATCAGGGCTACTCGTATGGGCGGCGTGCCGGGCGGCAGTTTCGCCAGTGCCACCTGTGTCTCAGTCACCTTAAATCCTTAACGATGCCCCTTGCTTTAGCTATGGGGTTAGTGGCTACGCCACCTATATATTTGACACTCATAGCTTTTGGTGATATAATAAAGCTATGAAACAAATCATAACCGCTAAACTTAAACTTAATACTACCCCACAGCAACACATCCTTTTGCGTAAGACTGGACTGGCTTATCGCGATGCTCTCAACTTTGCCAGTCAGTATGCCTTTGAGAATAACAAAATGAGTAATCAGCAAGCTATTCAAAGAGGCACTTATCAGCATATGCGCGCTAAGTTTAAGATTGGCGCTCAAATGGCCTGTAGCGTTTGTCGTCAGGTTGGGGCAACCTACAAAGGGCTGTGGACTAAAGTTAAACAAAACTCGGCTTTGCGTAAAGCGGGCCTGACCAAGAAACGCTACAAGGGATTGGATAAAGCTCCAAAGTTTGTTAACCCAACCCTGACCTATCAGTTGGGGCATGACTATGGCTTTAAGACTGAGCAAAAGGTTAGCATCCTTACTTTGGATGGTAGGCTGACCCTCAGCTATGAGGGCTACAAGGCGCACCTTGAACTTATCAAGCATGGTGCGGCTATTCTGGGGGCTAAACTGTGGTACAACAAGCCCAAAAAGCAATTCTACTTGTTGGTTAGTCTTGAAATCGAAGTAGCTGACCCAACCCCCGAAACTCATAAGAATGTGGTCGGGGTAGACGTGGGACTGCGCTATCTGGCAGTAACCACCGATACTACCAACCATACCAGGTTTTTCAGTGGCAAGACGGTTAGACACAGAGCTAATCATTATGCCAGACTCACAAAAAAGCTTCAGCAAAAAGGCACTCGCTCGGCCAGGCGTAAACTGGTAGCCATCAGTGGGCGAGAAAGACGGTTTAAGCTGGATGCTAACCACTGTATTTCCAAGCAAATTGTAGCTAAGTATCCAAACAGTATTATCGGTTTGGAAGAATTGACAAATATTAGAGATAGAACCAAAGGCAAAAGGAAGATTGGAAAAAGAGCCAGTAAGAAGCAACGACGGGCTAACCGTATTACTTCCAAATGGAGCTTTGGTGAATTGCACCGTCTGATAGCGTATAAGGCCACTCTTGCGGGTAGTATGGCTATCAAGGTGGAAGCCAACTATACCAGCCAGGGTTGCCCTAAGTGTGGTTACACCAGTAAAGATAATCGTCCCGCCAAAGGGCTTTTGTTTATCTGTCAAGTTTGTCAACATAACCTACATGCCGATTTAGTCGGTGCTAGAAATATCAGTTTAAGGACGCTGTTTATCCGGCAAGACTGGATAAACACCGGGCAGTTGTCAGTTGCCCTTGATGTGTCGAACAATGAAGCCAAAGCAGCACGCTTGCAAAAGTATGCTGAGTTGCGGTGGAGTTCAGATACAAGCCCCGCCC
>JBBQXW010000336.1:0-7843 GCA_038209275.1 Chloroflexia bacterium | reverse complement strand
TCTACTCTCTGGTTGATAACAATATTGGCCCGGTACTCGTCAAAACTATGCTGGAACTGGTCGCGGCGCTGGCGATAGTCGCGCAAACTCTCCCGCGATACCACCGGGCGCAAAGCATCTTCCAGCGCCGATAGCAGGCTGCGAAAATCGGGCGCACTCAACTGGTTCAGGCTGATAAGCCCGCTCTGCCAGCCCTTGCGAGGGCTAACCAGCTTTCCCAGATAGCGCGTCAGCAAAGTCTTGCCCGTACCGCTATTGCCCTTAATCGCCAGCACTCGCAGCCGCCCCGCCTGGGCCTGGGCCACCATCTGCTCGAACACCGCCAGTATTTGCTCCCGGTCGGTAAAACTATCCAGCGGGTCTTTTACAACCAATGTATGAACCATAGAAGTTGCTTCCCTTAAGATTAATATCAATTCTTACCAGCTAAGGAGTTAAGCCCGAAATTGTGGGCCTGGGCAAACGCGCTCGGCACTCAAGGCCGAGCTACGTAGCCAAAGCCCACTGAAGGGGCTGCTAAATGCTTCAAACCGCCGCCAAATTTAGCGGCGACCAACAGGCTCATTTGCTAAAGCCCACTGAAAGGGCGGGTAAATACTTCAACTACCGAGGTGTTGCAGTCCCTTTAGTGGACTTACGCTATGTAGCTCGGCCTTAAGTGCCGAGCGCGCCTACCACTGCTCTACCACGTTAGCCTCTTACTTAAAATCTACATTCTGTTTAGAATTCTTGATTTGCCCACCATCTTTGGCTTTCTGCTCCTGGGTAACGCTGGCGTTCACCGCGCCACGAAGCCCTTGCTCGCTATCCTCGATGAGCGCGTTTTGCCCTTCGGCACTCTGATTTTGAACAATATCAGGCTTGTTAGGCGGCCCTGCCTGCGCTTTTTCAAACTCTGTTTTAGCCAATTCCGCTCCGGCTTCCTCGGTGGGTCTAGCTGGCGACTTCCAGCCGGGCGCAACCTGCTGCAAATAAGCCACCACCGCTTGCCAGCCCTTGCTATCGCCTTCCAGCGAATAGACCGCTTCCAATAGTTGCGTTAACCCCTGCCCAAAATTATGGCAGGTCGTCACCATGTTGTATACGTGCGAGAGCGAATTATCAGCGTGATCAATCCGCACGCTAATCGCGTGAGGCAACAACCCAATCACTTGCATCCGCTTGTCTTTGTTATGTAAAGTAGAACATTCCAGCAACTTCTGGCTAAACTCAAGCAAGTCTAGCTGGCTGGAAAATTCTGGCTCAGGTATCGCGTTATCAGGCTGGTTTGTATCGGGTATCGCCCTGTCCTCCTTACTAAAAAATATTTGCACCGCTGTTCAGAAAACAAATTTTAATCTCACTAATAGGATAACATAGATTTAGCTAAAATAATAGATATTACTGCGGTAACTCGTAGCGACTGGCCCGCCGTTTACCAATCCGCCTCAATGAGCCTTGCTCAACCAGTTCTTCCAGGTCACGCAAAGCGGTATTGGCGGAAGCCCCGGTGAGCGCCCGATATTGCAAGTTGGTAATCGCGCCGTGTTCCCGAATATAGATGAAGCCTAGCTCCTGTCTCCGCTTTCGATTAAGTATATCGAGATTTTGCGGAGCGGATAGAGGCTTTTCGGGGATAGCTGGAATTGGAAGTGGCTCATCAACATCAGGTTTTCTTTCGCTTATTGGGCTTTGACCACCAGAAGTTGGCACCGACCGGGCGGTAGTTTTAGCCTTCTGAAAGGTGACTATAAATTCGTTCATCTCCCTGAAATCGGGAGCCGGAAGACCATATTCGAGCATTTGCGCTATCATAAATCGGATACCAGTCCCCAGCCGTTCCATGTAGCCTCCCGGAAAATCACGTAGCACGCTGGCAATTACCGGGTTACGTGGCCGGGAACGTACTCGTCCTTCTTTCAAAGCTTCCAAACTTATATCCGGCAGCAGCAAGCCAGGGCTATGAATTTCAATCCGATCCGCATAATAAAATATTCTGACCGCCTCACCTTTCAGGCTATAGTCACGGTGTACCAGCGCGTTCACCACCGCCTCCCTCAAAGCCTCTATCGGATAATCCGGCTCATCCCGCATGTGAAAACCATCTACCCGCCCAGCCACCGGGATAAATTGTCTGAAAAAAGTTTCGGCCTGATCCACCTGCTGCGGGATAGTACCATGGAGGATTCGACGATCAGCATAGCGACGCAACCCCAGTTCATCGGGATAAAGGGTACAAATTGCTTCGGCCTGGATTAAAAAATTTTGTGGGTGTTTTCCAAAAAGCATCAAACCTGCGTTGGTAGGGCAAATTACCTCCTGGCCTTGCTGGTTCTTTATCCGAGCAGCACATTCCAGATTTATCAGTAATTCTTCCAGATTACTACGACCCTCTACATTTAACGTAGTTATAGCAACCCGTTTGGAGCGATTGGTCAAATAGTTTTCAACGAGCACCATATCCAGGTCTGATAATCTAGCTCGTTCCACCGGGCGCGTTTCCCAGACCAGCGAACCACGTCGGTAAAGAAATTGCTCAATTTCATCCAACTCAAGTGGGACACTATGCGTGCCACGCCGCATCCAGTAAACCCCACCGGCCTGATGTAAAATGCCGCTATTAGCCGGAATTTGGGCCACCATAAGTAACTTGCCATCCAAATTGAACACTTCCGGGTCGGTAGGCTCAAACTCAACCGTTGGCTTGCAATGCCGGGCGGCCTGCAACATAATATCTCTGGCGCGAGAAATATCTTTGAGGCCGACTACTTTCCAGGTTACATCCTGTACTCCAAAAATAATAATCCCGCCCGAAGCATTGGCAAAGGCACAAATACGTTCAGCCAGTTCCGCATAACGAGGCGGCGATAGCTTAAATTCAACGGTAGAGGTTTCTCCGGCTTCTACCAAAGCCCTCAGTTCTGCTATATCCATTCAGAAAACCTCTTTCTCTATCGTTGTACGGTTTTTTTTGCGTTCGCTAATACCAAATAGCTAAAATTGCTCACAAAATACCTGTTCAAGTTAAATCAACCATCTTTTCCACAGCGCTGCAAATACGCCATCAAATTAGATTAATTACGCCATGAACCTTTAATTACACCAATTATACCAGATTAATTACGCCATGAACCTTTAATTACGCCATGATTACGCCATGATGGTTGAATCTTTATCAATATATTTTTCATCCATTACAATATAAAGTTATGTAAACTTAATAAATGCCTTAGCTAAAATCTGCTAATATCCGCTGCTTGTGACGGCAAAGTTTACAGATACCAATTATTGCAAAAGAAAAACGGACTATCCTAACTTCAACTAGAGAGTATGATCTTTATAAAACTTTCACGTGAAACACTAGCTAATTTTACCAGGTCTTTGCATTTTGAGCTGAGAAAGCCAAATTATAGCCCAATACTGACGCTAAAAAGACAAAGCCAGCGATTGTTCAAATTGTTTTCGCGAAAACAATTTGAACAATCGCTGGCTTTGTCTTTAAGAAGTTATCAAATAGTATTAGAATTGTTTTCGCGAAAACAATTCTAATACAAATGCTCCGCCTTGTCGCAAAAAGATCCAAAATAACCTGAAAATGTGATATTAAAATTAGTTATGTCAATTTTGTGAATCTGATATAAAACCTATTGACAACTTGTGCGACTTTATGCTATCCTTAGAGGAAATCGTGTAACTCATTTAAAGCTGACTAGGAGTTGATATGGCGAATACGGGTAAGATGCTTAAAACAGCCGAGGCGGCTCAAAAATTAGGAGTGGATACCGGGACAGTAGCCCGTTATATTCGAGAAGGACTTTTACCTGCTACCGCCACTGTGGGGGGTCATTACCGGGTAAGTGAGGCTGACCTGGAAGCTTTTATTGCTGGCAGTGGTCGCACCAAAGAAGATGGTGCTATCGTCATTACCTTCGCCAACCAGAAAGGTGGAGTAGGTAAAACTACGGCTACTGCTAACACCGGTGTATTACTGTGGCAGATGGGCATGCGAGTATTGTTAATTGACCTTGACCCACAGGGCCATCTGACCTTTACGTTAGGTCATAACCCAGAAACACTGGTAGCCACTATCTACGATGCTATGATTGGTGAGCGCGATTTTGATGTAAGTAAAGCCATCGTTAAAACTTCTTTTGGCCCAGATTTGGCCCCTAACAATATTATTGCCAGTAACGCTGACCGAGAACTTAGTAGCAAACCAACCTGGGGAACTCGTCTTGCCAGCGTTATAAAGCGTATTCGCCAGGACTACGACTATATTCTACTCGATTCTGGCCCAAGTTTAAATAGTCTGACGGTCAATGCGCTATATGCGGCTGATTATGTGGTTATTCCAACCCAACTTGAAATGCTTTCGGTCAAAGGGATGCAGCTACTTTTAGAACGGATTGATGAAGCCAGGGCGGAAGGCAACCCACGCTTGCAAATCGCCGGGGCTGCCGCTCAAATGGTGCAGATGACTAACGCTTCAAAGGCAATGGGAGAAGCCTTACGTCAGGCTTTAGGTCAGCGCGGTATTCGTGCTTTTAATACTGTTATCAAACGCAGCACTCTATTTGCAGATGCCGCCAACCAGCGTACCGTCATGGCTACTATCAGTCCACGTAGTGAACAAACCGAAGCATACCGACAGTTACTAGCCGAGATTCTAAAAGTTGTTGGTGGGCCAGGATTTGATCGCATCGAAATGCTCACGAGTATTGAGCAACTTTCCCAGGGAGGACGGTTAGCGGCATTCACCGAAAATCAACGACGTTAAAGTTAGGATGTGAATTTACAACACAAGTAGCTAGTTTTATTTTTCCAAATTCAAATTAGTTACTTGACATAACTAAATCACTATTAAAAAAGTCGGAGTAGACTGAGAGCTAGTAGCAGTAGAAGGTTAGAGGCATAATTTGGCAAGAAAATCGAAACAAGTAAATTTAGATTTTTTAGGTACGGCAACAACTGCTAATGATGCTTCTGTAGCCAGTGATGTGCCTACCGTCTTTCCGCGCCGTCAGCCACTTTCGGGCATCTTCTCTGCCAGTGTTTCGGATTTGGAACAGGCTCAGTCTATTGAAATAGAGCGGCTTCAGGATAATCCTTATCAACCACGCCTGACAATAGAAGAAGCAGGGCTTCAGGAACTCGCGCAGGTGATCAAGACCCAGGGATTTCAAGGGGTACTGGTAGCCCGTCCCCATCCTGATAGTGAGTCAAAAGAAGCCCCCCGTTACCAGCTAACTGCCGGACATCGTCGCAGAGAAGCCGCCCGAGTAGCCGGTCTTAAAACGCTGCCAGTAGTAATTAAAGAACTTTCTAATGAAGAGATGGTCAGTCTGGCAATTACCGAAAATATTCAACGCGAAGATTTAACGCCCCTTGAAGAAGGTAAAATTTTCCTGCTGATGTCAGAGGAGATGGGCTATACCCATGAACAAATTGCACGTGAGATTGGCAAAAACCGGGGTTATGTAGAAAATAGGTTAAGGGTGGCTCGCGCTCCCCAGGATATTCAAGAACTGGTAATAGCTAAACCAGACAGTTTAAGAGCAGTCTCTACCCTGATTAAAATAAAGGATCAGTTCAAAAGAACTGAAATTATCAGTCTCCTTATAAATAATAAATTAACCGCCGATGATTTACCAGGCTACCTGACCCAATCTCAAACAGCAAAGCCTGAAACCGAGAATAAATCGGGAAAAGAGGGAACAAACCAGGCAGGGCAAGGTCACTTAACCACCTATTTAAACGGGGCTGCAACCTCTGTTGAGCAGAGTGAAGAAGATCTAGCCGAATTTGAAACTGACTCAGCCAAAAATAAGTATGAACTGACTTCTCAATCAACTAAAAATTTGCTCAGGGAAAATTCTCTTTCTATCGAGGAAAATGACCTAGCCTCTCGAACGAGTAATCCAAAGAAAATTAAAGAAAACCTGGACGATGAAGCGGTATTAGCACGAGTAGGTAACAGCAAATTAAATACGGTTCTACGTACTTTACGTAGTTACCTGAATACTCTGGCGGAGCGGCAAACCATATCAAACCAGGAGCAGGAAATTCTGGCAAATATCAATGAACTGCTAGAAGAAATAAAATTAAGGCACAAATCTTTCTAGAAATTAGCTTAAGGACAGGCAAGAATTGTTTTCGTGAAAACAATTTGTGGGTATAAAACAGAGAAAGTAAGAAAAGCTATTAGATAGAAATTAAGGTGACAAGCTAAAAAGCTTATAAACGGCGAAAATCCCAACCGGCGACCAAACCTCTGGGATTTTCAGTAGAAATTGCCCCAAGCTGGGACTGTTTTCTTTTGCCTTCTTTTGAGTTGTTACCAACAACTCCTAAAGAGAAGATAACATAAGAAGATTCCCATGTCAAGGGCTATAGGGATTTGCTTATGTCATATTCTTCTAAGAATATTAAAGATGAAAATCAGCGTGACAAAGATAAGGGGATAGCAGCTAACCCTCCTCTTACTAACCCTGCTAATAACAGGGCATCAAATGTGCATAGTGTATTACCTTTCACCCCAAATATTGTTAACGCTACCCCATCAAATGCAGCAAGCGGTAATTTTTTATTACCCCCACCGCCTGTACTATGGGCCTGGTTATTTTACATCTTTGAAACTACTGGCGAATGGGTAATGCCGCCAACAACTGCTAACGCTAATTCAAATAATAGCCATCCTGTAGCTACTGAAGCGAAAGCTATTAAAGTACCGCAAAACTCTGGCGATATTTCACCTGCTTATAAGGGATATGAGGAAGAAAATTCGCAATTGCGTCCTGCTCCAAACTTGATGCCTTCATCAGCCGACACCACATTTGCTTATCAATTTCCGCTTCCCAGTATGTTACCCTATGCTCCGGTAGCTGGGGTTAACGCTAACCTTACTACCGCTAGCAATAAATCTAAAGGGCTATCAAATGTATCAGGAGAGGCTGGTTATCAGCATAATAATAGTAATAAAACAGGCAATAAAAAAATCGGCAGTGGTTATAATTATGCTAACTCAACCTATTTTGCCATAGCGGAACAAATTATAGAAAAATGTGCTTCCCGGCCCCTTAAAAGTGAATGGCAATTTAGTAGCACCCTGGCCTTAGCTTTTATTATTGCCTGGTGCCAGTTTCCGTTGTTTAATTCTACTAACGCTCGGCAAGGGGAGTGGATGACACTCGCCTTTGACCGTTTTGCCTATGAATTAAAAATACGAGCCGAACATTTAAAAGCCAGTCTAAATGAACTTGAGCAAATCGGCCTTATACAAATAGGTCAGGTCAGTAGCGGCATTATCACTCGAAAAGAATTCGAGTTACTCAAACGTGATTGTGCCGATTTTAGCTATCAAATCGACGCTCAAAATTATGGTTACTGGCACTCCCGTTCCATTCAGGAAACAACCCATTTCTATCGGCTAACACCGGGGGTAGTAAAGTTGGTGGAAAGTCATTTTTCGCCGATGCCTTCTTTCAATCCTTTTGAAGATAGCGACCAAAACTTTCAAATTACCAAAATTGAGAGTAAGAATGAGGAAGGACATAATCACACCACCAGCATTGCGGGAAGCACTTATCCTGACGAAAATACTGACATAACTCCCCCGCAGGGACAATATCAGATGTCAGGAAGGACTTGGAAGGACTTAGAGCCTCTCCCAGAAGGTACGTCAGAACTGGAAGCTCTTTCGGAAGTACAAGTTAAGTCCTTCCAAGAGCCTTCTTCATGTCATGGTTTAAATCATGATGATGATGAATATGGACAGCTTGACATAAATCAAAGGGCTAAGTTTGAATTCCTAAATACTCAGGCCCATTTTACTAATTTTAGTCGAAAAGATGGTCGTACTACCCTT
>JBBQXW010000335.1:0-7961 GCA_038209275.1 Chloroflexia bacterium | reverse complement strand
CCAGCTAACCCAGGGCCGGAGTTTCCCTAAAACTACGCCTTTCGCCTCGACCCGCGAAAATACCTATTTCCCGGAAACTGGTCATTCGCTAACTGGCCCGTTCGCGACTTACTGGTGGGGCAACGGCGGTCTGGCAATCTTCGGCTTCCCGATTAGCGAACAGTTCCAGGAGCAAAACCCGGACGACGGCAAGGTCTACACGGTGCAGTATTTCGAGCGTAACCGCTTCGAGTACCATCCCGAAAACAAAGGCACAAAATACGAAGTACTACTCGGTCTACTCGGCAAGCAAATCCTTCGCCAGAAAGGATGGGTCTAGTAGAAGGACGAAGAGATGAGGACGGAGGACGGCGGAGAAAATGCTCCTTTGTTCTAAAGGTTTCCTCCGTTCTCGTCCCTCCGTCCTCGTTCCTTAGAAAGTCTCCTTATCTTTTCTTTTGTTAACCAATACCGTTACATAGCGGGCAAGCTACGGCCCGCTTTTTTCCCGTTACCCTCCCTCCTCTATTTAATAATCATCTGTGTTTATCTGTGCTAATCTGCGTTCATCTGTGTTCCTGTTCTAATATTTCAATAGGCTAAATTGGGTTCATTTTCAGGCATATTTCAGTCTTTTTCAGTTCGAAAACGCTTGACTTTATAGTACCTTTGTTCTAAAATTACCAGTACATTCTTTTGGTCTTACGAACTTTGGGTTAAGAGATTTACTGCCCCAGGAAGGAGCGCGGCGGAGATGCGTGACTTTAATACTGCGCCAGATTTTGATTTTTTTGAGGATGAGCCAAATAAAACTGAACAGGTTACTCGACGGTCTCGTGCCAACGTACCGCCTTCATATAAAGTGATGGGCGAAGATGCGGCGGCGCTGCCTGTACCCATCCCGCCACCGCCTTTGCCGAACATGCCGCCGCGCCGCGCCACTCTGCCTATGCCCAATCCCCAGCCGGCTGCTCTGCCCGTCCCAGGTATACGAAGGCCACCAACTGCGCCCGTCCCAACCTTGCGCCCGCAAACTCGCCCACAACCACAACCCCGTCCCGATGTAAGCCTGGACTGGTTGAGCATGGGTAAATTAAAGCTGGCGGCGATAGCGTTGGGAGTAGTATTAGCATGTTTCCTGGCCTACCTGCTCATTTCTACTGGCCTGAAAGCCTGGCAAACCTGGCAGGACGATTTGGCCTACGGACGACCCCGCACCATGCAACTAGATCAGTTTGTCGGACACAACGAGCAGGACGGCACGCCCAGCCACTTTATCGCCCAGAATAATAATCGCCAGATTACCGTGATTGAGTATCCCGGCGGTGATGTCAGCAAAACTCGCGTTTTTCCAGGCCCGCGTTTGTTCGGCAAAGAAAGCGAACTCGTCCCGGTCAAGCTGCGCTTTGAAGACGTGAACGGCGATAATCACGTGGATATGCTTTTGAGCGTAGATAATCAGTTAGTGATTTATATCAATGAGAACAGCACCTTTCGGCCCATTACTGGTGAAGAAAGAGGCCGACTCAAACTGAAAAACGGGGGCGAAAAATGAGTGGCGCACTGGCTCGAAAACGAGACTTTGATTACTCCGATTATTCTAAAGAAGATTATTTTGAGGAAGAATTAGAACCTGTTTACCAGTACGCCTATAGCTACCACGAAACCTTGCGCCCGCGCCGGGTTGCCCGTTTTGCACTGCTCGATAAAATATCCGACAGGTGGCGTTTGTTGCCCAAACGCTGGCTGCTCCTGTCAGCGCTTGGTTTATTCGTGTGTAGCTGGCTGTTTATAAATGCGCTCTCGATTTTGCCCAAAACGGACGGTGGCGAACAGGTTTATCCGTTTGAAAACACCAGCCTTGCCCCGGCCCAATCGAAGGTATCCGCGCCTGTTCCGGCGGCTTCCGGCCCTAATGCACTTTTGCGTAGCCCTAGTATCAGTGCCGAGCGTATCAATGCGGTGTTGCAGCAATATCGTTCGCCCGCCGTAGGTACGGGTCAGGCGATTTATGAGCTAGGAGTGCGTTACGGAATAGACCCGGCCTTTGCGCTGGCTTTTTTTATTCACGAAAGCGGCGCTGGCACACAAGGCGTGGCTGCCGTTACCAAATCTATCGGCAACATTCGCTGTACTTCCGGCTACGAATGTTACCAGACCTCCGGCAACGGCTCTTTTCGGCGTTATTCCAGCTGGGAAGCCGGAGCGGAAGATTGGTTCAAACTTATTAAAGACCTGTATATTACTCAGTGGAATTTAAAAACGCTGGAGCAAATCATCCCAGTGTACGCGCCCAGCGCTGACCGCAACAACCCGGCGGTCTACATTCAGCAGGTTATTCGGTTAGTTTCTAGTTTTTAGTTTCTAGTTTCATCTGGCGAAACTTGATAGTACTTTCTAAAGTAGGAAGCTGCTTTTAGACCAAAATCCGAACCAGAAACCAGAAACTAGAAACCAGAAACTAGAAACTAGAAGCTATCTTCCGGGTTGGGCAGGTAGCGGCAATAACCATTTGGAGACGGACACAACGCAAGGTCGGAAATTTTACCGATAGTTCGGCGAAAGCTTCATCCCAGTAAGGAGCAAGACCGCCGGGACGCGGAGTGAGACACATTGCGAGTCGGTGTAAATCTTCAACCTCACTCAACCCAAGCCAGGCTGCCAATTTCTCGGTGTTTAATTCGTTGCTGGTACGGTAAAGATAAAGTGGTCGGGCCAGCAAAGGACAATCTAATTCCTGTGCCGCCTGATTCATTGCTAATTCTGCAAATTGAACCTGACCCTGTTTCCCCATTTTATTGCCATCATTCTGGTGTAACGTTACAGCTTGCATACCTGTCTCCTTACCCTTACTACCTTTACCACCTCAACTGATTGTCATTCTATGCCGTAATCCCCTAATAATTAACGGCCCATTTCCCCTTTTTAGAGAGTCCCACCAGCGAATAGCCCCAAACTCGAAAGTTTATTACTAAACCCTGCCCTAAATTATTTTAGCAGGTTTGTATTACAGTTTAGATTACGGTCATTAAATTATCTATAGACTAAGAGTACCACCCCTAATGGTACTTAAGATAAAAAGCGGGCTAAATCGAATGGTTTATCTTTGTCGGGTGGCACGGGCCAGATTTTAGTTTTACAGAAAGGGTCAAGCTTGATTAACAATTCTTCTAGGCTTTGGAAACGCTCGGTTGGATTTACGGCAAGACAACAATCCAGCACCGCCTGTAAACCTGCTGGAACACGCCGATTTACTTGCTTAAAAGTTTTGGGTGGCTCTACTAACTGAGGGTAGCGTACTTCCAAATCGGCATTATAGTTATAGTAATCTCCTTCCGGGAAAGGTAACTCGCCCGTAATTAACTCAAACAGAAAAAGACCCAACGCCCAGACATCCACCGCCGGAGTTAAAATCTGCTGGCGACACTGTTCCGGCGCTAAATAGCGCGGCGTACCGCTCTTGTCTGGCGGCAATTCATCCGAAATAGGCCAGGCCACCCCAAAATCGAACAATTTTACCCAACCCCCGTGCAACATTACGTTGCTGGGCTTTACGTCGCGGTGAATAAAGCCGCGCCTATGCACATAAGCCAGTGTACTACCAACGTACATGGTCAATCGCAACGCATCCTGAATGTTGAAACAACCTTTGTGCCGTAACACCTGCTTCACGGTTGCGCCGGGCAAATAATCGAGCAGCAAATAGGGCAAAGGTACTTTCATATTTAATTCAAACACTCGGACAATCGCCGGATGTCGCACCAGTTCCAGCACTTCGCCTTCGCGCCGCAGCAACTCGCGCCAGCGTCTGTCGTTGTGTTCCTCGGCCCGCATCATTTTGCAGACCATGGCCGACCAGTAAGTATGATGCCAGACCATGTAAAGATTGGACGACATTCCCTCCTGGATTAGTCCGGCGAAGGTTAGTTCACCACGTCGTTCGCCCGCCACCGGGTCAGTTATTTGGGTAGTTTGCGTTCTAGTATTTTCTGTTTCTATTGCTTCGGTATCTATTTGCATGACCTTTTCGCTTAACTTAAATTCAATTTACAAACCAAAACTGGTGGACGATTGTACCATCCACCAGCCTTAACATTCCTAAATATTTTGCCTCTATTTCGCTAAAGGCTGGGCTTGTCTCCCGATTTGCCAGAACCTACGCCTGCTTCGAGTGGTCTTCGCCCGTCAGGGTATCCACGATTTTCTCGACAAAGCCCTGGTCTTTGGTAGCCATATTGCGGTCTGGATGTCCGTCGCCGGTGGTGCTGCCCCGGCGGTTCGGATGCCCATCGCCCGTAGTACTGCCCCGGCGGTCTGGATGTCCGTCGCCGGTGGTGCTACCGCGCTTGCCAGCAGTGCGGGCCGGATGCCCATCGCCAGTGGTGCTATGCTCATCGTCAACCAATTCTCTATTCTTGTCCATCCCCTCGAACAGAGGATAACCTTTTACCTTGTTGTTCTCTTCCATCAGTTTTATCTCCTTAGTGATGTCGGGCGCTTCTATGCAACCGAACTCTTTAGTATTTTACAACGTTATAAAAAGCACAGCTTATGCCACCAGTTTATTGCGATTTAAATATTTCCCATTAATTTCATTTTATTTAACGCAGTATCCATCTTCTGAAACGGAACGCGCCATGCAAAAGCCTTTGTGCTTAAAACGGATTTCTCTATACTGCTCAAATCGGCACTTCTATTAAACAAAAATTCTTGTCTTCATGTTAAAGGTATGCTATAGTATATCTGGGTAAGCGTAAATTAACTAACCCTAGAAAGATTGTTTTGGAATGAAGAACTATCTGGCCCGTCCGCCCTGTTAATTCTTAAAGTCCTCTGCTGACAAATTTTTCGCCTGCTGCTGGCTAAAATTAGTCGGAATTTCTTGTTGTCTCTTTCTTCTCCTAAAACCTGACCCCGATGACCTGGATGGCGCTTGACGTTGGGCGGTCTTTAAGCCGACCCGATTTTGTCGCGCCCGTGCGCCACCTGCTCGGTTCTTTTTGTTTGGCATTTTTTAGCACTACTGGCTAACCACAAAAAGAACGGAGTATGGTCATGAAATATAATAATTATCTTGAACAGGTTGAAGGTAAGAATACCTTCAACCTGGATGGGGCTACTCTGTATGCCCGTTTGCGAAATTATCGTGAAATATTGGTAGATATTGGCACGGGGGATGGGCGATATGTTCAGCAGATGACCCGGCTTTGCCCGACTCGTTTTATGATTGGCATAGACGCTTGCCGCGAAAACCTGCGCGAGGTATCGCGCAAGCCCCAGCCCAATGCTCTTTACCTGATTGCCAACGCCGAGGCACTTCCGGCAGAGTTAAACGGGCAGGCAAGCGCTATTACCATCAATTTTCCCTGGGGTAGCTTGCTCACTGGCCTGCTGGATAGCCGCTCGGAATTACTTTCGGGCTTACAACAGCTGGCCCAACCGGGGGCTAAACTGGAAATTCGGCTAAATAGCAGCGCTTTGCAAAAGGAGGGCTATTCATTGGAGCAAGGTGGTGCGTTAGTGCAAAAGGCACTGCTAGAGCAAGGTTTCAAAGCGAAGCCATTGCAAAAGCTGGATGCTCGTATCCTGCGCGACTACCCAACCACCTGGGCTAAACGTCTGGCCTATGGTCGCGACCCTTACGCTCTTTACACAGAGGCAAATTGTCCCGGTTTGGCACAACCAGAACCAGAGTGCTTTGCTTTGGCGGGTAAAGCATCCTTACCTGAATATACGGGGTAAAGAAAAGGCCCGGTCAGTGTTTGGCTGACCGGGCCTTTTCTTTACCTCAGTTCTCATAGCAAGTTTTGAAGGATTGTCACCATTCGTAGGGGGCTAATTGCATACTATTAGCTCCAACTAATTAGAAAACAGATTGCTTTTTTAGCTTATAGAACGGATAATCCTTACAGGCTGGAACGCAAGCTAATTTACACCGCCATGACCAGAGCAACACAACTGGTGGTGCTGGTCGGTGCTAAGAAAGTGCGGGCAATGGCCGTCAAGAACGGGCCACAGCCACAACACTCTGAAGAAGGAATTACTAATAACATTCAACTAATGGAGTAAACAATGCTAGTGCGTGCAACGCAGGTTAACAAATATTTCGGTGGCAATCTAATTTTTGATAAGCTGGACTTTGAAATTAAAAAGGGCGACAAAATTGCCTTGATTGGTGAAAATGGCAGTGGAAAATCCACTCTGTTCAAAATTCTGGCGGGCAAGCAGCCGCCCGACTCTGGGACAGTGGTTATTCCACGAGGTACTTCGATTGATTATTTAGAACAAGAACCAAAGGCTGACCCGGACGATACGGTGCTGGATATGGTTATGCGCGCCGACCCCCAAATTGTCAGCCTCCATAAGCAACTTCAGGAACTGGAAGCCCAGATGGGCGACCCCGATGTTACCTCCGACCCCGAATTGTTCCAGGAGCTACTGGACAAATACGGCATAGCTCAGGAACAGTTCGACCAGGCCGGGGGCTACAACTACGAGTCCAAAATTAAGTCAGTCCTCAAAGGTATCGGCTTTTCGGAGGAACAACTCGGCCAACCAGCCACCAAACTGAGCGGTGGTGAGAAGAAACTGATCGGCCTGGCTCAATTACTGGTAAAAGAGCCGGATTTACTGTTACTGGATGAGCCGGATAACCACCTCGATATTAAGTCCAAAGACTGGCTCGAACAATACATTATCGCCCATGATGGCGCGGTAGCCACCATTTCCCACGACCGCTATTTTCTGGATCGTTTTATCAACCATATTTTCGAGCTAGAAGACGGCAAGATTTACGAGTACCACTGTAATTACTCCGGCTTTCGAGAGGCCAAACAGCGCCGCCTGGAAAAAGAAGCCCAGCTTTATGAAATGCAAAAACGTGAGCTAAAAGAGTTGGAGAAAACCGCCCGCCGATTGAAATTATGGGCTTCTTTGAACCTGAAGTTTGCAGGCCGCGCTCAGAGCAAAAAGCGCCAACTCAATGTTCGCAAAGCCGAACTGGAAAATACGCCCAAGCCAATCCTCAACCGAAACACGGTTGAGCTAGAATTTGGGCAGGAGGAACGCAGTGGCAAAATAGCCCTGCGGCTCAAAGATATTTCGATGACCTACGGCACCCGCCAGTTATATGCTCCTTTTGACCTTACAATTCAGTATGGCGAAAGAATCGGTTTGGCCGGGCCAAACGGCAGTGGTAAAACTTCGCTTTTCAAATTGATTCTTGGCGAAGAAGAACCGACCACTGGCACAGTTCAACTGGGGGCGCGCGTAAAAGTGGGCTACTATTCGCAAGAACAAGAAACGCTCGATTTGCGCCAGACCCCGGTGGATTACGTCCGCTCGATTCAGCCTATGATTGATGAGAAAGCGGTTGCCCTGCTCCGGGGTCGAATGTTACTCGATTACGACGAATGTTTTACCCCAATTGGCAATTTGAGCGGCGGTCAGAAAAGCCGCCTGCAACTGGTCGGCTTGGGCCTGAAGGGTATCAACTTCCTGCTACTGGATGAACCCACCAACAACCTCGATATTCCTTCGATGATCGTGCTGGAAGACGCGCTAATGGATTTCGAGGGTACTATTTTGGTAATTTCGCATGACCGTTACTTCCTTGACCAGGTGGTAGATAAAATTGTAGCGATTGAAAACGGTCAAATCAAGGAATACCCTGGCAATTTCACCGATTTTTATGAACGTACCGCCGGGAAGGTTGACCTGGGTACTTTGAGTATGCCCAAACTTAAAAGCTAATACTTATCCATTCGTAAGGGTGCTTTGCTTTAGGCAGCGTTAAAAATTAAGTTCCCTTTTTCGTAGGGGCGAATCGCATACGCCCTTGAACATTTACCCAAATCGTCAAGGGCGTATGCGATTCGCCCCTACCACCGCTTGAAGTTATTTCTTGATAACGCCTTAGCGGGCAAAGCGTCATTACCTGATTAGATAAGTTAAAGAAAAGGCCAGGTCAGTGTTTGGCTGAT
>JBBQXW010000334.1:0-8025 GCA_038209275.1 Chloroflexia bacterium | reverse complement strand
CCCGACTACAATCCAATCGAATATTTGTGGCGCAAGACCAAGCGCAAAGGCACCCACAACAAATATTTTGCTGAGTTTGGCAAGCTATGTGAAGCGGTAGATCAAGCCTTAGAAAGCTTTGAGCAAAAGCCAGCGGAAATATTAGGACTGTTTGGCTGTTATCGCAAAGGCGAGGCTGCAACTGAGCAAGCCGCGGCCTGATTCTAAAACCTTTTCTTAACATCTATACATTAACTAATGCTCTCTATTCTCTTACTATTTCGGCGCTGGCGCAAGACCTCGTACAATGTGACCGAACCAGCTACTGCTGCATTGAGCGAAGCGATTTTACCGAGCATTGGCAGAATTACAAAATAGTCGCAGCGTTCGCGTACCAATCGGCCCAAACCCGGCCCTTCGCTGCCAACCACCAGCGCCAGTCGCCCGGTGTAGTCCGGCTTATCAAAAGGCAGCGCCTTCGGCTCGTCCTCCAGCCCGGCAATCCATACCCCCGCCTCTTTCAACTCATCCAACGCTCTTGGCAAATTTACTACCTGGGCGATTTGCAAATGCTCCACCGCACCACTGCTGGCGTTTCGCACCGCCGGGGTTACGCCCGCCGCCCGGCGTTCCGGCAAAATCACGCCACTTACCCCGGTAGCTTCGGCGGTACGCAGTAGCGTCCCCAAATTTTGGGGGTCTTGCAAATAATCCAACACCAGAAAAAGGGCGTTTGAGTCTTCCTGGGCTACTTTTAGTAAAGCCTTAAAATCGGCGTAAGCATAGGGTGGCACTTCGGCGGCAATGCCCTGGTGGTTTGCCCCGTTGGTCAGGCGGTCAAGCTCCTGCCGCGCCACTTTTTGCACCGGGATTGCGTTCTTTTTGTCGCGGCTGGCTGCCAGCTTCAAAATCGTGTCTATCGGCCCGCCTGCTTTGGTCTCGACACCTTCGGCAACGTAAAGCCGGGCGACTTTCGCGCCCGGCCTGGTGCTTTTCAAAGCTTCTGTTACTGCATTTCGCCCGTAAATTATTTCCATCCGCTACTTCTCAAACTTCCAGCTAGTGCCATCGGGTCGGTCTTCTAATGTAACGCCCAGTTCTTTCAGGTCGTTGCGGATTTTATCGGCCAGAGCGAATTGTTTGATAGAGCGCAATTCGCGCCGGATTAAAAGCAACATACTGATGAACGGATCGCAATCGGTTGGGCCAGTGCTTTGGGCAACTTCTTTTAGCCGCAAACCCAGTACGCCGCCTAATTCTGCCAGCGTTTCGCGGGCGGTGTGCAAAGTAGCCGGAGCAGCCCCCGCATCACGGCCTTTGTTAATCACCTTCACCAGTTCAAATAGAGCGGCAAGGGCTTGCGGTGTGTTGAAATCATCATCCATCGCTTCCACGAAAGTTTTGCGGGCAACTTCTGTTTCTTTCTGTAGCGCCTCGCCCGCCTCGGCATTGCCTTCGGTCAAAGCCGGGTCGCCCCATTGCAAGCCTGGGTCAAAGACCGACTTCAGGCGCTGCAAACCGCGCCCAGCCGCCTCAAAACTTTCAGGGCTATAACTCAAGGGGTTGCGATAGACCGAACCCAGCACGAACATTCGCAGCGTATCCGGGTCGCCCGTCTTCAAAATGTCCTGAATCGTCACAAAATTCTTGAGCGATTTGGACATTTTATCCAAGCCGAACTGCAACAAGCCGTTGTGCATCCAGTACTTGACGAAAGGCCGCTTCCCGGTCAGGCTTTCACTCTGGGCAATTTCGTTAGAATGGTGCGGGAAAATCAAATCAGCCCCGCCGCCGTGAATATCGAGTTGCTCTCCGAGATGGTGCAACGCCATCGCTGAACATTCGATGTGCCAGCCTGGTCGTCCCGGCCCCCAGGGACTATCCCAGGTTGGTTCGCCCGGCTTGGCCGCTTTCCATAGCGCAAAATCGAGTTCGCCTTCCTTGCGCGGGTCAACCTCAACTCGCTCTCCGGCCCGCAATTCATCCATGCTTTGATGTTTTAGTTCGCCATAGCCTTCCGAAACCGCCACCCGGTAATAAACATCGCCGCCCTCGACTGGATAAGCCGCGCCCTTCGCAATCAACCCTTCAATAGCCGCGATAATATTGCCAATTTCCTGCGTCGCCCTCGGATAAACCGTCGCCCGTTTTACATTCAGCGCGTCCATACCCTGCCAGAACTCCTGAATATAACGCTCGATAATCTCTTCCCAGCCCACGTTTTCTTTGTTGGCCCGGTTGATAATCTTGTCGTCCACATCGGTAAAATTCATGGTGTGTTGCACCTGGTAGCCCTTGTATTCCAGGTAACGTTTGATTATATCGAACACCATCGCGCTCATAGCGTGTCCGATGTGGCTGCTGTCATACACCGTCGGCCCGCAGACATACATCGTGACCTTACCTGCTTCAAAAGGTTGAAACTCTTCTTTTTGTCCGCTTAGGGTGTTATAAACTCGTAGTGCCACTTTCTATTATCTCCTCGTGTTTATGACCATTGCCATTTTGGTGGATGTGCGGTGGCTTCGTTTCCAGATTCACCAGTATCTTATCCAACCCCTGCTCAAGCCGTGCTAACCGCGCCTCCAGCCCACTCAACCTCTGCCCCAACTGTTCAACTTCTAAACTTGAAACCTGAAACCTGGAACTTGAAATTTCTAGTTCGTTCAACCGTTGCTCTACGCCTTCAATTGCGGTATGCTCGTGTTCCCATTCGTGAGTTTCATCAATATGGGCTTGAAGCTGGTTGCGGAGCAAATCGCCCAGGCGCTGCTCTAATTCGCGGCTTTTGGAGTGCAGCGCGTTCAACATATCCCCTTCGGGGTCGGGCAAATTCTCGATGCGCTGGTTATTCGCCCCCGAATCAGGCCGGAACGCCACGATTTTTGCCGGAACGCCCACCGCTGTTGTATTGGGCGGCACATCCTTCAGCACTACCGCGCCGCCGCCGATGCGCGCATTATCGCCAATCGTAATTGCCCCCAGCACTTTCGCCCCTACCCCAATCAGCACGTTATTGCCGACGGTTGGGTGGCGTTTACCGCGCTCCTTGCCCGTACCACCCAACGTCACGCCCTGATATAACGTCACGCCATCGCCAATTTCGGCAGTTTCGCCGATAACCACGCCCGTGCCATGGTCAATAAAGAAATTCTTGCCAATTTTTGCGCCAGGGTGAATTTCAATGCCGGTAAAGAAGCGGCTAATTTGCGAAACCAACCGGGGAAAGAAGGGTATATCAGCCTGATATAGCCGATGCGCCAATCGGTGCAACATTATAGCGTGCAGGCTGGGATAGAGCAGTACTTCAAAGACGTTGCGTGCCGCCGGGTCACGCTCCATTATATTCTTTATCTCTTCACGGATAGACATCCTGAATTTCTCCCTCCGTTAAAGTCAGTCTGCGGCGACCACTTTATGATGGTTATTTTCTATTGCAGACCAACCCGTACTTATTTTGAGCCAAACAAAACAAAAGCCCGCGCAGTTGACGGGACACTGTTTACCCTGGCGAATCAAATCGCCCAACAGTGTCCCTAACTACACAGGCACGGCTCACCCTCGCCACTGCGAATCAGGGCAGCGCGATTGGGTTGAGCAAACTTTGTTCGGTTGTCCTTCAATAAGTAGTAATCGCGACCTCTGGGCCGCTGCTGAGAAACCATACTGCCACCCAAATTGATTTACGATTTACGATTTACGATTTACGATTTACGATTTACGATTTACGATTTACGAAAATTCACCACGGAGACACGGAGAAATTTTATAAAAACTTGGCGTTCTTAGCGTCTTGGCGGTTAATACTCAAATCGTAAATCGTAAATCGCTAGGCTGCGGCTTCTTTTTTGCCGTCGCTTTTGCTATCGCTTTTAGTCTCGGTTTTCGGTTCGCTCTTGCTGTCGGAGCTACCTTCGGCTTTTACTTCGGTCTTGGTTTCGCTGCTTTCGCTCTTGCTACTAGTGCTATCGCCGTCGGCTGAAGTTTTGGCGCTACTCTTGCTGTCACTGCCGCTCGACTTGCGGCTATCATTAACGTACCAGCCCGACCCCTTAAAAATAATCCCGGCGGCTGAAAAAACCTTACGCACTTCGTTGCCGCACTCCGGGCAAATTTTTATTGGCTCATCGCTAAAGCTCTGGTATTTTTCAAAGCGATTGCCACAGGTTCCGCACTGATATTCGTAAGTTGGCATTGCCTTCCCGATTCCTCCCTCAAATAAACCCATTTTACTTTAATGATTTTTATTTTATAAGTATTGATATTTGTGGCGCGCACCCGCCCCCTTTTATCACTCCTTAATCCTGAGTGATACAGTAAGATTTTACTATAAAATAGGAATTAGAGCAAGGATTTTTTCTGTTTGCCTACAAGTACAATACAAAAGCACCCGCTAGTGATTGCCAGGTGCTTTGGGTAAGCCAAGACCCTTCCTTCGTCAGGGTGACAGTCTCACGAGGCATTATTTTACTTTCAAACCCGAATGTCGGCAGCTGATTTAAAGCCACTTCCAAAGCGGCGGTAGGCTTCTTCTTCCAGCCCGGCGCAGTGGTCGGGATGGGCCACTTTAATCAAAGCTTCGGCGCGTTGCCGCAAATTCTTGCCGTAAAGGTCGGCTATGCCATATTCGGTAACAACATAATGCACGTGAGCGCGGGTAGTCACAACTCCTGCCCCGGTCTTTAGAAATGGCACTATGCGAGATTCGCCTCGACTGGTTACAGATGGTAGGGCGATAATTGGTTTGCCGCGCTCGGAAAGGGACGCACCGCGTATAAAGTCCATCTGTCCACCTACGCCGGAATACTGGCGCGTGCCAATCGAGTCGGCGCAGACCTGCCCGGTCAGGTCTACCTCGATAGCGCTATTAATCGCGGTTACTTTAGGATTACGCAAGATTACCCGGCTATCGTTAACGTAGGCGCTATCTAAAAGCACTACCTGGGGATTATCGTCTACAAAATTATAAAGTTTTCGGCTACCAAAGACAAAGCCCGCCACGATTTTGCCAGGGTGAATGGTCTTTTCTTCGCCCGTGACTACTCCCCGTTCGACCAGTTCTATCAGGCCATCCGAGAACGTTTCAGTATGTACTCCCAGCCTGCGGTGCTGGGTCAGTTCGGTCAGTACCGCATCGGGAATCGCCCCAATCCCCATCTGCAAAGTTGCTCCGTCTTCCACCAGCGTAGCGCAATGCTTTCCAATCGCCTGTTCAATCAAGGTAAGTGCATGTGCGGGTATTTCAAATATGGGTTCGTCGGTCAGCACCATTGCATCGAGGCGGCTTACGTGCAGCAGGCCATCGCCATGAGTACGCGGCATCTGGGGATTGACCTGGGCGATTACATGTTTGGCGCACTGCACGGCGGCCCGACTGACATCTACCGAAACACCCAGCGAACAGAAACCATGCCTATCGGGTGGCGAAACCTGAACCAGCGCCACATCCAGGGGCATTACCCCTTTGCGGAACAGGGCCGATACTTCGCTGAGGAAGACTGGCAGATAATCGGCCCGTCCTTCCTGCACCGCCAGCCGCACGTTAGCCCCTACGAACAAAGCGTTTACTCGAAAATTGGCAGCTAGTTCGGGAGCGGCATAGGGCGCTGGGCCTTCGGTATGCAAATGTACTACTTCAACCTGGCGTAACATCGGCGCACGGTCAGTCATAGCCTGAATCAAACGTTGGGGAGCCGCCGCTACACTATGAATAAACACCCGGTCGCCCGATTTAATTACACTAACGGCTTCTTCCGCCGTTACATATCTGGGCAGCATGGTTAACTCCTGCTTAAACAAAGCAATCTATTCTAATATTTTGTACCAGCCAGCCAATCAATGGCTGGCTGGTTTTAGGGTTTGACCCTTCAAACCCCTATGAAGATTGGCTCTTAGTGGGACAGCAAATAGCTTGCCGTCTCAGCCAATCGGGTTGAGTAACCCATTTCGTTGTCGTACCAGGCCGCTATCGAAAGGAAAGTGTCATCTACCACCTGTAGCAGCGGCAAATCTATTATCGAAGAGTGCGGCTCACCCAGAATACGGCTCGAAGCATATTCTTCTTCCAGCACCGCTAATACCCCTTTTAAGGGCGCGTTCAGGGCGGCGGTACGGAAAGCATTTTTGACTTCTTCAGTATTAGTCGGGCGCTCCAAAATAACATTAACTTCGGCGATACTCCCGGTACGTACTGGCACACGGTAGGCTTTACCCGTAATCGCCAAATCAGGCCAGATGAACTTCAAGGCTTTGGCCGCACCTGACGACGATGGAATAATATTTTCGGCGGCAGCCCACGAGTCGCGGCGGTCTTTCATGGGCTGGTCGGTCAGCGATTGGGTGTTGGTGTAGGCGTGGACGGTTGAGAAGAAGCCAGTCTTTATGCCAAAATTCTCCTTGAGAACTTTTACCACCGGGGCGAGGGCGTTAGTAGTGCAACTTGCCATACTAATAATGCGGTGTTCTTTCGGGTCATAACTTTCCAGATTGATGCCCGGCAAGAGAACGGCATCGCAATCCTGCAAAGTTTTGCTGGCCGCGCTCACCAGCACTCGTTTCGCGCCCAGTGCCAGGTGTGCTTCTGCTCCGGCGCGGGTGGTAGCGCGCCCGGTACAATCAATTACTACCTCTACGCCCAGTTCCTGCCAGTTTGGGATGGCCTTGGTGCTATCCATAAAAGTTATAGTCTTGTCGCCAATAATTAATTGGCTATCTTTGGTCTTAACCTCCTGATTCCAGGGGCCATAATTGCTATCGTAGGCAAAAAGAGCCGCCATCGTTGGCAAATCTTTAATATCCGAAATTACTGCCGGAACGAACAGATTATCCCGCAGTCCGGCTTTCAGAGTGGAACGCCCAATCCGACCAAAGCCATGAATTGCAATTTTACTCATCTCTTTTATTCCTTCTTCTCCTGATTTTTATTTTTAGAACTTCCACTTACTCATGCTGAATCCTGGGAAATTCTTAATTTTGGGTCTTTTTGCAAAAAGACCCAAAATTAAGGGAAAATCCGAAACTTTTTAGTTTTTGAAAATTTTCCGCCGGAAAATTTTCAAAAGCTAAAGGAA
The DNA here is from genome assembly GCA_038209275.1 of Chloroflexia bacterium. Lineage (GTDB taxonomy): Bacteria > Chloroflexota > Chloroflexia > Chloroheliales > Chloroheliaceae > L227-5C. Next base: position 976 of record JBBQXW010000334.1, on the reverse strand, counting down.
AAGCGAAAATTCTAATTTTATTAATAGTTAAAGGGTTTGCTCACCCAAAGTTTTGAGGAGATCGGCACTATGTACAAAACCTTTTTCCTCGGTCTCACTGAGCGGCAAACTTAAAATACGGCTGATACCTTCCCGATTGACTACCGAAGGCAGGCTCAGACAGACATCTTTAACTCCGTACTGCCCGGTCATGCGGTTCGATACCGAAAAAACCGTATTCTGGTCGCGCAAGATTGCTTCGACTATACGTAACAGACCCGAAGCAATCGCGTAATAGGTCGCGCCTTTGCGTTCAATAATCTGGTAAGCCGCGCCACGTACCTGCTCGAAAATATTATCCATATCGGCCTGACTGTAAGGTCGTTTCTCCTGTTTGCATATTTCGCTAAGGCTGATACCGGCAATCGAGGCGGTGCTAAAGGCTGGTACTTCGCTATCGCCATGTTCGCCAATAATATAAGCGTGAACACTGCGCGGGTCAACCTGGTAATAATCGCCCAGCAAATAGCGGAAACGAGCGGTATCCAAGATTGTACCACTACCGACTACCCGGCCTGGCTGGAAACCCGAATAACGGATGGTCGCTTCGGTCATAATATCCACCGGGTTAGTAGCGATAACCAGAATGGCACGAGGGGCAGCCTGGGCTACTTGCGGAATCATCTGTCGGAAAATTTCGGCGTTGCGCTTGACCAGTTCGAGCCGGGTTTCGCCCGGTTTCTGGGCGACACCCGCACTGATTACCACAATATCGCTACCTGCTATCTCGGCGTAACTGCCCACTCGGATATTGCAGGGCTGGTCGAAGGGCATGGCGTGTTGCAAATCCATCATTTCGCCTTCGGCCCGTCGTGCGTTTACATCTACCAGCAACATTTCGGAAGCCAGACCCGAACCAAGCAATTTGTAGGCAAAGCTCGCTCCTACCATCCCCGTGCCAAGTACGGTTACTTTAGCCATTGCATTTATCCCTTCA
>JBBQXW010000333.1:0-8033 GCA_038209275.1 Chloroflexia bacterium | reverse complement strand
TGGAGATGGGTCTTTGCCGTTGCCATGCCGACCATTGACTCCGGCAACCAGGCTGACGATAGCCGGGCCGGGTGCATTGGCGGAAAGCGTCACGCTATCCTCGACCAGTTCAAGCAAGTGGGTCACGTAAATCGCCCGCGCTCCCAATAGCCGCAAGCCGCCCAATAATTCGCGGCTCAAGGTACGGGCCGAAACGTGGTCAGTGCTGGCAAGCGGTTCATTCAGCAGCACCAGACTGGCACGACTGGCCCGCCCGAAAACTTGCGATAAGCGGGTCAATTCTTCTTCCAGCCGACCTCCGGCTAAATCGAGCCGTTCTGCCGCCGCAAAATGAGTGAAAATGCTGTCTACCGGGCTAAGGCGGGCCTGCTGACCAGGGATAAGTAGCCCCGCCTGAAACAAAACCTGAGCCTGCCCGATAGCCCGAATATAAGTCGTTTTGCCGCCACTGTTCGGCCCGGTCAGGATAAAAATAGTCGCGTCCGGCCCAAAAGCAACATCGTTGGGGACAATTGCCGGAGTCGCGCTGTTTGCACCAGAGGTATTTCGCAGCCGCAAGGCTAAATCAAGGCAGTAAATTCCCTTGAAAAATCCGACCCTTTCCTCCACTGGCGCAATTTCCGGGCGGCACAGCGCAAGCCCGGCGGCGCGCAATTCGTTAGTCAACCGCACCGCCCCCAAATAAAAAGCCAGTTCCGGTTCAAGCGCCGATAGCCCCACGCTGCTGATGCGGGCGTAGTGGGCCAGCGCATCGGCAACTGGCAACACTATGCGTTCCAGCAAATCGTTCATTTCGCGATAAAGCTCGTGTTCGGAAGTGCTATTTTTGCCTTCGGTAGCCTTATAAAGTGGGCTAATACCGCGTGAAGTATTATTGCTGGCCCAATCGCCCAGCAACCGTTCCAGCAAATTGCCCTTGCCCGTGAAACGGCCCTGATTAATCGAGATGAGCGTCGCCGCTTCGGGTTGTAACTGAGCATTCAGGTTTATACCAACCGTGATACTCCCGGCCTGGTCAAGCTGGGCGCGCAGTTTGGGCAGTTCGGCGGCAAGTCGGGCAAAATCGGGTTCTTGCCGGATAGTTGTCAAAAACGTGCGGAGCGCTAACAAACCGGGCGCGTGCAAATCTTCCCCGGTTTGCTCAAGCACAATAGAAAACTCTTCAACGCAATTTACATAGCGTTCCAGTTCATAAAGGCGCGTACCAAGCTGGTTGAGCGAAATAGTATTGCCCCATCCAGCCCGCCCCGCCCCAGCTAGTTCACTCAGTATCGGCAATAGTCCGCTCAATTGTGTCACCAGATTCGGTAGGCGCAACAAATCAGCCAGAATTTCCTGGCGGTAGCCAATTACCTTTGGTTCAGGGGTAAGTTCAGCCAGCACTCCGGCAATAAAGCGACTATGCCGCCTGTCCAAATCGAGTGCCGGAATAATCGCCGACATCCCCAAATCCGCCTCACTCGGCGCAATTTTTGCCTTTGGTTTGTTGCCGCCAAAACCATCCGGCCACAACAAACTAACCGCTTCAACCTCAGAAGAACTCATTTATCCCCAATTCAAGAATTAAACTCAAAATTCACCCCGCAGGGGTGGTCTTCGACCAAAACTCAAAACTTATTAAGCTATTCTAACTCAAAATCAAGAATCTAGCTGGGACAAAGGAGATTTGGTAGCGCAATAGCCAACCGAAGGTTCAACGTGGTAAAATAAACCAGACTACAACTATCCTTAATAGTAGATAGCTTCTAAAAAGGTCTGAATTAATGTGAATTTTGTCGGTTTTTCACATTTTTGAAGTTTTGTCAGCCTGTTATTAGTAGCTAAACCACAAGATGTTGTGGTATGGTAATTTTTATATCTATATGTACGGCCTGAGTAGATACAAAAAATTAATAAATATTGCTGATTTTTGTTTCTTTTTTCTCAAAATGTAAGATTACAACAGCCCAGGATAGGAGAACAAAAGTACAAGTTAGCTAAATTATTACATTATTTTTTGCCTTTTGCAATGGGCTAAAATCCCATGTGGCCTAAAAAAGTGTGTATTTTCTCTCATGACGGTCTTAGTTATTGATGGTAGTGTGGTCGGGCAAGGTGGCATGGCGCTACTGATCAATGTTGTTTACAAAGGCCCGGCCTTACCCATCGGTTGGCTAGTCATCAAGTCCAAGAAGGGATTACTTACCGTTTTAAGGAAAACTCACGTTAAGCTGGTTTAGATTATTGCAAAGCCATGAATGATTTAGATAATTTTAGCGGTTTGAGCCAATAAAAATCTCACGTTAAGTCTAAATTTAGAGTTAAACTATGATTGCACATTGCTTAGTTATAGCTTTGTATGGCTCTAATCTAATATTTTAGGTGGTCTTAAGCTAGAGATTTGTTTCGTGAAAACTATCACTAGCAGAACTTTCACCCTTTAGCGGTAAGTAACCCCCTATGGGTGCGGTTTCGAGCTTTGTTAATTCGCTGGGAAAAGAAGGCCGAGAACTATTTAGGTGAACTTCATCTGGCCTGTGCCTTTATTACTTATCGTGCCGCTGGCCTATTGGGATAGGTTCTAAGCGTGCAATGCATTGCGCCTAAACTCAGGGTTTGATTTATCAAACCACTACTACTATTGGTTGTGAGTGGTAATTAGCCCGGTTCATAAAGTGGTAATAAATAAATAATTGCCCTGAAAGATTTGTAAGCTATTCCTCGTTAGGTTCTGCTATACTACTATTGCCATATATACACAACATAATTATAGCTGGTTCGATTGGATTAAAGTTAATAGTTCGTCTGTTAGTAATTTCTCCTATCCCAACTTAGCCCGGTTTGTAACAGCGCCGTTATAAACCGGGCTAAGTTGGGATAAAGTATGAAGTCTTGGAAAAGAGAAGAGGCAAACAAAGGTATGCAGAAAAAATCGGTCAATTTCTACCTGGGTCTGGCCTTGACTTTAGGGCTTACAGCTTTACGAACCTATAGTGGAATCAGTTGGTGGGGACAGTTGGGCTGGAAGACCCCGCCCGATTTTGGCTGCGGGCCGCAGGGCTTTAATGCGCTACCCGGCAAACTGAGCGGGTTATGCGATTGGATGAGCCGCGAAGCTCAACATCCTTTTATCGGGCTTTATGGCGATTTTGTCAAAAATTTAATAATACCAAATTTCACCTTTTTTGCCTGGCTGACTTTTTTCACCGAAGGCTTTATTGCCCTCAGTTTGATTTTCGGTTTGCTTACCCGCCTCGGTGGAATTACCGGCTTCTTGTGGGCGCTTAATCTGGTAATTGGGCTGGCGGCTGTACCGGGCGAAGATTTAACTTTTTATCTACCGTTCGTGGTTCTGCCGCTAATTTTCGCTGTTATCGGGCCAAATTACCAGTATAGCCTGGATGGACTAATAGTTCGTTACTACCGGCGGTTAGCTGAACGACCCGGCTTGTTTGGCAAAATAAGTAGTTTCTTACTGGCCTACCCTCAAACTCAAGATGAAACCCTTACTCCTCCAAAAGAGCCTTTCAACTATAACAAATATTTGCGGCGCGGGCTGATTGGGTTAGTGGCTGGCTTAGTAGCCGGGGTAGCGTTGCTGGCAACTTTGGGTAATGGGGTACTGAGTCTGATACTGGGTGGAATGCTCGGACTGGTTTATGGGCTGGTTTTCCGACCCACTCGCCGGGCGTACCTGGATATGGCAATGAGTGCTGCCGCCCTGGGTGTTCCTTTGTGGGCTTTGTTCAGTGTGGTAATCGGGCCACTCGCAAATGGTAGCGCTCCCCAATGGACGGCTGCCGGGATGCGGATGCTTTTTCCGGCTTTAGTGGGTTGGGTAATTTATGGGGCCGGGCTAGGTTTATTGGTGCAGGTGCTAAACGACCTTACGCTCTGGCAACTAGGGGCGGAACCAACAGCGCGTCCAATAGAACCACGCCCGGTTACGCGCATCCTTATTTTGGGAGGTGGCTTTGCCGGAGTAACTACCGCCACTCATCTGGAAAAAGAGTTTGGCCCTGACCCCTCGGTCTCTTTTACTCTGGTTAGCGCTACTAATGCCCTGCTGTTTACCCCAATGCTGGCTGAGGTAGCCGCCAGTAGCCTCGAACCTACTCACATTTCTAGCCCGCTTCGCACCAGTTTGCGCCGTACCCAGGTCGTAATTGGCACAATCTCTCAAATTGACCTGACCCAACGCCGGGTAAAACTGGAGCCAGATAGCCGTTCTCCCCAAAGCCGCGAGTTAGAATACGACCATGTGGTGCTGGCACTGGGCGCGGTTTCCAACTACCGGGGGCTACAGCAGGTCGAAATGAACTCATTCGACTTTAAATCGCTGGGCGATGCGATCCAGATTCGCAACCACATGATTGATATGTTTGAGCGGGCCGACCAGGAGACCACTCCGGCTTTGCGCCAGACGATGCTAACTTTTGTAATCGCCGGAGCCGGATTTGCCGGGGCAGAACTGGCGGGCGGGCTAAATGATTTTGCGCGGGGGATGCTGGTCTATTATCCCAACATTCCAGCCAAAGAAATTAAAATCGTGGTGATTCATTCCGGTGATAGAATTTTGCCCGAACTCAGCGCATCGCTGGCTGAATATGCCCTCAAACAAATGGAGAGACGCGGGATAACCTTCAAGCTCAAAAGCCGGGTGGCGGATGCCAGACATGACGCAGTGTTACTAAATTCAGGGGAAGAAATTCTGACCCGGACGCTGGTCTGGACGGCGGGGACGGAGCCTAATCCGTTAGTGCGAAACTTGCCGATAGAACGGGACAAGCGCGGAGCGGTAGTAGTAGATAGCACTCTGGCAGTCCCCGGTTTTGAGGGAGTGTGGGCGGTAGGCGATTGTGCCTCCGTGACCGATAGCAAGAACGGTCAGCTTTGTCCGCCGACGGCTCAATTTGCTCTGCGGGAAGCCTATCAGTTAGCCTCAAATATTCACGCCAAAGTTTATGGCGGAAAGGGCCAACCGTTCCATTTTGACTCGCTCGGCACACTATGTGTAGTGGGACATCAGACTGCTTGCGCCGAAGTTAAAGGGTTTCGCTTTTCGGGCTTACTGGCCTGGATGATGTGGCGAGCAATTTATCTGGCTAAACTGCCCGGTTTGGAACGCAAAGTGCGGGTGTTTCTGGATTGGAACATCGAATTATTTTTCCCGCGAGACATCGTCCAAACCATTGATTTTTCTCAAAAGCCTGCATCTTCCAACCAGCTTGACCCGGCCGCCCCTGGCACTCAGGAAAGGAGCTAGATTTTATGCTTTCTTCATCAACTTTCCGGGCTAAACCGAAGTGGGCAGTTTCCAGTCGGCTGCTTGGCTGTACTATAATAGGGCTGGCTGGTGGGCTGGCGGCAGCCACGGCTAATTTGTCGGTATCGGCGATAGGGCTAGTGGGCGGGGCGGCGTTGGGCGGCTTATACGGGCTGGGTTTCGGGGTAGCAGGTGCTAAACGAGCCAGCAGTCCCGGCGCAGGACTCTTGTGGGGGTTGGGCTACGCCTTTTTACTATGGTTGGTCGGCCCGGCCAGTTTATTTCCGCTTGTGGGTAGTGGGCAGGCAATGGGCAACCTCGATACCACTCGGCTGCATTTTCCTGAACTGGTCGCCTATATACTTTACCTGGGCGCACCGCTTGGACTGGCGCTGGGCTTGTGGGGTGCTTTTTATAAAGTGCAGGCCACCGAATTACCCGCCGAAGCCGCAATACAGTCTCATCGCTTCAGTCTGGCTAAAGCTCTGATAGTTGGCGGGTTAGCCGGACTAATCGGAGGCTGGGCCTTTAGTAGTTGGATGACCCAGGTTAACTTCTTTCCCACCATCGCCAGTCTGGTTGGTTCCAATTCAAAAGAAGTAGGAATGGTGCTACATTATATAATCGCACTGGTTATTGGCATCAGTTTTGGTCTGCTTTTCCAGTTGGATATTCGCAGCTACGGTTCAAGTATGAGTTGGGGAGTGGCCTACGGTATATTCTGGTGGTTTCTTGGCCCTTTGACGCTGCTGCCGCTCTTGCAGGGTAAAACGCCTAATTGGTCATATCAACAAGCTGGGCTACTTTTCGGGTCGCTGGTTGGGCATATTATTTATGGCCTTCTGGTAGGGTTGGGTTATGCCTTATTGAACCGACTATGGGTGGGATTTTTCATTAATTCCGATCCGATTCGGCGGGAAGCCGAAGGTCCAGGCACACGCACGTTACAAGCCCTCGGTTGGGGAGCGGCGGGCAGTTTGGCGGGTGGCCTTATATTTAGCCTGATAATGCTTGCCACCGGGACGCTACCTAAAGTAGCTCAGCTAGTTGGGGGGACGAGCGTCGAACTCGGTTTTATAGTACATCTGCTTATCAGTGCATTAATTGGTATGAGTTATGGTCTGCTTTTCCGGCTAGAAGCTCCTGATTTGGGTTCAGGGGTAGCCTGGGGTCTGGTTTACGGCTTAATCTGGTGGTTTTTAGGGCCGTTAACGCTTTTCCCTGGCCTGTTAGGGGGGTCGCTCACCTGGACGGTAGCGGCGGCGGGTCAGGTTTTGCCTTCGCTAATCGGTCACTTGCTTTACGGCGCGATTACGGCATTAGTCTTCCTAATGTTGGAACGCCGTCACGAAGCGTGGTTAAAACTAGACCCACGCCTCGCCGCTCGCGAACTTCGCTTGCGTCGTCCGGTCGGGACTCCCGCCCCAGCTCTGTGGTTATTCGTTTTGGGATTGGGAGTACTGCTGCCGGTTATTCTCTCAGTGTAGTGTGGAGGTGCTGTTTTATAACGCTCCTATTTCATCAAATCATTAAATTCCTAAAATATTTCGTAGATTTTTTATTTCATCTTTGCTTACCTGGCGTACAGCACTCTGAGCGATGATCGCGTCTTAACCTTGAGCCTGAAGCAATTGGATACCCTCTACTGTTTTAGCCCAGGCTCCTTTGCCCCGATAAGCATCGTGGTCTTCGGCTCGACCGCCATCTAAACTAACCTGAATAATCAATTTAGGGTTGGCGATGGCTACCAGTTTTTCTAAGCGTACTCCGTGCAATAACATGGCGTTGGTCAGCACCGTAGTCCTGACTCTGGCAGAGGAATAAGCCAGCATTGCATAAATATCTGGTAGCAAAAAAGGTTCGCCACCCGTAAAAAAGATGTCGCTAAAGCCAAGTGCTACCGCTTCATCTACCAGTCTTTGCACGTTAGCCAGGCCCAGAGCGCGGCGGGGTGCAGTTGGGCTGGATTTGGCGACACAGTAGGTGCAGCGCAAATTACAATCGTAATTGGTGTAAATCCACAATTTCCATTGCAAAGCCGGAATGGTAATATTATTTTCTGGTTCGGCCAGAGAATTACTCATCTTTATTCCTTTATTTAACCAAATCGCTCGATTTTCAGGGTCTATTATCTATCCCAGAAACCTTTTGCACAATTTTGCGCTCCAACTTGCTTGCAGTTCTTTCAAGCATCGCTCAATGATTAAGATAGAGCATTATTCAAGCCTCGCTACCTTTTTCGCTGCGATAAATTCGGCTTTGCTCATTCAAATCAAATTGAGCAGCCGGAAGATCGGCTACTAATTTACCCGCTTTTAAGCCAATAATCCGATCAGCAAATTCGGTAGCCAGCTTTACCTGATGTAAGCTGCATATCACCGCAATATTGTGTTTGTGGGCAATCTCGCGCAGCGTTTCGAGAACCCCCGCCGCCGTCTCTGGATCAAGACTGGCAATCGGCTCGTCCGCCAAAATTAAACGACTTTGTTGAGCCAACACTCGTGCAATTGCTACCCGCTGCTGTTGTCCTCCCGATAAACTATCGGAGCGCTGGTAAGCCTGGGTCAATAACCCCACCTGGTCGAGTGAGGCCAGAGCCAATTGGCGGTCAGCGTAGCTAAAGCGCCGGAGCAAAACCCGCCAGGTTGGGACGTAGCCAAGCCGTCCGGCTAACACGTTTTCAACGGCACTTATACGGCGAATTAAATTAAATTGCTGGAAAATTACCCCGATTTCTCGCCGAAAATGGCGCAACTCGCGCCCTCTGGACGAATGAAGAAGGTGGCCC
>JBBQXW010000332.1:0-8085 GCA_038209275.1 Chloroflexia bacterium | reverse complement strand
AGCTGCTCTCAAACAGTTAGAGTTAGATGGTCGCATCGAAGTCAAGTCCGAAGATGTTGCCAGGCTGGCCCCCTTAGGTTTTAAGCACTGTCATATGTTAGGGCGGTATTATTTTGAACTGAGTGAGGCGGTAAAGGGCGGACAGTTACGCCCATTAAGAGACCCTAAGAGCTTGGAAGACTAAATTAGAACAAACGTACCTTAGCGTATAAATCCGTTCCAATACTGACGCTGTTGCCGAATTCTAAAATGGGGTGGAATGGCTTGATAAGAGTGTTAAAATGAAAGTAGCGATTGACCACTGCTTGTAGTAAATAAAATGGAGGTCCTTATGTCACTCCAACCTCAATCAATTGGCCCTATTCCTGAACAAACCGCCCTGGTAGCGAGGGCGGCTTTCCCTAAACCTACCCCTTTTATGCAAATGCGCGATGAACTCGGCACTATCTATGAAAACCAAACTTTTGCACAGTTATTTCCCACCCGAGGTCAGCCTGCCGAAGCTCCCTGGCGATTGGCCCTCGTTACGGTGATGCAATTCGCTGAAGGTTTAACTGACCGCCAGGCGGCTAATGCGGTGCGCGGTCATATCGATTGGAAATATGCCCTCGGGCTGGAATTAACTGATAGTGGCTTCGATTTCTCGGTGTTGTCTAAATTCCGCGCTCGGCTGTTAGCAGGCCAGGCCGAAGAGCAAATATTGAATGTGCTGTTAGAACGCTTCAAAGAAAAAGGCTTACTCAAAGCTGGCGGGCGACAACGCACCGACTCGACTCACGTTATGGCAGCGGTTCGGTCGCTAAATCGGTTGGAAAGCGTGGGTGAAACACTACGTGCGGTGCTCAACGACCTGGCAACCGTAGCACCCGACTGGCTGCGCCAACAGGTTAGTAGTGAATGGTATGAGCGATACGCCACGCGGTTTGAAAGTTATCGCTTACCTAAAGCGGAAAGTGAACGACATGCCTTAGCCGAGTTGATCGGGCAGGACGGTTTTCATTTACTTGGGGCCATTTATGCCGCCGATGCTCCCGCTTGGTTGCGTGAAATCTCCAGTGTCGAGATTTTACGGCGCAATTGGCTCTATCAGTACTGGATAGAAGAAGGTCAGGTGCGCCTGAGGAAAGCTGGGGACTTGCCTCCCGCCGGGCAGCGCATGGACTCACCTTACGATCCCGAGGCTCACTATGGCAATAAGCGGGCAGTCACCTGGACTGGTTACAAGGTGCATTTAACTGAAAGTTGTGATGAAGCGGAGATACACCTTATCACCCAGGTAGAAACCACGTTGGCGGCAGTGAGTGATGTAGCCCGCACCGCACCGATCCACCAGGCCCTTAAAGAAAAAGAGTTATTACCAAAAGAACATCTGGTAGACGCAGGTTATGTGGATGCTGAATTGATCCTTAAGAGTCATAAGGATTATGGTATACAATTAACTGGGCCAGTGCGCCCGAATTCAAGTTGGCAAGCCACTGCCGACCAGGGTTTTGACAGCACTCATTTTAAGGTGGATTGGGAAGCTCAAAAAGTTACTTGCCCGAACGGAAAAACCAGCATCAGTTGGCGCGAAGGCCACGATGCCTGGGATAACGCGGTAATCCAGGCCCGCTTCTCCCGTACCGATTGCCGTTTATGTGAGGTACGTGCCAAATGCACCCGCAGTGAAAGCGAAGCGCGTCAGATCGGCATGCGACCCAGAGCCGATCACGAAGCCTTACAAGCGATGCGAGAACTTCAGAAAACGCCAGAGTGGAAAGCGCAATACGATGCAAGAGCTGGGGTGGAAGGCAGTTTATCGCAAGGGGTGCTCGCCTTCGATTTACGGCACTGTCGTTATCTGGGATTAGCCAAGACGCATTTGCAGCATATAGCCACCGCCGCTGGTATGAATATCGTGCGATTGTCAGCGTGGCTAGAAAGTCGTCCACATGCGCCGACGCGCACTTCGCGTTTCGCTAGACTGGCCCTCGCCAGCTGACCGGCAAAACGGAATTCGGCAACAGCGTCCAATACTACTCATCCCCGAATATCTGGCTCGCCAGCTAAAGTTAGCACCCATTAGCTTAAAAGATTATGGCACCCGGCTACACACTCGGCGGGACCATCTGCTCAAAATTTATGCCCATCTGAGTTACCAGCCCCTCAACGAGCATGAGGCCGTCACTACCCACCTGCATGAGTGGCTGCTGGCGCGGGCGCTTGAACACGATGCTCCCACCGTAATCTTCCGAATGCTCCTGGAAAAGCTCAAAGCCGAAAAGATAGTGCGGCCCGGCATGAGTGTGGTGGAACGGCTGGTAGCTTCGGCCCGGGAAAAAGCCCAAAAACATACTTTTGAACAATTGGCGACATTGTTGACCACGGAGCGCCAGAGTTTCTTGGATAAATTACTGGTCAAAGATAGCGAGCTAAAAACCACCCGCCTGGAATGGTTGAGACAAGCGGCGGTGGCTAACTCGCCCGAGGCAATTTTGAGTTCGCTTACCAAATTAACTTATTTGCGGGAGCAAGGGGTGGCCGAGTGGGATCTCTCCAAACTTAATCCCAACCGGCGCAAATTCCTGGCTACCCTGGGTAAACGGACTTCGCCTCAGGCTCTCTCCACGGCGGTGGTCGAAAGGCGTTACCCCATTCTGGTGGCTTTTCTGTCCCAGGCGCTCTATGAGCTGACCGATGAAACAATTGAGATGTTCGATACTTACCTGGCTGGCCCCTATAGCCGCTCTAAACGCGAGTTGGATGAGTTCAAGCTTACGGTAGCACGCGCGCTTAATGAGACGGCTTATTACTTTCGACAAATGGGCCGGGTAGTTTTGGACCCGAGCGTAATTGATATGGAAGTGCGCCAGGCTATCTACCAACAGTTGCCCCTGGAGCAGTTGAGAGCGGCAGTGGACGAATGCGACAAACTGGTGCGGCCTTTAGATGACGAATGTTTTGACTTTCTGGCCGAACGTTACATCACTATTCGGCACTTTGCCCCGAAATTCTTGGCAGGCTTTGTTTTTCACGCTAATTCGGCCAGCACGAGCTTACTCGAAGCCATCCAAGTGCTTAAGCAGGTCAATCAGGAAAACAAAAGACGGGTGCCGGGCAGTGCCCCTTTGAGCTTTGTAAGTCCCAAATGGGATAGCTATATCTATGAGCCAAATGGCCGGATCAACCGCAAATATTACGAATTGGCGGTGTTGTGGGAACTTCGCCAGGCGCTGCGAGCTGGCAATATCTGGGTAGAAGGCAGCCGGCGCTACGCCAAACTGGAAAGTTATCTTATACCAGAGGCGAAGTGGTCGGAGTTGGCTGGTGAAGTGCATGCCATGCTCAATCTTCCTTTAACTGGCGCCGAACGGCTTAAAGCAAAGGGAGTTGAACTCGATAAACTGCTGCTTAGTTTGCACCAGCAACTAGGTAACGGTGAGAAAGGGCCGGGCCAACTCCGCATGGAAGACGGCGAGTTAATTGTACCACCCCTGGAGGCCGCCGAAAACAAACCCAGCGTAATTGTGCTCAAAGAGTTAATCCGAAAACGGTTGCCAAAGGTAGAATTGGTCGATCTTTTGGTCGAGGTAGACATGTGGACCAGTTACAGCAGTTGTTTCAAACATGCCGGTGGACTGGAACAAGCTATGCCGGATTTATTAATCCATCTATACGCAGCGGTGCTAGCTCAGGCTTGTAATTTAACCTTGGCCTCAATTGGGCGCATGACCGACCTTTCCGCCCGCAAAATTTCGTGGTGCGCCAGTTGGTATTTGCGGCCTGAAACCATCAAAGAGGCCGTGACCACCATCGTAAACTACCAGTACCACCAACCGTTGGCCCAAAATTGGGGAGATGGGACGCGCTCTTCTTCGGATGGACAACGTTTCCCGGTTAAGGTCCAAACTCGCAATGCTGCTGCGCTACCCCGCTATTTTGCTTTTGGCAAAGGCTTAACCATGTATAACTGGAGCAGTGACATTCTGGTGCAATACGACAGCCGGATAGTACCTACTACCATGCGGGATGCTACCATTATTTTGGATGCCATTTTAGATAACGAAACCGAACTGTTGATTGCCGACCATACTTCTGACACGGCGGGCTTCACTCACCTGGTATTTGGACTTTTCGACTTGCTGGGTATTCAATTCTCACCGCGCATCCGGGATATTGGCGACCAACAGCTAAGTCTTCTGGCCGGGACGGCGGAGTATGTGGAGTTAGCCCCACTATTTAAGGGAAGTATCCGGCAGGATTTAATCGTCAAACACTGGGATGAGCTAATCCGGTTGGTTGGCTCACTCAAATTGGGGTGGGTGCCCGCTTCTTTGATGATTAGCAAGCTGCAATCCTTCCCGCGCCAGAACGCCTTAGCCCAGGCGCTGGTAGAGTATGGCAAACTGTGCAAGACCATCTTTATCTTGCGTTCTTTACAAAGCGAACAGGCCCGGCACCAGGATGAGAACCAGCTCAACAAGGGTGAGAACCTCAATGGCCTAAGAGAAGTGATCTTCTTCGGCCAGCACGGTCAATTACGCAAACGGCAACTCGAGGAGCAAAACAACCAGGTGAGCTGTCTCAATCTGGCGGTTAATTGTGTGGTAGTGTGGAACACGGTCTACATGACGGCGGTAGTGGAGCAATTGCGCAAGGAAGGGCAAACTGTGTTGGAGGAAGATTTAGCCCATATCTGGCCGACGCGGACTGAACATCTCAATGTGTATGGTAAGTACCATTTCAATTTAGAAGAGGCTACTTACCGTCAAAAGCTGCGACCGCTACGCCAACCTAACCAGGAGGCCGAAGCGGAATTGGATTAAGCCTTTAGCGCTAACAAGTTACAAAGCTAACGATCTAGCGACTCTTTCTGGTCCGTTTATGGTTCAACGCGGTTATGACTATTTATACTATCGTCAAATATGTGATTGATTACTAAACAATGTTGGCGATCCGCACAAACTATTTAGATTGCAGCTGGCTACAGCTATATTCTACCAGGGCCAATTATTTCGCGCGCATTCGGTTGCTCTTGGGATTATGTTCCAGTTCGACTAAGCCTAATTCCTCCATTAAGGGCGGTAGATACATTCCAAAACGACCTCTGAGACCCTTTTTTAATCCATACCAACCTCCGATTGGATTGTCAGCAGAGCGTGCCCAGGCTTCAATTGTACCTTCCCTGGAAGGCTTTTGTTCATCGGCGCTGCCCAATTCCATCCAATCACCGTGTTGTTTAAGCATTTCCAGCAGGTCGTTAATACAGCGTAAGTCGTAATACAACACTGTTTTACCCACTGTGCATACTAATACTGGTGGGTTTTGCGCTTCATCCTTATACATTGTGAATTCAGATGTGCCGGAAGGCGTTTTTAGAAGCCAGGGTTGCTTCTGGGTTCCCAAAGTATCAGGCATAAAAACCTCCTTTTATTGAAATGATTGAAATTATTCTATAATAAGGCTGCACAAGAAGGGAATGGTAAAGAATTAACTCCAGAGGTAGCCTCTTTCTAGGTAGCAAGAGGCCAGTGCCTGAAATTAACAGGGCTTCAACCCTGGATGGGTGACTTCACCAATACTACTCCAAAATATTTGTTTGGTTGACCGAAGCTGCCCTTACCAGTACGAATATTGCCATTTTAGCATCTTTTATTCGCGGAAAAAGTGATAAGAACCTATTTCTTGCAAATCCACGGTCACTGGTGGTTCCTCACACCGCTCCTTTATTTGGGCAGTAAAAGCCTGGAAGGCCACCAATTCACCCAAAGGATTGCTATCGTCCCCGGCTTCCCGAGAGGCGATGTGCACAAAACTGACCCCATCTTCCAGCTTAAATGAGGCATAACTAAGGCCAGAAGGTTGGTCGCGTTTGAGTTGTTCAAACACTTTAGTGACATAGCCCTCGTTTTCAACTGCTCGCTCAGCTTTGACTTTGTAACGCACCATTATGGTTCTCATAATCTATTACCTCTTTTCTTTATTGCTTTACTTCCACCAATAGTAACTTTACCAACAAAAACCATCATTTATTTGACGTTTAGATAAACAGAGTATTTACGGCCTTGCAGAGCCATAAACTGAATCCTTAGTCATGTTGACCTGAACAAATGTTTACGGCTTCACAATGGGACAAACTCTTACTTGATTTAAAGTTTTATCTAAACGCCAAATTTATAATAACCAAAACCTCTAAGCTTGTTCAGCCCGAACTTTCAAAGCATTAGCGAAAGCCGCAAAGGTTGGATTAAGGTCAGGAATTGTCCCTTCAATCAAAGGCAGCAGTAGCCCGCTAAAAGCCTCCCGAAGCGTAAATTTCAGCTGATTATTGCCCAACGGTTCAAGGGTGAAACTACGCTCTCCCTTAAATAAGCCCAGCGGCATCCCGCTGCTCCATACCATTCTACTATTTGGAACAAACTCACTAACTGTCACCTTAAAAGCCCGCGTTGGCGCGATTTTAGCAAAGATAGTTAGTTTTCCACCGGGGACAATTTTGCCTTCCAGACTTATAATTCCCGGGTCCCATTCAGTATATTTGGCGGCATCGCTCAGAATACCCCAGACCTTCTCCATTGACTCCTTGATTTCGATTGTGGCAGTGGACATTTTCATAGTGCTCCCCTTTCTTTGCTGAGGGCAGAATTGTTAAACTTCTTTGGTTTCGCTCAAAACGCAATATTTAAGGCGGACAGACCAAAAAGCATTAGACGTACGTAATCTCGGCATCTTGCACCACATAACGAGCGTAGCGATAATCGCGAATGAGTGCCACCTTATTGTCTTCCCAACTTAACAGGATAAAATATATTGGTTGGTGCGACTCCTGGTGGGGATCATAGACTAGGATAGCAAGGCGGCCTTCGACGAGTCCCAGGGTAAATTGCCAATCGTCCACTTGCTTGTAATTGCCAAAGTAATTATCAGCAACTTCAGTAGCACCCTGTTTCTGCGTCCGACTAATCAGTTCCAGCCGTACCTCCTCAGTCAACATAGCCCGCACCGCTTCAAAATCCTGAGCATTGAAACTCGCAACATAGAGGGCCAGCCGTTCGCGTTCGCCCTTGTTCTGTACAGGCGTTGACCCCTCTTCATTCAGGCTTGTGGCAAGTTCGCGCAGGCGCGTCCGACCCCGGTGCAGGACAGCTTTGATCTCAGGAATGGTCGAATTGAGAAGTTCCGAAATTTCAGCGAGTGAGTAGTCTAACACATCCTTAAGAATCACACAGCTCCGTTGCCTGGGTGCTAACTTGAGAAACAGCGACAAAGCCACTGTCACAAGTTCTTTTTCCTCCAATGGTAAATCAGGTTCGGCTACCGGGAAGTGTTCATTAAGGCGTTCCATATTTTGGAGACCCCTTTGGCGGAGATAGTCAATTGCTTTGTTGTGAGTAATACGGAAAAGCCAGCCACGTAGGTTAGAATTTGGGGTAAGTGAAGGTAAGGAATTATAGGCTTTGGTTAAAGCTTCTTGCACCACATCCTCCCCATCAATTACCGACCCAATCATACGGGCGGCATAACGGTGAAGCTGTGGTCGGATTTCCTTGATCAACTCCTCAAACTCGGCCCGGGTGTGAGTAGGGGTTGGCGCAATCGAAGCGGGTTCCATACCTGTTTGTACCTCATGTTTTAGAAAAGGGCTGTAGCCCCTACATCTTTTGTTCAAGCAACTCCGAAACGCCGGGTAAATGCGATATTAGCTCTTGTGCTGGCGAAATCTGCCATAATATTGCATCCAAACGCGGGGTTATCGCCCGTGACTGGTGATCGGTTTCATTCAATTTGGAGGGTGGGGTCATATATATAACGAAATCAAAGCATAAAAGGATACGCTTCTATTCTAATGTATAATGGGGTTCTATGAACATTGGAGAAATTTCGGACGGTAAGGAAAGGCAGGTGCGGTACGACCCTTGTAAAAAGAGGGTGGAAGTATTGGAAAAAGCGGTTCGGCCTTTCACCGAGTATGTCAATAGTTTTGTGTAACTAAATTTTGGGTCTGACATCAAAATTGTAATCTCGCTTCAAACTTTATAGCCAACTGATTGAGAATACTGGCCCAGTTTTGCATCGGAGCCGTCCAGTCCCGTGTGATGTTGCGGT
>JBBQXW010000331.1:0-8087 GCA_038209275.1 Chloroflexia bacterium | reverse complement strand
CAGGAATGGGGTTGGTTTACAACGGCCCTTTATGCCAAAACTTTACCTGACCTGTGGCACGTCCAGGGTTAGTCAATTAAAATGTGTAAGGAGAAATAAAATGCGTAATCAATACAGTCCAATTTACAAAGCATCCGAAACAGGACGCTGGCTTAAACTCAATCAGGCTCAGGCGCTGGCAATTCTGGCTATAAGCGTGGTGCTGCTTGGATTGCTGGGAACATTGCTGGGCTACGGTTTTGCGCCTGCTACCCCAGCTATTAATTCAGGAACACCTGTAACGACCAGCCACGAGCGCTTGAAACCAGCCCCAGTCTCAACCTCCGTCGTTAGTCCAACCAGCGCGACAACCGCCGTCACACCTGCGCCTGCCACACAAAATAACGCTCAACCAGCTACTTCACCAACTATTTCGATAAGTTTTTCAGCCCCGGCAGATAAGCCCAGCGCCGCTAATTCAAGCCCACTAAAATAATGCTCACGCTTAGAACCTATCTCAGTAGGGGCGCAATTACGGATTCTAACTATTGAATCCGTGTATGGGCAATAGTTTTCGTAGGGGCGAATCGCATACGCCCTTGAACACTGTGCCAGGTCAAGAGGGCGTATGCGATTCGCCCCTACTGGCATACCCGGTTTATTTAAGTAAAGTTCATCATTGCGCCCAAGTTCAGGGTTTGATGAATCAAACCCCTAGCGCGATAAGCTTTTAGTCAGGCTTCAGCAAGGGCGATAAATTGCCCCTGCTGAACAGGCTCTAAATTTCTCAGCATAACAGTTATCACAGAAAGAAATACAGCGGTATGGACGCAATGATGCTTTTTAACTTCTAACTCCGTAAGTGTTTGTAGGAGGGGGCTGCGCTCCATGCGCGTCAACTTAAGGAACTATTCCTAAAATTAGGTGGTTGAGCAAGCCCGCCCTGGAATAAATTCCGGGCTACATTGCTCAAGTGGTTTGAAAACCACTGGATACAGCCCAGATGATATTCGCTCATTTTAAGCCCTTTAGTAGTTTGGTATTCAGTGGATTTTAATCCACTTGAGCTACGTAGCCCGGAATTTATTCCAGGGCGGGTCGCACCAAAGTACCAATTCGAGGAGAAAAGCTTAAGTTGACGCGCATGGGGCTGCGCCTTCGAAAAGGTCTTGCCTGGGCAGAAATCGAGGGCGCAGCCCCATGTGCTTAAGCCCGTTGCTTTTGATTTATTAACCTGAGCAAGCCACCCATTCCGAGCTTAGTTTCTTAACTTGATGCATCTGGGGGCAACGGATTGCCCCCAATTACAAAGCTTGCCCTTTTGAGCCACTGTGATTTGTGAAACAGGTTTTAAGGACAATGCCGTTCAAATAAGGCCAAACTTGCTGTGGGAGCGAGCAGAAGCTCGCGATTCTCCTCTATCAACACCCGAAATCGCGAGCAGAAGCTCGCTCCCACAAAGTCTTATTTGAATAGTATTGGTCTTAAGGAACAAATTCGACTGAGTTAATCAAGATGTAGGGAATACCGATATAGCCCAACCAGGGAGTATTATTACGCAAGGTCAGCGTATTCGTTCCGACTTTAAGCACCCCTGCTGGAATAGTAACAGTCATCTGTCCCCAGTAACGGTCTTCCCCACCTACACCGTTATCACTGGATGAGACATTCGGAAAGGTATTCGGCCCGGCAAATACTTCGGTGTCATTAACCAATATCTGAAAATTACAATGCTCGGCCCGTTCATCGTCCAGCCCGGTAATTCTTAATTGTACCGCTCCGCTAGAGGCGGTATTTACCCGAAAAGAAACTGCGCCCTGGCTGTAATCGCTTCCCGCCCCGTACAACGCCACCTCTGGCCGTCCGTATAGCGTACCATCGTCACGCTTGTAAGTCCCCTCTAACAGGTAAGGACTAAAATCGCTGTTAGTAGGCGGGGCGGGCTGAACCGTGCGGGGCGTTGGCGCAACAGGAAGTTTGGTAGACGTTGGCAAGGCGGGTGGCCTGGTGGCGGTTGGTGGCAGAACCAGACTGGTAGCAGTCGGCAGGGCTGGCACTGGTGTAAGGGTTGCGAGAGCGGCTGGATTTGTAGTGGCAGTCGGAAGCGAAGTATTGGGCGGCAGAATAACTACTGCGGGTGGACTTGTCTCGGTGGGAGAACTAACGGTAGTTGCCGCAGTAGTTCCAGAAAGAGCAGACGGCGTAGTTCTTGGCACGACATTTACACCAGGTGTATTTATTACGGCTGCGGCAACTCCGGTTGAAGTACTTTGCTGGGCCGAGCGTGGTAAAGCGGTAAGAGCAAACCAAGCCAGCCCTCCTACCACCAGCACAAGCAACCCGATTAGTAACGGCAGCAGTAGTTTAGACAGGGCAGGCGATTGAGCCGCTGAAATTGGTCGGCTGGGATAGATTTGTTCTAGCTCCGCTCTGGGTTTTACCACAGTTGAGCCAGGATTGATTGGGCTATAGCTAGAAGTCGAGCTTGACCTTAGAAACGGGGCTAAGGCATTGCTCATCTCTTTCGCACTCTGATAACGCTGGGTCGGGTCTTTTGCTAAAGCTCGACGCACTATTTGCTCTAGTTCACGCGGTATTTCTTGCCCTAATCCCAGGCTGGCAAAAGTTGGGGGCAGTTCATTAACGTGCTTGAGCATAATTTGCACCGGGTTTGTACCCTGAAAAGGTAATTTACCCGACAGCATCTCGAACAGTACTACTCCGGCAGCATATAGGTCGGTGGCTGGCCCGATAGGTTGTCCACTGGCCTGTTCGGGGGCCATGTAGTTAGCAGTGCCAATAGTACCTCCCGCCGCCGTAATATCTGCACCATCGCGGGCGTAGGCCACCCCAAAATCGGTTAGCTTAACCGCTCCGTCGCTGGCTCGAATGAGAATATTTTGAGGTTTTACATCCCGGTGAATAATGCCTCGTGCATGGGCTACCGCCAGGGCTTTAAGCAATTGCTCAGTGACTAGGACTGCCTGTTCAACGGGTAATCTTCCTTGCTGCTGAATGATTTCTTTGAGGTCGCTTCCCTCAACATATTGCATGACAATAAAGTAGCTTTTGTCATATTTTCCGTAGTCATAAACGGCGGCAATATTTTCGGCGGTGAACGAAGCTACCGCACGCGCTTCCCGATAAAACCGGGCTACAAAACTTGGATCACTCCCATATTCATCTCTTAGAAGTTTAACCGCCACCAATCGGTCAAGCACTTTATCGCGCCCCAGGTACACATAGGACATCGCGCCAGAGCCGATTACTCTTAACAATTCATAGCGGTCTCCGACAATTATGGGCCTATCCGAATTATTAAGGGGGATTTGATTAAATGGTTCTTTAGCGTTTCCATACGGGAAGTATTCGCTCATCTTAAATACCTCACCTTAAGAGGACGGAGGCCCAGCTAACTATTTTTAGGCTTATTACTTTCAAAGTTACCCACAGTCAATTATTCCTATGAAGTAAGAGGCAAGAAATATGCCATAAGCTCATCTTTCTTGTAGCGGAGCGGCGGCTACAGTAGAACCGAATGTTAGAATGTCTGAATTTTACTAAAGCTGAATTTTTCCTTCTAAAGTAGTGCCATCTGCTATCTGAGCCTGTGCCGCATCAGGAGTGCTTACCCTGGTCTGGTTTTGGACACTAATATTTTTGCCAAACCGAATATCTCCCTCGACCTTAAACTGCTCACAATTGATAAGCGAAGGCGCACCCAGCGGGAAGCGCTCTTGAAGCTGATGGATAAATTTGTAATATTTGCTATCGAGTTGCACCAATGGCATACCGTAACGGTTGGCCGGATTGAGAATTATACGGCTATCCTCGGTTAAAATATAGGCATCCGACCACAACATTAACAAATCCGAGCAAAGCTTAACCGGGGCAAAGCGAGTACGTGGCACCCGCAACGCACCCGCCCCTTCAAAAACTTCAATCGCTGCTCCCATTGCCGTTTCTAACTGATATACCTGGGGTGAGGACGGGTTGCGTGGGTCAAGCGTTTTACTATTGCGGATAAGCGGCAGTTTGAGTACTCCGTTATTCTCTTGCAGCGCTTTCTTGAGCGAGGGCAGATGTAACCAGAGGTTGTTGGTATTAAAGTAGGTATGACGGGTAATGTCGCTGAAGGCGGGCATGGCTTCTGGTGGACACTGCGCTACCTCGCGTAGCATCAAACGGCCATCATGACGGCGAGCTAAATGACCGCCCTTGCTATCCGCCGAAGTACGGTCAGCTACTTCCATGAGAAAAGGCAATTTTTCGGCGGCAAAGTAACCCAGGATAGGCAAATCCAGCACTGCTCCCAGATTATCGGCGTTTGAGACAAAGACATACTCGAAACCGTTTTCCAGCATCTGATTAAGCATACCAGAAGTCTGAAGAGCGGTATAAATATCACCGTGTCCTGGCGGACACCAGGCCAGGTCGTTTTCCTCGCCCGCCTTTACTACTGCCAGACCTTCCTGTAAAATTTTGGGAACTTTATTCTGCACAAAGGCCAGCGGCAAGCTGCTTTCAAGTTCGGAGTAGGAACTGAGCGCGGCTAACGAGTCCTGATGGGTGTTAAAGCTATTCATCAACAACAGCGGTACGGGTGCGTCCCATTGCTGGCGCAGACTCAATACCTGCCGCGCAATAATATCGAGGAAGGATAGGCCATCTTTGACCTTCAACAATGATTTGGCTTTATCCAGCCCCATACTCGTACCAAGACCGCCATTTAGCTTTAGAATAATGGTACGGGCCAGCGCTTCACGTCCGGCTTGCTCATAGCGCTGAAGTTGCTCCGCATCGGGTAAATCACGCACCGGCTGAATTGTATCCTCCCCAATCATGCCACTATTACCCTCTACTAATTTAGTGTAATAGTATTTAAAGGTGTCTATAACTATCGGCGCTAAACCAGCCTGCTGCATGTGACTGGCAAAAGGCTCAAATCGTTCATTAATTGTAGTTGACACGCAAATCTCCTCCGTTTTGTATTCTCCCGAAATTTTATATCCGGGAGAGTAGTAAACTCTTAAAGGTTAATCGTGGCCTTGCCAACAAAATAATCGAGGGTAATAGATTCGGGAACTTCGCTTTGCGGTACTTCATAGACCAGTTCCCCGCCGACGGCTTCCCGTACTCCAATCTCTCGCAATTTTAAACACTTGCTAAGAGCGTAAGTAGCATCATCTACTTTATAGTCATAAACCTGAGTAGTTCTAAGCGTAATGGAAGCCGGGCTAACGGTAATTTTCTGGGTGGTAGTGTTAGTTACCAGCAGGTCAACTACCAAATAAATGTAACCTGGCTTTGCCGTATGGTCGGCTATTTTTACCTCGGTACGTTTGCTGCGAATTGCTATCAATTCCCCATATTTGCTGCGATACTGTTCCGCCCCTAATAGCCCCAATTGTACATCATAAGGCGGTTGATTTTCCAGATGTTCCTCGAATCGGGCGCGCTGGAAATA
Organism: Chloroflexia bacterium; assembly: GCA_038209275.1. GTDB lineage: Bacteria > Chloroflexota > Chloroflexia > Chloroheliales > Chloroheliaceae > L227-5C. Next base: position 2,641 of record JBBQXW010000331.1, on the reverse strand, counting down.
TTGTACCTTGTGGATTTTACCATCCCCTGCCGGAGGTGCGGCGTTGGTTTCATCAAACTCATTGCTGAGTGGATAGCCCTGCTGTTCCAGTCCACCATGAGTCTGCCAGTATTTCAAAAATTTGCCACAGACCTTAAACCCGGTTTCCTGAAAAAACTGGCAACCATCATCAGCCGCTACCGCAGGCTTAACTTTATAATCCTGGTTCATAAAGACCGACAGCCCAATCAGGGCGGCGAAGGCCAGTAAAGCGGCAAAAGCGGCTTGCCAGATATGATTCAGCTTAAACATGCCAAGTTCTCCTGTTTCTAAATCGGTAATGTAACTATTTTATTTGTCAATTTTCGGAGCTACAAATTTTGGGCATTGTTTAATTATTTGCAGCAACAGGTGTTTGTAAAATCGGTTCGACTTTCGCGATTGCCAGGTTCGGCAGACGGTCAAGGTAGAAAGCCAGACCAAACCAGGCCCAGTTCTGGCTATAATAGTTTTGCAAATCGCCCCAGCCCGCCTTGTTATCAGCTACCCTGTGGTAGGCGGGCAGCAATTTATTAGTAACCAGCGCATCGGCCAGTTCTGGCTCGGTAAGCAGCAAGTTGGCTAGATTGCCTCCGTAAACCGCCAAATCTTCGTGAGACTGAAGCGGCTTGCCGTTGTAATCATATTCCGCCACTAATTTGCCGTCCTGCTTCCATTTCTGGCGCAACGTATCGCTCCAGCGCAAATAATCCAGCGCGCGTTTTTCCCCGAACCAACGATAATCCAGCGCCACCCGCCACATAGTGCGGAAGGCATCATAGCCATAGTTGGTATTCAGGGCTGGATAATCCTGGGCGACGGTCAGTTTGCCACTCTGTCGGTCAATCCCGCACCAGTTCGCCGGTAGCCTGGCGGAGTCAATGCCCGCCAGGGTTACTTCGGAGCAGCCCCGAATAACCTCGTAAGAAGTATCCACCAGTGCCAACCAGTTACGAGTCGGGTCTATCCCGGCAAAAATTCGCATGGCATAAGGCGAAAGATAGGAAGGGTTAAGGGCCGGGCGAACCTGTTGGAGCGCCCATTCCCCCGCCGTCAGAAAAGGTCGCCCCTGTATCCGTACCACTTCCTTGTCCCAGATAGAAGCGAGGATTTCCAGGGCCAAAGTTTGATATTTGCGCTCCTGCCAGCGTCGGGCGGCAAAAATCAAGGCCAACGCAATATCGCTGTCGGCATCGCTGGCTCCTGCCGGGTCAAGCACCTGCCAGCTACCATCCTCGGCCTTACCCCATTTATAAGCGAAAAGTTTGCTGGTCGGCTGGGTTTGCAGGTTATTTTGAGTCCAGGTCAGCACCCGGTCAAAAACCTCGCGTTCGTCCTGCCAGACCGCTCTGAGCAAAGCGTAGGATTGCCCTTCGCTGGTAGTAATCCCGCCCGCCTGCGGGTCAATCACCCGACCATCGCCCTGAATAAAATGTTGCTTATAGCTGGCCCAGGCTTCGTTTAGCTGAGTTTGAATTTGGGCTTTGAGCGCCTCGGCCTGCGTTGGAGTAGTGGTCGCGGCGGTGGTTGACATGGCAATAGGAACACTACTCAAAGTTGGGGTAGGCTTTGCCGAAATATTAGCAAAACCAGGCACAGCCGTACTAGAGGCGCTAGACAAAGCCGCCTCTAACGGAGCAGGCGTACTATTACTTCGCCGGGCAAAAAGGGTTGCTCTGGCGCTGGCTCCATTATAAGCGGTAGTGGTAGGGCCGGACTGCTCAGAAATCGCTGGTTGGTCGGGCGTTAACCCCACCAGCAAGGCTGTTCCAACCACGCCACCCAGCAGCATACCGCTAACAATGGAAATTATTAACTTGACTACATTAACTCTGCCTGTTTTCCGGCTCATTTTTCGTTCCAAAAGCTCAAAAGAATTAAGCATCTTTCTTGGAGGAGCGTATATATACTCTTTAACTAAATAATCCGCAAACGGTCTGTCGTAGGGGCGAATCGCTTACGCCCTTGAACACTACAACTGGTCAACAGGGCGTATGCGATTCGCCCCATAAGCATCAAGCTAAGGAAATACGCCCGGAATTAGTGGCTAGTGTTGGCCCGCCCTGGAATTTATTCCAGGGCGGGCTTTCATCGTGTACCATCTTCAAGCTTAAACTCTTAGGTTGATGCGTATGGGGCGTATGCGATTCGCCCCTACCCTATTTACGGCTTAATTTCTTAAAGAGTATACATACGCTCCTACGAAAGTTAAATTTGTTCATTTAGAGATTGAAAAGTTGGTTAATTATTCGACGGTGATGCCGTTCAAATAGACCGCACCACTAAAACCAACCAGCTTCATCCCAAACTGCTGAACCGCTTGCGCTGTCGGTAGTTCCAGCGTTAGCTGCGTCCACTGGCCCGGCACAACTTTGGTCTGGAAGCCGTCATCGTGCCAGCCCCACTTCTGGTCGAAGTAGTACATTCCAACGCGCACTTCGCCACCGACTTTATCCGCCGGGACATAGACATACATACTGATTTTGCGTACCTCGCCTTTGTGGTTCGCGCCTACGGTATAGACTTTGTTGGCGGGCTGCGGCGTAAACTTTAGCGAAGGATGCCCATCTAATGCGTAAGCCTCACTGCTTGTAACCGCCATTCCCGGTTCCAGAGTGCCACC
>JBBQXW010000330.1:0-8134 GCA_038209275.1 Chloroflexia bacterium | reverse complement strand
GAAAAACCAGTCCTGTTTTTATTATAAAGTTGAACGGAAGAGCGCCATATCAACTGTCTGGTGGGTCAGGCGCGATTGCTCGGCGGCGAAGGCTAATAGATGGCTTTCCAGTGATTCGCGGGCGGTGGTCAGGTGGTCGTCTGGCTCACCTTTGAGGGCTTTGATAAAGCTGTGCATCAGGCCAATATCGCCGCCGCCGTGTCCGCCTTCGTCGGCGTTCGATATAGCAATCGGCTCGATTTTGCCGGAAAGATGGTCGTGCAGGGTCAGTTCGTGCTTGCCGGAAGAAGCAAATTTACCGTAGAGCGTCGCTTTTGTGCCGTCGTAGCGCACGGTGCGACATTCTTCGTCGCCATGCCCGTTCATCACCAGCGTTACCGTCGTGTCGTCTTCCAACAGCATATTGACGGTTTGATGGTCAACCACGTTATTGTCGCACTGGTAAACACAGCGCCCATATGGACCGTTCTCAAGCGCCGACATTCGGCTGGCAACGGTTGCTTCGGGCGTGACCACATCGAAGGGCCAACCTGTTTTAGTATTGGCATAGAGGCGCGGCGCGTAATATTTGCAATTATTCGCCGCCGGACAGCCATCGGTACAACGTGCCGTAGCGCCGGGCGGTGCATTTTCGGGCCGGAAGTGAGTCAGCGCCCCAAAAGAACTGAGCGATTTTACCTTCTGTCCCAAAATCCAGCCTAAAATATCCAAATCATGGCAGCACTTCGCCAGTATCATTGGCCCGGCAACTTCGGTATTGCGCCAGTTCCCGCGCACAAAGCTGTGGGCCATGTGCCAGAAAACCAGATTTTCGCTATGTGTGACGTTGATAATCCGGCCCAGCCTGCCGCTTTGCACCAACTCGCGCACCGCCTGAAAAAAGGCGGTGTAGCGCAGCACATGGCAAATTTGCAGCAAACGTCCCTGCGTTTCCGCCGCCTTCACCAGTTGCACATTCTCCGCCAGCACAGGCGACATCGGTTTTTCCAGCAGCACATCGTAGCCGAGGCTCAAAGCGCGCAAGGTCGGTTCAACGTGCAAAGTATCGGTGGTGCAAACCAGCACCGCATCCGCCAGTTTGCCCGCCGCCAACAAACTTTCGCCATTCTCAAAACAATTCTCAGTAGCAATATCATACTGACGGGCAAATGCCTCGCGCCGCGCCGCCAATGGCTCTGCCACCGCCACCACCCGCATCCGCTCAGGGTACAACCGGGCATACCGCGCATACCCCTGCCCTCGCATCCCCGCCCCAATCACCGCCACTTTTATCTGCTTCATTGATAGCTCCGATAACTCCAAAACTTTGAATTAAAAGAAGGAACACAGATGGACACAGAGGACGCAGATAAACACAGATTAGCACAGATGAACATGGATAATTTTAGGAGTGATTTTGATAGATTAATAAGTCTATCGAAAGTGGTAGGGGCGAATGGCATACGCCCTCTTGACTAGACCTAGCGTTCGAGGGCCTATGCCATTCGCCCCTACCGCTATACTCGGTTTATTTTGTTAAAATTCATTAATCCAAAAGAATTGCCCTGTATAAAAACCTCTGTGTCCTCTGCGTCCTCTGTGGTTAAAAATCTATAAAAATCTGTATTCATCTGTGCTAATCCATGTCCATCTGTGTTCCTAATCTTAACTCAAAACTCAAAACTCAAAACTATTTATACGGTGAGGGGAGGAAGCCCAGCGACTGACCCAGCAATCTGGCTCGTTTGACCAGGTAGTAAAGGTAGTCAGCCGATTGCAATTCGTCGCGGGGAGTAGTGTCCAAATCTAAATAGCGTGCGCCGCTACTATCGAAACCGTTGCCCTGCGGATGCAGTTCGCCACCAATGGGTTTGGCTAGAAAATAGTGGAGCTGGGATTGTACCGCCCGGCCTGTCGGCATAATCCGAAAAATATCGGTGGCATCCAGCACCGGCCCAACCTCGACTTCCAGCCCGGTTTCCTCACGTACCTCGCGCTGCACCCCCTCGACCAGCGTTTCGCCTTTGTTCAAGCCGCCACCCGGCAAATACCAATCGGTATCAAAAGCGCTGGCAGTCACCAGCAAAACCCGTTCCTGCTCGTCAAAAATCAGGGCATAGGCGGAAGGACGAAAGGCTAGACTCTGCGGTGGCAGCCAGCGCCCTTCGTTGGACGGACGACCAGCATACTGACAAAACACATATTTAGAGCGCGGTGTCACCAATCGGCCCGGCAAGTAGCCCCGCACCAAACCCCACGCCTCGTGCATCGCCCCCGCCCGAAAACGCGAGTCGCGCAGCGAATGTTTTATGATGGTTAGATAGAACTTGAGCGACAAATAAACTCCTTTGAGTGATGAGTGATGAGTAATGAGTGATGAATAAAAATCAGCTGGCAGAGCAGCATCTTACAAACCCGCTTCCAGATTGTATGACATTGCTCCGTCAATGGATTTCCTACTCATTACTCATCACTCATCACTTCTTAAACCGTTGCCATCTTGCGGCTGGTGGCTTTTTCTGCTTTTTCTTCGATGAAGGTGCAGAGGCGGTTGACCCCTTCGACTAAATCGGCTTCGGCAGTGGCAAGCGAGACCCGCACCAGATTGCCGGAACTTGGGCCGAAGGTTGCGCCGGGTGCAACGGCAACCTGCTTTTCGGCGACTAACTCTTTGCAGAAATCGTAGCTATCCATACTGGCTTTGCTGATGTCCACCATTGTGTAGAACGCGCCGTTGGGCCGATACTGGTACAGGCCGCGCTGCTCCAGAATATCGCAGACCAAATCGCGGCGACGGCGATAAGAAGCCGACATTTCGGCGATGCAATCCTGTGGGCCTTTGAGGGCAGCCAGTGCCGCCATCTGATTAGGCATGGCAGTGCAGGAAATATGTGGCTCAAGCAGCCGGGCCATTACGCCGATTACCGACGAAGGCGCAACCGCATAGCCAACCCGCCAACCCGTCATGCTGTAGGTTTTGCTGAAACTGTAGACCCCGATAACCCGTTCCGGGTCGAACAGGGCGGTGGTAGTTGGTTCGCCTTCAAAAATAAGCTGCTCGTAAACTTCATCGGAAATAACGTACAAATCATATTTGCGGGCCAGCCCGACCATTTGCTCCACTACCTCATGCGGATAGACCGCGCCAGTTGGGTTAGAAGGGTTGCACAACACCAACACTTTAGTGCGCGGCGTAATTAGTTGCTCAAGCGCTTCGACCCTCGGCACAAAACTATCTTCAGCATAACAAGTGTAGAATTTCGGGACCGCCCCGCTCAACCGCACCTGAGCCTCGTACATGGGCCAGGCCGGGTCGGGCAAAAGCACTTCGTCGCCAGCTTCCAAAATACTATCCATCGCCGCCGCCAGCGAAAAGACCGAACCGGGCGTTACCAGCACGTTATCCACTGTCAGGTTGCTCATACCATTGAAATTGGTTAGTTTTTCGACCAGGGCTTCGCGCAAGGGTAACATTCCGCCGCCCAGCGTATATTTAGTAAAGCCATCGCGGGCCGCCTTTGCCGCCGCCTCGACAATATGGGGTGGGGTCGGAAAATTCGGTTCGCCTACTTCCAGCCGGATACAGCCGGGCGTTCGCATGGCAATTTCTAAAATTTCACGAATACCGCTCCGTTTAATTTGTTGGGCCTTCGTTGCTAATGCTTTCATTTTTGTTCCACTCTCCTCATTATTCTTTTTTATTTAGAAATCTCGCTTATCCCAGGCTTTCGCCTGGAAAGTTCTTAGTTTTTTTGAAAAAAAACTAAGAAAAAGAACTTTTTAGCTTTTGAAATTTTTTGCAAAAAATTTCAAAAGCTAAAGAAAAAGCGAAATTTAGCCTTGATTAAAAATTAGACTTCTTCATCTTTCGATGGTTTCGGCTCGTGTACCTTGAGCAAAAAGTAAATACCGAGCAGGAAGTAAATCATACCACACATGAACAAGGCGTTGTAGCCTAAATTTTTGACCTGAAAAAAAGTTTCGCCCAGCGCGTTAAAGCCATCGCGGATAGAGCCGCCAAATAGAGCCGCCAGTGCCTGCGAACCTGCCCCGGCCAGATTTGAGATGCCCATAAAGCGGCCTGCCGATTCACGAGGGATTAAATCGGTTGCCAGCGCCCAATCAATGCTATTGAAAGAGCCGGTAGCGATGCCCAGCAGCGAAGCATAAATCACGACCTGGGTCATGTTGGTAGCAGTCGCCAGCAAAAACATACCGATAGCGCCAATTACACAGGAAATAATAACCAGCTTCTTGCGACCAATTCTTTCACTGAGCCAGACCGCCGGGAAAATCGAAAGTAAGCTGAAGAAAACTACTACCCCACCCAGCAAAGTATATGATTCGGTCAGCGTGCCGCCGCCAGTGTGTACCACATCTTGCAAGAAATAGAGCGCAAAAACGGTAATGGTCGCCAGCGCGGTAAGGACAAAGAGGCGCGAGATAATAAAGCGTACAAAATCGGGGTATTGGCGCAATTCGCCAAAAAGATGCAGCAGGGTCTGGTAGGGGGTGTGAGTGGGGGCTTCGCGTAGTGGCTCTTCTTCTACCAGAAAAAGCGTTGGTATTAAGGTGGCTACGAAGATGATGCAGATAACCATAATTGCCATCACGGGCTGTTGCTGGTCAAGAAAATAAGTTGCCACCGCCAGCCCCGCCACGTTGCCGATAATCTGGGCGATGCCCATTGCGCCACTCGCCCGACCACGTTTGCCATCCGGCACATTATCGGGAATAAAGCCCTGATATGCTCCTTGAGCAATATTGTCCGAAAATTGCAATATCAGGTAAGCGCCCAGCAGCAGCCACCAGCTATGCATGAAAGCGGCAATGGCAGCCAGTAGCAACAAGCCGATTATCGAGATAGCGCCACCAATTAAAATAAAAGGCTTGCGCCTTCCCCAGCGATGGCGGCTTATATCGCTCAACGCCCCCGCCGCCGGTTGCACTATAATAGCGACAATCATACCCAGCGCGGTAATAATGCCCAGGGTCGTGCCTTTATAATGATCGTCCACCAATTGTTGATTAAGCTGGGGCAAAAGTACGCCGTTGATGCCGCCCCACAGAAAAGTTAAACCAAGCCAAAAAAGACTAATCCAGATATAATCGAAAAAGCCAAAGCGATGTCGAGTATAACTACGTCGGCGGCGGGTCGGTTTCGCTACTTTAACGATAGCTTTAGTTCGCAAATCAGGTTCAATCTCTGCCGGAGCGGGTTTGATGTTGGCGGCGCGCTGCTTTGCACGTGCCGAGGACTGGTAAAATTCAGGCATGGAGTCTGGTAGCCTTTCTTGCTCCCCAAAAAATTAAAGAGGCTAAGTATTCCAGAAATTAATCCGAAAAGGTAAAAAATACGACACCCTGCGCCTTTTTCTGGTACAGTATAATGTGTCGGCATCATTATAGCGGTTAAGTAGCAGTGCGTAAAGCTTCTACGCTTTAATAAGTGCGTTGTTTGGCTGGTTCAGCCATCTCAAAAGATATTTTGTCAGACTAAAAAGGGCAATCTTTTGAGATTGCCCTTAGAGCCTATCCCAGTAGGGGTTTGATTCATCAAACCCTGAACTTGGGCGCAATGAATTGCGCCCCTACTGAGATTGCCCTTAACCAAAGTCTACTGAATTATTTAGTTTTAGAATGGCGCACTACCCGCAAGCTCAGGCTGGCGATACCCAATACCAGCAGCAACCCCGGCAACAGCCATAAACTTAATGTCTGGTCTGGGTTCCCACCGTTACCCGCCGTTGGAAGCTGCCGAGGTATTTTTACCGATTTTGCGCTGGTAGCATCGGAAATATTAGTCGGATTGGGCGTATTACTATCACTACCTATCTTACTTGAGTTAGATGACGCAGGCGACTGAGTGGCTGCTACGTTAGTAGAACCCGGCGGCGTTGACGGAGTGGAGGTGGTAGGCGGAACAGTAGTTGCTACGTCGGCTGCCGGAGTTGAGCTAGGTGGCGAGGGAGCGGCTGTTTCGGGGCTGGTCGGGCTGGTGGTGGGTGTAGCCCCGGTAGCAGGACTCGGATTAGGACTAGGCAAGGTATCCGTCGGAACAAGCCCTTTTAGCGGAGTAGCCGCAGAAGCACACAATTTTGTACCGCCCGTCTGAGCTGAGGCAATATACCTGCCACTTTCGTGGTAGAGCGGGATGTTCACGTTGGACAAATCCAGCACTTTGTCGGCTACCAGGTCTACTTGAGTGCGACATTCTGGCGGTACTTTTACTTTCAGAGTCAGTCGCTGACCGGGATAAACGGTGAGAGAGGTAGAATCATAAAGGCTCTGTCCCTGAACTTTGTACATACTGCTCATTCGATAGGATGCTAGATGCACTTCCCAAACACACGGCCCGGCATTATTAATGTAGCCCAGGGCGATTGGCGGGTTCGCATCATAAAAAACCGCGACGTTTCCGATTAAACCAAGCGGAGTTTCGCCAGGCTGAAGCGGACAGGTGCGAGGTTCAGATTGTGGTATATTTCCAGCCGGAGTTGCACTAGGAGTTGCCGAAGCATTAGTGGTTGGGGTTGGTGCTTCGGCAGTCGGCGTAGTGGTAGTGGTAGCTGGTGCTGTTATAGGAATAGGAGTAGCGGTAGCTGTTGTCGAGGCGGGAGAACCAGACCCACCTTTCAAACCTCCTGCGCCCGTAAGAGTTGGGGCAGGGGTTGAATCTGCTTTTGGCGCATCGGTTAGCGATTGGTCAGCAGCGTAAGTTGGTTTGCTGCTGAAGTAGAAAAATAAAAGCAAAGCTAATAGCTCTACCAGAAAAATTAACCCACGTGTTACAATAGAAAGGTTGCTAAGTTTATAGTGTCCCATTTGTGTCCCTCGCTCAATAAATAATACCCACGTTACAAATTATTAGCTACAAGCTAATAATGCTGTTTAGCTTTTACTAGTGCATAAACTGTACCGAGGAAATTAAAAACCAATAAATTGATTTTCGCGAACTTTGGCACAGTTCGTGAAAAGAAAAAGAGTGTTAAAAGTCAATGTAGTTTTAACTACTGCCCTCCGTTGGGTTTTAGATTATTTTTAAGCTACATTTTTAGCTTCATAAGCAAAAACGCTTCAAGAAGGACGCAATCATTAGTAATACATTTGCCAGACCGCAGGCAGAAGAAAGGGCAGATTTATGGAACGCATAGCGCTCCCCGACACCTCTTTAACTTTGCTGACCGGCGCGACAGGTGCGCTCGGACAGGAAGTACTTTATCAATGGCTGGAAACCCGGCCCTCGCAAGACCGGCTGGTAGTACTGGCACGCGGTAAAGGCAAGGGAGGGGCGGAGAAGCGAGTGCGTACTCTGCTACGCAAGCATTTTTCTAAAGAGCAGTTCACTGAGGTCGAACGGCGCGTGACCGTGCTGGATGGCGATGTGGGCGAGGAACGGCTGGGGCTAGAGCCGGAAGTGTATGACCAGCTGGTCGAGCGCAACGAGCAGATAATTCATTGCGCGGCGGCGGTGCGCTTCGACCAGCCTTTAGAAGAAGCCCGTCAGGTCAATCTGGAAGGAACCCGCCAACTAATACGGTTGGCAAAGGAAGCGCGTAAAGCCGGACGACAGAGCCGCTTTGAATATGTCAGCACCGCTTACGTTGCCGGAAAACGACGCGGCGTAATTTACGAGCAGGATTTTACTCACAACAAGGGCTTTCACAATACCTACGAGCAATCTAAATATGAAGCTGAAATAATGGTGCGGCAGGCCCAGGACGAAATCCCCACCACGATTTACCGTCCCAGCATTATCATTGGCAACAGCCGGACAGGAGAGACCAGCAACTTTAAGGCGTTTTACTGGCCCATTCGGGTTTACGCGCTGGGGCAAATGCGGGTGTTGCCCGGTCTGGCTTCGTGCCGAATAGATTTAATTCCAGTGGATTATGTAGCCGAAGCGATTGTTCATTTGAGCGGACAGCCGCAAGCTATCGGTGGTTGCTACCACCTAACCGCCGGACGCGATAACCTAAATACCCTTCAGGAAATTGTAGAGGCGGCGGTAGACTTTTTCCAGATAAAACGACCCTACCTGATTCACCCGGCTTTCTTGAAGCTGGCCGAAGGAATTCCGGGCCGCTATTTTATGAGCGAACATTCCCGCAAAACTTTGCGGCTGGGCGAACCTTATTACCCTTATTTTGCTACG
>JBBQXW010000329.1:0-8151 GCA_038209275.1 Chloroflexia bacterium | reverse complement strand
TTTAGTTTTGTAAAATTTTTGTCAAAAAATTTACAAAAAATAAAAGTAGGTCTAATCTGTTTTGTTTGAGTTCTTTTATACAATTTTTTGAAAAAAATTGTCTAAAAGAACTCAAACTAACCCCTGATAAAGAATAATTTGCTATACATCGGCTATTTTGAGAAAATGAGTAGGTTAAGTAATTACATTTTTATTCAGAGAATATTAAAAACACAAGAATTTCATTGGTGATTCTGAGAAAGAAAAATCTCAGATTTTTCTTTCTCAGAATCACCAATGAAACTGTTAAACAGAAAGAGGAATTAGTTTGAGCCTTTATATTACGCTGTGCGGCAATATCGGGGTAGGTAAAACCACGTTGGCGGGGCTGTTGGCGGAACGCTGGCGCTGGCAGCTTTTTGAGGAAACGGTGGAAGACCATCCCTACCTGGCGGATTATTACGCCGAGCGGGAACGCTGGGCGCTGGCAAGTCAGTTGGTCTTTTTAGAGCGAACTTTCCGGCAACAAATCCTGATTACCCAGGGCGAGGTGAACGCGGTGCAGGAGCGCAGCGCAGCCGAGAATTTCTTTGTGTTTGCCCATTCTTTATTGCAGCAGGGAATTTTGCCGGAACGGGAATACCGCACACTGGGCGAAATTTATCACATGCTACAAAAACTGGTGCGGCCCGCCGATTTGCTGGTCTATTTGCAAGCCAGCGAAGAAACGTTATTGCAGCGTATTACGCTTCGTGGGCGTAGCTACGAGGCGGCGGGAGTAGACCGTGAATATTTAGCCGCCCTAAATCGTTCGTATGACCAATTCTACGAAAACTATACTATCGGCCCAAAGCTGGTAATAGACATGGATGCGCTGGATATTGCCCTGCGGCCCACCGATGCCGCTAAAGTTCTGGATGAAATCGCCCAGGCCACTGGCTACGACCCTGGCCTGGTACTTTTTTAGTTTTGAATTTTGAGTTTTGAATTTTGAATTAAATACTGATTACTGTCATGCTGAGGTACGAAGCATCTCTAGTTGCCAAAGTAAGGTGCATCGGGTAGAGCTGAGACCCTTCCTTCGTCAGGGTGACAGTTGCGGTACGGTAGGCGAGGTAATTAGGACTTTCGTTTTGGTAGTAGCGATTGATGGTCTTTGGTAGGGGCGAATCGCATACGCCTCGTTGACCCAGCACCGCGTTCAAGGGCGTATGCGATTCGCCCCTACTGGCATACCCGGTTTATTTTATTAAAGTCCATCAATCGCTACTACTTTTAAGCTGGCAAGCGAAAGTCCTGCTAGTTAAATTATAAAAAATCTGCGTTCATCTGCGCTAATCTGTGTTCATCTGTGTTCCTGCATTTTAAAGTAGGTGTATGAGTGAGTGATAAGGTAGTAGAAACAGGCGAAAAGGAAAGTACTAAATATTGGCGTGACCGCGATTTAGGCAACCTCGAATTATTGCGGGCGACGTTTGTTACTCATGCTTTTTCGCGCCACGTCCACGATGAGTTTGCGATTGGGGTGATTGAGCGGGGTGCAGAACAATTTGAATACCGGCGGGCGCAGCACATTGCCCCAACGGGTAGCATTGTAATGATTAATCCAGGCGAACCGCACACCGGGCAAGCCGTGACGCAGGGCGGTTGGACTTATCGTATGTTGTATCCCGAACCGGGTTTGCTACAAGAGGCGGCCTCGCAAATGGCGGGAAGAAGACAAGGGATGCCGTTCTTTCGAGAGCCAGTGGTGCGGGATGAACAATTAGGACAGATGATGCTGAAATTGCATCACGATTTGGAAACGGCAAGTACAAAGCTGGAACGAGAGTCGCGGCTATTGGTAGTATTGACGCAATTGGTGGCGCGGTACGCCGAAGACCGCCCGGTTTTAGCGGGAATTGGTCGGGAAGACCGCTCGGTGCGGCAAGTACGCGATTATTTAGAAACTCATTACGCCGAAAATCCGATGTTAGAAGAACTGGCGCGGGTGGCAAATTTAAGTCCATTCCACTTGCTACGGGTTTTCAGGCAGCAATTCGGGCTACCACCGCACGCCTATCTGAACCAACTACGAATCGGGCAGGCCAAAACGCTGCTAACCCAGGGCTACTCGATTAGCGAAGTAGCCCTCGAAACCGGTTTCGTAGACCAAAGCCACCTGACCAGGCAGTTCAAACGAATAGTAGGAGTCACGCCGGGGCAGTATTTGAGGACGGAGGAGTGAGGAGAAGGACTACAGCAAATTGCATTGAAATTGAGCCGGGTCTTTGGGTAGGGGCGAATCGCATACGCCCTTGAACATTTACCCAAATCGTCAAGGGCGTATGCGATTCGTCCCTACGAATGGGCCAATGTCTTTGCAACTTGCTATAGGAGAAGGATTGAAGACTGAAGACTGATAACTGATAACAGCAAGAATGTACAAGACGTGAGCAAGAGCAGGCAGATAGAATGGAGGTATGATAGAAAAAGAAGATCTAACAGAAGATTTAACAGGTTCAGAAGCTGAACTTGAGACGCAACAAGTGAATAGTTTGGATGATACGAAAGCACTTGAGCCGGGAAAAGTCGAATTTACGTTGGCGGGAGTGCTGGAAGGTTTCAGGGCAACTATCCCGGTGGCAATAGGAGTGTTTACTTATGGGCTGGTGTTCGGGGTGCTGGCACGACAGGCCGGGTTGAGCCTGATTGAGGCGCTTTTGATGAGCAGCCTGGTGTTTGCAGGCGCGTCACAATTTACGGCGCTGGGCCTATGGGTTGCGCCGCTACCGATACTGACAATTATTATTACCACGCTGGTAGTAAATCTGCGGCATGTGCTGATGGGCGCGGCATTGCGGCCCTGGTTTTCGCAATTGAATTTGTGGCAGAAATATATCAGCTTGCATTTTCTGAGCGACGAAAGCTGGGCGCTGACCATGAACCAGTTTGCAAAGGGCAAGCGGAACGGCGCTTTTATGCTGGGAAGCGGATTAGCGTTGGGTCTCGGCTGGGTCGGGGCAACCGGGGTTGGCGGGACGCTCGGCAGTGTGCTGCAAGACCCGGCGCGCTGGGGACTGGATTTCGCGTTTGTGGCTATTTTTATTGCGCTACTGGTAGGGCTATGGAAAGGAAAGCAGGATATTTTGCCCTGGGTAGTGGCGGCGCTGGTGGCAATAGGCGCGGCTCAGTTATTGCCGGGAAAATGGTACATTTTGCTGGGTGGGCTGGCGGGCAGTCTGGTAGGAGCGTGGCGCAATGCAGATTAGAGCCGAAGTTTTGCTGACCATTATGGGCATGGCAATCGTAACTTATGCGACACGGGTGAGCGGTTTATGGCTGATCAGCCGAGTAACGCTTTCGCGACGAGTAGAAACCTGGCTATCGTATCTACCGGGAACGATAATAATAGCGATTATTGCGCCGGGCGTGCTGAGTAGTGGCATAGCCGGAGCAATCGCGGCACTGGTAACGGTGCTGGTGGCCCGGCGCACGGGCAGTATGTTGTTCGCAATGCTGGCAGGAGTTGGAATAGTGCTGGTGTGGCGAACGCTGGGCCTTCCCTAACCTTCCTTTTTTCTCATGCACGAGTGCCTTTCTTTACGGAAGGCATTTTTGTTTCCCAGTAATTCAGTATTTGTAAAGGTTCGAGGAAAAGTTGGTCAAGTTACTCTTATTTAGCTTTAAATAAGACTTGACAAAGTTCATAAACTAAGTTAAATTAAAGGCATCCAAAAAACAAGGCTCTTTCTAATCTCAGTGTCGAGACTCGCGTCACATTCGCTAACCTAAAATACAGTAAATACAAAGGCTCGTAAGCAAGGCTGCTCCTGAAAAAACACTTGCTTGAGATGGATTTGGTTTGCCCAACGAAAGGAAACGGTTATATGCGCTATTCGGCTACACGTACCACTCAATTTTTGTTAGCTTTTAGCTTGCTGCTGGCGGTTGGGCTGGCTGCTTGTGGTGATGCTACCTCGACCCCCGCCCCGGCTAATCAGGCGGCGGCAACTACGGCAGCAAGTACAAACAACGGGGCAAAGCCTACCGAGCTAAGGCTCGATTACGCCTATTACAATCCCAGCAGCCTGGTACTAAAGAAATTTGGCTGGCTGGAGCAAGAACTGGCGGCGGATAACGTCCCGGTCAAATGGATATTGAGCGCTGGCAGCAACAAGGCCAACGAATATGTTTCGAGCAATAGCTCCGATTTTGGCTCAACCGCCGGGGCTGCGGCACTATTGGCCCGCTCCAACGGCGTACCCTTGAAAACGGTTTACGTTTACTCCAAGCCAGAATGGACGGCGCTGGTCGTACCGGGCAATTCTAGCATTACGCAAGTAGCGCAACTTAAAGGCAAGAAAGTGGCGGTTACACGCGGCACTGATCCGTTCTTCTTCCTGCTGCGAATTTTGAAGGATGCCGGATTGGGCCAGACGGATGTGGAGATTGTCAATCTGCAACACGCCGATGGGCGGATAGCCTTACAGCGCGGCAACGTAGATGCGTGGGTGGGGCTTGACCCGCACATGGCGGGCGCGGAACTGGAAGACGGCGCTAAAATCATCTACCGCAACATTGATTACAACACCTACGGCACGCTCAATGCACGAGAAGAATTTGTGCAGAAATACCCCGAATACACCAAAAAAGTAATCGCCCAATACGAAAAGGCTCGGCTGTGGATTTTGGGACATCAGGAAGAAGCGGCCCAAATTCTGGCAGATGAGGCCAAGATTACCCTGGCAATTGCCAAGCGCGAACTGGCCGAGCGCACCGTGCTGGACAAAAACGTCGGTATACCGGGCGAACCGCTAATGACCACGCTGAAAGCAGTCGTGCCAATTCTCACTACCGAGAAACTGGTCTCAGACGGAGCCGACCCTGCCAAAGCACTCGACCAATTGATTGATGCTTCATTCGCAAAACTGGTCGTAAAATAAGAACCCATGACTGTAGGGGCGCAATTCATTGCGCCCAATTGCCGGGTTTGATGAATCAAACTCCTACAGGTTTTAGGAGAGAAAGGCCGACGATGCTATCTAACCGAACTCTGGAGCAGGAAAAAATAGTAAGCCGCCCGGTAGCCCCGCCTATTCTTGGTAAGAAAAGCGCCCGGAAATGGCTGGGCTGGCTATCGGGCCTGGTTTTACCGGCGCTGCTGCTGGTAGGCTGGTTTTTGGTGACGGACGTGTTTAAAGTCTTCCGCACCAACCAGTTGCCTTCGCCAGGGCGAGTCTGGAACGCGGCGGTACAGCTTTATTCGACGGGCGATTTATACAAACATCTCTTCGCCAGCCTGAGCCGGGTGCTGATTGGCTTTACGATTGGGGCGACGCTGGCACTGCTAATCGGCACGCTGGTCGGGCTGTGGCGGCCTGTCGAGCGACTGGTTGACCCACTGTTGCAAGCTTTGCGGAATGTGCCATCGCTGGCCTGGGTGCCGTTTCTGCTGCTGTGGATGGGGATTGACGAGCCGCCGAAGCTGACCTTGATTGCGATAGGCGCGTTCTTCCCGGTTTATTTGAATCTGGTGAGCGGTATCCGGCAGGTAGACCGCAAGTTGATGGAAGTGGGCTATATTTTTGGCCTAAACCATTTTGGCATGGTGCAAAAAATTATTTTACCTACTTCGCTACCTTATCTCCTAACCGGGCTACGGAGCGGACTGGGGCAAAGCTGGCTCTTTCTGGTCGCTGCCGAACTCATCGCTTCTACTCGTGGGCTGGGCTTTTTGCTGATAGACGGCGAGAATAGCAGTCGCCCCGATATTATGCTGGTCAGCATTATTTTTCTGGCGGTGCTGGGCAAACTGTTTGATAGTCTGCTCCAACTAATCGAACGACGCTTGCTGCGCTGGACAGATACTTTCAAGGGGAGATAAAACCGTGAGTAGCCTGCTGACTTTAGAAGCCATTTCAAAGCATTACACTACCGAACCTATTTTGCGTAATCTGAGTCTGGAAATCCAGCCCGGCGAAATTATCAGTCTGGTTGGGCCAAGCGGTTGCGGTAAATCTACCCTGTTGCGGCTGATTTCCGGCTTAGACCGGGAACATGAGGGTCAGATATTGGTAGATGGCAATATAATTCGTGAGCCAAACCGGACCGTCGGGCTGATGTTTCAAGAGCCTCGGCTGTTTCCCTGGCTGGAAGTGCGCGATAATATTGCCTTTGGGTTAGCACCAGAGCGCCGCAAACATTCCCAAAAATTGGTAAACGAATTATTGGAACAGGTCGGCTTGAGCGAGTCGGCAAAACTCTTGCCGCGCCAGCTTTCGGGCGGCATGGCCCAAAGAGTCGCGCTGGCGCGGGCGCTGGCAGGCGAACCAGGTTTGCTACTGCTGGATGAGCCGTTCAGCGCGCTGGACGCTTTCACCCGTATGCGTTTGCAAGAAGTCGTTCTGGCAATCTGGTTGCGCTACCAACCCACTATGCTACTGGTCACACACGATATTGATGAGGCGCTGTATTTAAGTGACCGGGTAGTAATCCTGGCCGAGAAGCCTGCCAGCGTTCAAAAAATCATCGAAGTTGGCCTGGAACGCCCCCGTGACCGCCGCCACCCTGAATTATTGCGCTTGCGCTCCGAATTACTGGAAGCTCTCCGCTTTGCCGGATCGGGGCTGTCGGCTATGCCCTCGCAATCACCCAACTAAAGCAATTTGCGCTAGGGTTAAGCCGAAATCTAGCGTAGGACGAATCGCATACACCTTTTTGAATTATGCTAGTGTTCAAGGGCGTATGCGATGCGCCCCTACTTCTTCTAATTCCAGCCTTGCCGATAACATTGAGTTGTAGGCAAAAGAGAATTTGCGGTCAATATCGGATTGTCGCTTTATTTCCATACCTTTTAGTCTTTCCTTGCGTTAAACATTATAGGAAAGACGATGGAAACGGGTATCAAATCAACTCATGTGAAGATTTGGTACTGAAATAGAGCGACAAAAGGATTTAAACCGCCATGAATAAAAGAAAATCAGGCGCAGCCGCGCTTCTAATTTGCTTGATACTCGTTACAGCAATGGTACTGGCAGCTTGCAGCGATAGCACCCCGACCACTAACTCAACTCAACCAACTTCCAGTACGGTTGCGGGTACGCCTACCAATACGATTGCTCCCGTAACAACTGCTCCGGCGACTTCGGCGGCAGCTACAACCGCCCCAGCTACTACAATTGCCTCTGCCCCAACGGTTACACCTAAACCTCCCGTAACAATTGCGACTGTAGCCCCAACCCAGCCTAATTCTACGCCGAGCGCGGCTAATAGCGGTACTTCGGTAAATGTAGAGCCTAAACAATACGTAGATGACCGTAGCGACCCAATAGCGGTATTGCGTTCCTTCTATAATGCGATTAATCGCAAGGAATACGGGCGGGCCTATAGTTATTGGCGTAGCTCTGACACAAACCAATTACCACCTTATCCAAAGTTTGAGCAAGGTTACGCTGATACTGCCAGTGCACAGCTTTTGGTTGGTCAGGTTTTGGGCGGGGCGGCTGCCGGGAGTCGCTACTATGAAGTAGCTGTCACAGTAAAATCTACCAACACAAGCGGCGCAAATCAGAATTTCGTGGGCTGCTACGTGTTACAGCAGCCCAATCCGCTCAACTTTGGCGCACCGCCCTTCCAGTCTATGTCCATAAATTCTGCCAGCGTTAAATCGGTTGCATCCAGCGCAAATTTTGGTAAGTTGATGGCGCAAAGCTGTTCCTCACAGAGTGGCCCAATTACAATTACGCCCAACTCCGGCGCGTATGATAGCTCAAATTTCCTCGATGACCGTAGCGACCCCACAGCCGTAATCCGTTCCTACTACAACGCGATTAATCGCAAAGAATACGTGCGGGCTTATTCTTACTGGTTTATCGGTTCAGCTGGTGCCGCCAGCAATTCTCAAAATCAAACTTACTCGCAATTTGAGCAGGGCTACAAAAATACCGCTTCGGTACAAGTGACCTTCGGTAAAGCCACCAGCGATGCCGGAGCAGGTCAGGTCTACTACACCCAGCCAGTTATAGTGACGGCCCGGCAAATCGGCGACCGGGTACAGACCTACGTGGGTTGCTACGTCTTGCACCAATCCCTGATTGATATGTCACCTTTCTTCCCAATATATCTAGCCAAAGCCAATCTTAAGGAGGTGCAAAACATCAACCAGGATTTAACCGCGTTGATGAACCAGGT
>JBBQXW010000328.1:0-8163 GCA_038209275.1 Chloroflexia bacterium | reverse complement strand
GCAAAATCGCGGGCCGGGCCGGGAAAGAGCAACACGCCAAAGCGCAAGAAACCATACGCGCCGGTTTTGCTCATCACGCCCGCCAGCATTACCGTCGTAGGCGTGGGCGCTTCAACGTAAGCCTCTGGTTGCCAGCTATGGAACGGCACGAGCGGCACTTTGACCACAAATGCGGCGGCAAAAGCCAGAAACATCCAGCGCTGGGTATCTTCTGAAAGACCCGCCACGGCTTGCCGAATACTTATGAAATCGAGCGAAGGGGTTGCGCCCGTTCGGGTAGTGAAAATCAGGGCCAGCATCGCAACCAGCATCAGGAGGCTACCTGCCAGAGTGTACAGTACAAACCGAATTGCTGCCTTTACCCGTCGCCCCGGCGTAACACCCCAGCTACCAATCATAAAGTAGGCCGGAATGAGCATCACTTCCCAGAAAACATAGAAAATCAGCAGATTGACCGAAGTAAAAACGCCCACGATAGAGCCACCCAGCGCCAATAGCCAGGCCCAATAAAAACGGGGACGGTCAGTGATATTGCCGGAAGCCAGCACCGCCACTAGCGTTACAAAGGTGGTCAGCGTCACCAGCCATGCACTGATGCTATCTACGCCCATTTGATAATTCAGGCCGAGCGCCCGCACCCACTCGATTTTTTCGCCCCAGTAATAGCCCGTTCGGGCGCTACCCGCGAACGACAGCAAGACCACCAACGATAGCCCAAAGCTAATCGCAGCCCAGATTACTGCCAGCCAGTAGAGCGTCTTTGCCGCCACATTGGGCAGGGCCACCAGCAACAGCGCGCCAACGAGCGGGAAGAAGATTAAAACCGAGAGTAGCGGGAAATCCGCCATGTTCATCACGCTGTTCATCGCGCTAACCCCACCACCGCTACATAAATCAATATCGCCACCGCCCCAAACAAAATACCCAGCGCGTAATTCCGCACAAAGCCCGTTTCGGTGCGGCGTAGTATTTTGCTCATTTCTTCGGTGCCTTCGCCCAGGCCAATATCCACCGCTTCTTTTACCTCACGGTCAAGCCAACGGTCAATCAGTTTACCCGTCGCGGCGGCGGGCCAGGCGAAAAGCAGATTGTAGAGCAAATCGAAGCCCCAGCCATAGAACAAGAAAGTGCGTAGCCCTTGCTGGGCCAAATCTCGCGGGGCAGGGCCAGTCTGTCGTCTTTGCATCTCGACATAGCCGCCCTGTTCAGCCTTGCGCGACTGCACCGCTTTGGGTTGGGTCGGCTGCCACTCGTTCACCATTGGGATATGCTCGGTGACAACCGCCAGTTCGGGCGAAGTTATCGTCACCGGGCGGCGCATATACATGGCGTAAGCCAGCGCAATTCCGGCTAAACCCACGCCAACGCCAAGAATTAGTCCAATTATGTCAAGTGAACCAGTCTCAATCGAGTGCCAGACCGATTTACCGTTTCTGGCGTATTGGGTTACTACTGGCTCGAACCAGCTTTCCAGCGTATTCCAGACTCCTTCAAAAGCCAGAAAGCCGCCGACTGTTGCCAGCACTGCCAGTACGCCCACCGGGATGCTCATACTGGACGGGTTGGCATGAGGATGTCCTTCGTAGCGCGGCGTTCCCTCGAAGGTCAGGAAATAGGCCCGGAACATATAGAAGGCGGTCATAAAAGCGGTAATCAGGCCAACCCAACCGATAATCGTCAGGAAAAAGGTCGGCACGCCCGCCGATTGCTGGGCCGCGCTCAAAGTGTAATCGCCACCCAAAAGCGGGAACGAGCCTAAAATCGCTTCTTTGCTGAAGAAGCCGGAGAAAATCGGAATACCGCTAATCGCCAGCGCCCCGACCAGAAAAGCAATCGCGGCAAAACGGTTAGCCGGGTCTTGCCGCAGCCCGCCCATTTTCCGCATATCCTGTTCGCCACCCAGCGAATGAATCACCAGACCAGCCGCCAAAAAGAGCAGCGCCTTGAAGAAAGCGTGGGTCAGCAGGTGGAACATACTGGCTTCGTAAGCCGCCACGCCCGCCGCCATAAACATATAACCTAATTGGCTGATGGTGGAGTAGGCCAGCACCCGCTTGATGTCGGTCTGCACCAGCGCACAGGTCGCAGCATAAAACGCCGTCAGCGCCCCAATAATCGGGATAAACCAGGCGGCCCACTCCGAAGCGCCAAAAATCGGGTGCGCCCTTACCACCAGATAAACCCCCGCCGTCACCATCGTGGCGGCATGAATGAGGGCCGAAACCGGGGTCGGGCCTTCCATCGCGTCGGGTAGCCAGGTTTGGAGCGGTATTTGGGCCGATTTTGCGGCACAAGCGATAAACAGAAACAGAGCGGCCCAGTTGCGCCAATCGCCCTGAGCAATAGTTGGGCTGGTCAAAGCTTCGGCAAAATTAGCCGAGCCAGTGTTGATTATAATAACGAAAATACCGAGCAGCAAGCCCACGTCACCGATGGTGTTCATCACAATCGCTTTGCGGGCAGCGTTCACCGCGCTCGGCTTGTGGATGTAGAAGCCAATCAGCAGGAAGGAGGAAAGGCCCACGCCCGCCCAGCCAATCAGCAGTTGTACAAAATTATCGCTCGTCACCAGCAACAGCATAGCCGTCACGAACAAGTTCATGTAGGCGAAGTAGCGCCGGAAATCTGGCTCGTGCGACATATAGCCAATCGAGTAAACGTGAATCAAGAAGCCCACGCCGGTAATAATCAGGGCCATGTAGACCGAAAGCGGGTCAGCCAGCAGCCCAAAGCTCACCTTCCACGACCCCGCCACCGTCCAGTCGTAGCGCAAAACCGACTTCCACTGCCCCGCCAAAGCCGTTACCAGCGCCGCCACGAACGCCAGCCCAACCGCGCTACAGGCAACGTAACCAGCCGCCGTCTTACTCAAACGGTCACCCACCAGCGCAATAATCAAAAATCCCAAAAAGGGAAAGAGCAGCACTAATCCAATTGCTTCCGGCACTTACGCCTCATCCTCTCATAGTTAGTTTCAAGTTTCAAGTTCCAGGTTTCAAGTTATCTTCGTTCCCAACTTGAAACTTGAAACCTGGAACTTGAAACTATATCTTAACCCTGCATCGAATTAATATCGTCTACATCTATGCGGCGGCGCTTACGAAACATGGCGACGATGATTGCCAGACCGACTACCGCTTCGGCGGCGGCAACGGTCAGTACCAGCAGCACAAAAACCTGTCCCTCGCTCGTGCCGAAGCTGCCCGAAAAGCTGATCAAGGCCAGATTAACCGCGTTCAGCATCAGTTCGATGGACATAAACTGCACCAATGGGTTGCGCCGTAGCAACACGCCCACTGTCCCTACCGCAAAAATTATGGCACTAACCACCAGCGTAAAAGTTATACTTGTCATTACTTTTCAATCAAATTCGTTAAGTTAACCGCCAAGACGCTAAAAATTTACGATTTACGATTTACGATTTACGATTTGTAGTAGGATTGATGGTTTTTAACTAAATAATCCGTCAATGGTCTTTGGTAAGGGCGAATAGCATACGCCCTTGAACACACAGCCAGATCAACGAGGGCGTATGCGATTCGCCCCTACCCTATTTACAGCTTACTTTCTTACAGACTATCAATCGCTACTACAATCGTAAATCGTAAATCGTAAATCGTAAATCGTTAGCGCCGTTTGCTCAGGACTATCGCCCCTACGAGTGCTACCAGCAGCACCAGCGAGGTTAGCTCGAAGGGCAACAGGAACTGGGTGAAAAGTCCCACACCGAAAGACTCGACTGTACCGTAGGCATATTCATCAGGTTTGGCGGCAGCAAAATCGAACTGCGGCCCGCCCGTGAAGGCGTAAATCAGGCCGCCTGCCAGAATAATCACCAGCAGCAGACCGAGGGTAAGCGCTCCGGCCCGTTGCAACTGCTTTTTGTCCCTGAGAATATTTTCGCCTTCCGGGTTGAGCAGCGTAACTACGAACAAGAACAGCACCAGAATCGCTCCGGCATAAACCAGTAACTGCGCCGCGAACATAAACTGAGCGTGCAGCATTAAAAAGAGCGTCGCCAGACTGACCAGATTGAGCAATAGCATCAGGGCGCTGTTAATTGCGCTCGGCATCAGCACCACCCCGAAGGCCGAGCCAACCGCCAGCACACCCAGGATAATCAGGATAACCTGTTCCATCAG
Source organism: Chloroflexia bacterium (assembly GCA_038209275.1). Lineage (GTDB taxonomy): Bacteria > Chloroflexota > Chloroflexia > Chloroheliales > Chloroheliaceae > L227-5C. The sequence goes on along the minus strand of JBBQXW010000328.1, from coordinate 4,021 downwards.
CCCTTTTTCTCCTCTTGCTCTGCCTCATAAGGATTGACGGGCGCTTGAGTAACTTGACTGGCCGGAAGCGCGTTCGGTACGCCCGCGCCCGGAATAAGCAGCGGTTCTTCCTTGCGGAGTGGCTTGGGTGAGCCGAGTTCGCCCGCCTCTGACTTCAAATTGGCCTGACCGACGGCGGCGCTGGTGGTTTCCCAACCATCGAACACCCCTTTGTAGGCGGGCAGAATGGGCCGCGCTTCGGGCGGTGGAGCAGGCTCCCAGGCCAATGCCGCGCCACGTGTCGCCGTTCCAAGCGGCTCTATCAAATCTTCCTTGTTATAAAGCATTTTCTCGCGGGTATAAGTTGCCAGCAAAGTATTCGACTCCAGCGTAATCGCCCCGGTTGGGCAAGCCGCCTGACAGTAGCCGCAAAAGATACAGCGCAACATATCTATCTGAAAAATGTTGGCGTAGCGTTCGCCGTGCGAATTGGGTTTAGCCGGATTATTTTCGGCTGGCTCAATATAAATTGCGTCGGCGGGACAAGTGCCACTACACAGCATACAGGCAATGCAGCGCTCCAACCCGTCCTCGTAGCGGTGCAACACATGGCGACCACGCTCACGGGCTGGCAACTTCCGCATCTGTTCGGGATACTGCACCGTTATAGGTTTGCGGAAGAAATTTTTCAGCGTCACGCCCATTCCCTTGAGCGTATCATTCGCAATCTTTGCTGGATTAGCCATAATTTCTAAACTTCTCTATTATCTATCTATTAATCGGTCTCAAATAGTTCAGCTATCGGTATACTAAAGCCGGGCAAGATTTCAGGACTTTCAAGCTTGTCGCTTGTCACAAGATAACGTACATCTGTCCTGGAATGGTAAATTATGACTGTTTGAACAGGAGGAATAATTAACCAAACTTCTTTTACTCCGAATTGAAGATAGGTAATTACCTTTTCAAAAACAGTGTAAAGTACATCATCTGGCGAAACAACCTCAATGGCTAAATCTGGTATTATTTCCCAATAGCCCTTTTTCGGCCTACCTTCAGGTGGTATTCTTTCTTGTCGTACAAAAGAAAGGTCAGGCGCAAATACTGTCCGGCGGGGCTGACGCTGAAAGATATAGCCGAGGTCTACTCCCACTTTACCAATAGGATGGTCTTTCGTGAAATGGCGAAGGTTTTCACCTAATATTAGAACTAAATCACTTTGCTGGACAGCTGATGGACACACCGGCACTAACTCCCCTTCCGAAAGTTCATAAGTTACTCCGTCGTTATTCCAGGCAGTGGCGTTGAGTTCCGCCAATTCCTCAAAGGTGTATTCTTTCTTTTTCTTTTTGAGTTGAGCCAGATGCTCAATTGGAGTGTCCTCTAACTCACGGACTACAGTTTCCATACATCCTCCTGTAGTTTAAGAAACTACTGCTACCACAATGCTCGTAACAACCAGATTCAAAATCGCGACTGGCAACAGAATTTGCCAGCCGAAGCGCATCAGGCGGTCGTAGCGCAGACGCGGCAGGGTGGCACGCAACCAGATAAAGCCGAACAAAAAGAACACCACCTTGAGCAAAAACCAGATTGGGCCGAGTTCGAGCGGGCCAATATCGAACGGTGGTCGCCAGCCGCCTAAAAACAGGGTCGTGGCAATGCTGCTGACCGTAATCATATTAATGTATTCCGCCGCAAAGAACATGGCAAACTGCATCCCGCTATACTCAGTGTGATACCCGGCGACGAGTTCCTGCTCGGCTTCGGGCAAATCGAAGGGAGCGCGATTTACTTCCGCCACCGCCGCGATAATATAAACTCCAAAACCGACAATCTGCGGAATAAAGAACCAGATAGATTTGCCCTGCGCCTCAACAATCTGGTTCATATTTAGCGAGCCAGCCAGCATAATCACGCCCAACAGCGAAATACCCAGGCTCAACTCATACGAAATAATTTGGGCCGACGAGCGAATTGCGCCCATCAGCGAATATTTGTTGCCACTGCTCCACCCGCCCAGCGTAATACCGTACACGCCCAGCGACGAAACTGCCAAAATATAGAGCACACCAATATTCAAATCGGCTAACCAGGGCTTTGTGCCAAAAATATTGAGTGAGGTCGGGCCAACCGGGATAACCGCAAAGGCACACAGCGCCACTGTCAGCGAAATCATCGGCGCAAGAAAATAGACTGCTTTTTTGGCATCTCTGGGGGTAAGTTGCTCTTTGAAGACCAGCTTCACGCCATCGGCAATCGGTTGCAGCAATCCGCCAGGGCCAACCCGATTTGGGCCAAAGCGATTCTGCATCCGGGCGATAACCTTGCGCTCGAATAGCGTCATATAGGCAAAGCCACCCAGCAGCACCAGCGCCAGGATTATCGCTTTAATCAGGTTCACTACCCAATCGCCCCAGTTCATCGCGGACTACCTCCTGTGCCTTCGGTCTGGCGCAAGCCCGTTTCATAGGCAGCCAGTTCTGCTTCGTCTTCGGTGCGTAAAACCGTTGCAGTTGGACGAGTGGCGTTTCGCAGCCAATCGGGAACTTTTACCTCGTCCACCTCGCGCTTGAGCGGACGCAGCGCCCCTTTGCCACCGATTACTTTGTAGCTCAGGCCGTTATGCAAAGGCGAAAGACGGGCTAATTCGTCAAAAAGCTGTTCGGGCGAACGAGTATCAAAAACTTTACCCAACCGCGAAGCCAGTTCAAGAATAATCGCTGCGTCCGGCGCGACTCCTTCCAGGGGGGGTAACGACGGGTTGATTTTCTGGACACGCCCTTCCCAGTTGGTGAAAGTGCCTTCTTTTTCGGCGAATGACGCGGCGGGTAGCACCACATGGGCCAGTTCCGCCGTCGGGTTCATAAACAAATCCTGCACTACCAGCAATTCGAGGTTGGTCAGGGCGGCGGTGTTGCCACCTTCTTCCTGCATGTGACTGAGCGGGTTCGCGCCCATTACGAAAAGCGCTTTCAGCTTCTCCGCCCCTTCTTTGCCGAGCATCCGTTCGTAGGACATGCCACCCTGAGCGGGTAGCACTGCCAAATCGCGCGCCCCCACCGAATTGCTGTTGGCAGTTAATAAGCCCAGGCCACTGCCGTTCTTCCAGAGTTGCCCGGTTGCCAGCGCCAGATTGACCAACTCGCGCACCAAATCCTGATTACCCGGCACACGAGTGACCATTTCATCGTACAGCACGGTTGAAGTTTCAGCGTGAGCCAGTAGCGCCGCCGCCTTGTTAATCTTTTCGGTTAGCACACTACCCGTCTGGAAGTCGTCGTACATACCCTTGAGGTGATTTTTGACCGCTTCGTTCTCGAAACCTTTAGCCGTACCTTCCCAAATCATAGCCGAAATTATCGCGCCGATAGCGGGCGAGAATTGAGCGTTTGGGACAGCAATTCGCAAAGTAGCGAATCTATCCAGCGCCCCGGCACTCGGCCCGATGATAATCAGCTTTGCGCCAGCCTTCAGTGCTTTTTTAATCCGTAGTTCCATAATTGGCTGACGGGCGCTCGGATTAGCCCCGATTAGCACAATTACTTTTGCTACGTCCAGCCCTTCAATCGTGGCGGTATGGAAAATCGCCACTTCTGCCGGACTGAGTGAACCAAAGCGTCCGTGATAGTGGTCAAGGTTAGGCGAACCGATTACTTCGTTAATAAAGCGCTTGAACAGATACAGTTCTTCGTTGGTGTTGTGCGTCCCGGCAATGCCGCCGATAGCCTGTGGCCCGTATTTCTGGCGAATTTCGCGCAAGCGATTGACGATAAAGGCAAACGCTTCGGCCCAGCTAACCGGCTCAAGCTTGCCGTTTTTGCGAATTAACGGCGTGCGTAGGCGCTGTTCGCTCTGGATAAAGCCAAAGCCGTAGCGTCCCCGGTCACACAAAAAGCCGTCATCTACCGCGTCGTTCTCGCGACTCATAAAACGCACTACTTCGCGACCCAGCCGATTATCTATCTCAATATTGCACCCAACCGGGCAATGCGGGCAGACGCTAGGCGTATGGCGCAATTCCCAGGGACGGGCTTTGAAGCGA
>JBBQXW010000327.1:0-8228 GCA_038209275.1 Chloroflexia bacterium | reverse complement strand
CAGGGCTGGCATCGGCAGCACCTTCGGCAAGCTGACGAGTCTGGCGAGTTGCGGTCAGAAACACATCGCTGGATTGACCAGCCGGAAGCGCCCGTGGAATACTCCCACCGGGCAAATTATGGTTGGGCTGGGCGCGGCGATTTCGTAAAAATTCCCGCACAAAGCGGCTGGTCTGTACTGGCTCTTCGTCATCTTCAATATCCTGCAAATCGTCCACCGAAGTATCGCGACCACCCAGCAAGTTGCGGCGCGGCTTGCGTAGCTGGTCGTAGATTGCCCCTTCCGGGCTGCGTTCTTCGGCGAGTTGAGCCAGCGCAATAATAAAACCAGTCAGTTTGGGCGGCGGAATATTGAGCAATACCCAAATACCCAGTACCAGAATACCCAGCAAAATCCGAATCAACAGGGATTGAAAACTAAAATTGGGGGGAAGCCAGCGAAAAATATTGGCGAATGCAAAGCCAAGCGCCAGCACGATAAATACTCCGGCTGCCACTCCGAAAGCGGGACGATTAATATATCTGGTTAAGCGTTTCATTATTAAGTACTATTTCCAGACCTGAACGTGCTTAACTAAAGCAATTATGCGAAACATTCTTAGTGTACCGAGTCCCGATGAAACTCCCTAAAAAGTTTTACTTATTATACCCTTTTTCAGGAAAAAGTCACTACTTTTACGCTTATTTGTCAGGAATTGAACCTGAAAATTTTTTAACCACAGATTCGTTAAATACAGGAACACAGATGAACACGGATTAGCACAGAGAAACACAGATTTTTTATATTTAAATACAGGAACACAGATGAACGCAGATTAGCTATAAAAAAATCTGTGTCCACGCCCGAAGGGTGGTGCTAATCCGTGTTTATCTGTGTTCCTTCCTGATTTATCTGCGAGTTTGTTCCAGAACTTCCAGGTCGGCGAAGGGCAGCATCAGGCGAGTGCCGCCGCTAATCTCCACTTCGGCAAGGCGTTCAAGCTGACCGGGACTGGCTCCGCGTCGGCTATTGGGGAGCGTGCGTACAAACCCGACTGTACCCAGATAGCTGGGGTTTGTCAGACGCACGATAGAGCCGGGGCGGGGAAGCTGGTCGGTTGGGTGCAGACTGGTGCTAAGTTTGCTGGCTTCGCCGGGCGTAGAAACGGGCAGAATAATTTCGGGGCGCTTCGAGCCGCGCCGAATTTTGGTCGAACCGTTCATCGAAAGCCCTTGTCCATCGTGGGCCAGCAACATTTCAAAAGCCGAGTAAGCCATCGGACGCTGCCCAAAACCCTCGGTCACAATCAGGGTTAGCGGGCTATCCTGACCACTAATGTCAGCTGGAAAACGCCAGTTATGGCTACCGACCCGGTAGAAAGCTTCGCGGCGGCGATACTCTAAAAACTTGGTCAATTCTTCTTCGCGGATACTGCCGCAAATAATACCGCGCACCTTCATTTCGACGGCCCGACGCAAAGCTTCCGCCCGAACGTGCGAACCACCCAACAAGATAAAGTAGCTGGCGCGGGCCTCGATTTGGGCCGGGTCTATCGGCTCGTTTGGGTCGGTAGTCAAAACTTTCAAAACGCCGTGTTGTTCGCCGCCGAAGCCAAAAGCACCGCGCATATAACCAGCCTTCAGCTCGATTTTGACCCCAATGCCGGGGAAAATTGAGGTGACATTGCCACGTACAAAAGCATCCAGATTAAAGGGAGCGGGCGAAGGGGTGAAGCTGATATAGCCCGTTGCCGTATCGAAGGCCGAAATAATCGCATCGAAGGGCGCTTTGAATTGCTTTCTAATCAAGCCTTTGCGCTGGGCGATTACCTCGTTCTGCACCACCTGACTATTGACCTGCTTGAGCAAAAGTTTGGCAACTTCACGCGGCTCGGTCTCGAAAAATTCAGCCAGATTAAAAAGGCGCGGGCGACCTGGCACCAGGGTACGGGCTATGACCGTATCGCTTTCGACGCGCTGGTTGGGTGCGACCAGCACTTCCCCAGGCTGGGGCAAGCGGCGCTCTAATTCATAGTCTATATTCCAGGCCAGCGCCGGGTAATGTTTGGTCGGGGCGCTCAGAGCAGAGCGGGTAGCGGGCGGCGGGCTGAATTGCGATAAAGGTGGTAACGGCGGTTGAAAATTAGTCATAAATACAAATGGTTACTCCTTTATTTTTTGCGGCCCATTTTTACGCCGTTTCCTTTGGCTTTAGCATCGCCTTGTCCCGGTTTTGTTTTATCTTTGGACTTGCCGTTAGTTTTGTTCGCAGGAGGCATTTTCAGGGGAGTTCCCCCGGTTGTTACCAGCTCCGTCATGGGTTGCCCCACCGAAGGATTACTGAGACTGCCGCTAAATTCGAGGCTTTCCTCGTTTTCGGATTGTTGTAAGGCAGTGCGATAAACATCGTGCCAACTTTGTACCTGGGCGCGGCGCTGGGCCAGGTCGGACATAAAGTGAATCGGACGACCTCGTGCGTCAATAATCAGGCCCAACGCGCCACCGCGCATTTCCTGTCCCGCAGTGCGAACCACCGAGCCGCGTTCGGCCCGACCAATCCGAAAATTGCCTTCCGGCTTAATTTCAAGGGTAGCTTTTTCATCAGAACGAAGCGGCAACAGCGCAATCGAGCCATACGGCACGCTGGTGCGCTTTACTCGTCCGTTCTGCGTGGTCATCGTAACGGTAACGGCGGTGCTACCGATTGAACCTTCACCCGATGGAATAATCACCGGGCCTAAGCGGTGCAGGCAATCGTAACGGAAGACATAGGCGGCGGCGTTGGGACTATAGGTAGCAAGCGTGCCACTGGCCGCCAATAGCATAGTCGAATCGAGTTCCAGTTCCACCAGGCCCGTGTTAGCCCCACCACGCGGTTGCAAGCCATCCAGCATCAGCAAAGCGGCTTCCCAGGAATTAATATTGACCAGCGGCCCGCCCACGCCAATCAAACGATTATAATCCAGCCCGCTTTGCATAGTTTGGCTACCCAACTGGCTACCCAGGCGCAAAAGCGCTTCGCGTCCGAACGCCCCTTCAATGAAAAGTTCGCGAATATCGGCAGGCAAAATATGCGGACGCAAAGTTTTATTGAGGGCGTAGTGAATCAGTTCGTCGTCACCGATTTCAAAGGGCAACCAGCGCCGCAAATTGTCGCAAGTAGTTTCCGCCAGCACGTTGCTCAGGCCAAAGCTCAGGCCAAAGCCGCCACTGACCATTGAGGTAAAGTTGGTGGCATCGGCATAGAAAAGCGCCGAATTGCTACCGCCCAAATCGGCGGTCAGCACTCGATTCTCGGCAACATCTTTCGCCAAAAATTGCGTCATCAGCCCGACAGCATGGCAGGTAGTGTTAACCGGGGCGTTGCTCATTTCACTCAAACGACGGTAGCCGGGCAGAGTGGGCAGCAAACGCTCCTGATAAAGCGCCGATAGCTGAAGCTGAAGTGGCTTCAAATTTTCCTGTCCCATCGAAGGTCGGATATTGTCGGTCATAAATAATTCGACCTGACCCTGGTTACGGGCAATTAGCGCCTCGCGCCCTTCGTTGCTCCCGGCATACACTACCGTGACCGGGCGGCGCGTTTCCCCAGTGGCGTTGGCTAAAACCGCTTCCTGACGATTGTTTTCCAGCACCACGTCCATGAGTTGCATCAGCGAAGCTACCGGCGATTCGTCGGTGCCGCCCGCCAGCACTACCACGTTAGGGGCAAGGCGGCGCAACTTGGCGACCTGTCGCTCTTTCCAGCCATGACGCTGCGGCCCGCTAAAGAGCGAAATACCCGTGTTTTTCTTTTTCTTTTTAGCGCGCGGACGGGTCGGTTCCGCCCCGTTTGCGCCGCCAGAGAAAAAGTCGGGACGGTCTTTGCGCGAAGCAAACGGCGAAAATTCGGCTTCGGGGTCGTCCGCGTCATAATCGGCTTCCGAAATAGTGGCGGCGGTATCGTAGCTATCGCCAAAATCGTCCAGGCTGATAGTATCCACCACCGAAGTATAAGTGCCATGACTGGCGCGGCGGGCGCTATCCGCCGAAAGATTGCGTACCAGCCCGGCAGCCACCACCCGCAACGGCTCGGCAGCGCTGCTACAGGCCACAAAAGCGTCAATCCCGGTGCCATCTTCTTGCTGCGGCACTAACAAACGTCCGCCTAATAATAATTGTCGCCCGGTGTTGGCCTCAATCGCGGCAATCGCGTTCAATACGCCCACCGTAACATCGTTAAACGGCTCTTCCAGCGTGCTGGGCGCTTCGCCCCGCGCCACAAAGCGATACGCCTGCTCGACCACCTCGACCAGTACCACGCGAGTAGTATTGCTGCCACAATCGGCAATCAAGACCGATTCAATATTTGGGTTAAGCCTTTGCTGGGTCATTAAAAACTTTCTCCGAAAGGGTTAAATCAAAAACTAATCTTCAATAAAAACATAATTCTATCAACCAGGGCGGCGAAATAAGTCAAAAAGACCGAAGCAAAGACCGCACCGAAGGCCAACATTATCGTCCAGCGACCCAGCAAGCGCCCGGTACGGCTGACCGCTCCGGCAGAGGCAGAGTCGGCTTGCACCTGGGCCGATTTGCGGGTGGTAAATTGAAAATACCACAGCGCCAGAATTGTTCCGGCAACCAATACCACCGCGCCGATAATATCAGTCAGGCCACCACGGGTGAGCGGCAACATGGTCGCGCCCATTTGCGGCAACAGCGTTCCGGCCACCGCGCCCGCCAGCGCGAGCGCCGAAACCGTGCCAATTACCAGCGCCATCACCAGATTAGTAATCGGACGCGCCGCCCGCAAAGGCCGGAACAAAATTATCACGCCCAGCAAAAGCGGCACGGTGTAGGCCACGACCTGCCCCGCCCCGCCGCCTTCCCGGATACGGTCAACCGCCGGAATAATCAGGTTAAAGACCACCTGAAGCGTCGCCCACCCCACGCTAACGCCCACCAGAATATGCTCGGCCAGGCGAAAAATCACGTTGTCGCCAATCAAATAGCTATAAATCATCAGGGTCAAAATCAGTGCCAGGGCTGTCCCCAGAATGGGCCACGACATTTAGGGTCTCCTTTGTTTAGAAGGGTTTTTAGCGGCAATGGCGAAATAACTTTGGGCTAATGCAATTGCTGGATTTTTATAATCTAAATTTGCCACTAACAGATGACAGGCAAAACCGCTTAACAAATAATCGTCTTCTAAATTTTGTTTTCCGTTAGTAGCGCCGTTTAGCGATTTGGAACTCGCTCTGACATGCTCAGAAACTTCAAAGCCAATTTGTTTACACGCTACCATAACTGCTTTAATATCTACTTCTATTTTTCGCCAAGACTGGTAGCCCAACAAAGAACCCAGTTCACGAGCGCTCCAATAATCTCCGGCCTGTAGGTCAGTTTTTTTAATCGAATCTATTTCTTTATCCAGGGCTATTTGATTTTCTAACATACTCTACCTTCGCCAGGGATGAAGATACGCAGTAACTTCAGCACTTTCATTATTTGACCAAGTTTTCAGAATATTTTTAACGCAATCAATATCCTTGTTATTTTTATTTGGAGTAAAGTGACCAGATACGTTGGTTATATGTCTTAAAACTCCATTTTCAAATAATACCGTACCTGCATAGCCTACAATAATCTCTGCACCGTTAGCAAATTCATTTTGAAATATCAGGTCGGGATGATGATAACTGAAATCTGCTATACGCAAACGAACAGCACCATCTTTCAAAATAACAAAATTGTAGACTCCATTAAGTGCTGGCTCATCATCAGAGGGTGGCACTGTAATGACTTTACCAGGGTTTAGCGGTTGCCAACTGCTTGCACTATTTGGATTGTTCTGGTACACCCACCCACATGGGCCATTTCCTTTAACGCCACCTCTTTTGTATCTTCTTGTGCCGCCAGCAATAGCATCATCTATATTCATATTTATTCTGAAACTGAAAACTGACGACTGATAACTGATAACTTTTTTCTATTCACGGCGGCGGCGGACGAAATAGACGACGTTCGCGATGATTACAACTAATATCAGGAAGAGCGCGGCGAAAGATTGGGCGGTGAGACGCTCGTCCAGGTTAATTTTGTTATCGGTTTTGATACCGTTATCTTTCAAAATTTGCTGGTATTGGGCAGTACCGTTTAGCCCTTCCAGCAGGCCCAAAGCGCGAGGGAAATTGCTGGAAAGATTGGGCTGGGCGCTGGGCGGCGTGAGCAAATAGGGCCGGGCCATTGGTGCAACTGCCGCCGTTGTGCCGAAAAGCAAGCGGGCTTGCGACTGGATGCCGAATTGCTCAATCCAGGTACGCACACTACCCTCATCACTGGTCAGGACAACCACCGCATCAAAATCGTTGATTGAGTTGATGCCCTGCATTACTTTGTAACTATCAACACGAGCGCCGTTGCGGTAATCGCTGATACTGCCCAAATTATTGAAGAAACTGCGTAAAGCCGCCTCGTTGCCGGGTCGCCAGCCCAAATTCAAATAGCCGATGCCGTACTGGTAAAGGCCAGTAGCGTTATTGCCGTAATCGGGGACGGTAGCGACTTCATCGGTTATTTGCGAAGCCAGGGCCGGGCCTTGCGAATTCAAGCTGACCGTCACAATCCGGGCGCGGCGCTTCATTATGTGCTGGGTCAGAGTTTGAGCCATCGGGCGCATTTCGCCAGCCCGGTCGCCTTCCCAATCGTAGGCAATCAAAACTTTATCGTTCGGCTTCAGGCTGTCCAGCGTATCGTAGAAGGTACGTACTGGCGGCGTTACAGTTAGGGGAGCTTGAGCCAACGGTTGCAACAGCGCAAAAACAGTAACAAGAATCAGCAAACCGTAGAGCAGATAGGTTATCAGGCGCGGCATCCCCGGCCCAACCTGCGGCGGCGGCAAAACTTCTTCATCCGTCATAGCGGCGGGTGGTGCCTTGGTGGTGGTTGCCACCGTTTCAGCCGCCAGCAAAGCCGCCAGCACATCGGCACTTGCCAGATGCGCCGGTAATTGCACCTGGGGCATACTGCCCGGAACGGTGAACGGCTCAGAGGCAGCGCTGGAAGTTTCGGGTTCGAGCGTAGTGCGACCCACTGTACCCAACCAGCCCGGCAAAGATGGCGCGGCGGCAATTCCAGCCATTCCCAATCCGGCAGCCGCTTCAAAGCCAGGCGCAGGCGGCAACGGAACCGCAGACGGAATATTCTTTTCCGGCGCGGCGGGTTCTGGCCTACGCATCCAGGAAGGTCCGTCGGCATCCGAGAAAAAGTTACCCGATAGCAAATCTTCGTTCTGGCTGGTGGCAGGACTAAAATCGTTCATTCGCAACGCGGCGGCGGATTGCCCGTTAGTTTCGGTTGGCGCGCCATCAAACGAGATAGCACGGTCAGTTTTAATTGGTAATTCAGTCTCGCTTTCGGCGGCGGCGGCATCTTCCTTCAACCAATCCGGCAAATCTTCGGGCATTTCAAATTCCGGCACAGGCGCGGCCTTCTGACCGCTCAACCAATCGGGAATAGTGGCGGAAGCCGAACCTGCTACCTGTTCGGCGCTATCAAAACCTTCCAACAAGCGGTCAACCTCGGCGGCATCGGTAGACGAAGCCGCACTACCAGCCTCGGCAACACTCCCCGGCGCAAGTTCGGCGCTATCTTTCAACCACTCTGGCAAATCAGCTTGTTGCTCTTCAGCCCGGCTAACCCCCGAAAACATCGAGCTATAGCGCGCTTCGGGCTTATTTGGCACAGGTGTAGCCGGAGTCTGACCCGTTACCATTGCCTGCAACCAGGGCGGCATTTCTTCTTCTGCGCCCGCACCCGCGTCGCCAGTTGGGGCTGATTCTGCCGGAGTTGCCATAGACATAGGCATAGCAGGGGTCAGGGGCGAGGGCGGAACAGAAGGCGCGGCCTGTCCCATCTCTTGCAACCAGGATGGCGTTGTGTCATCAGCAATATCGGGCGGGAACGCCGGGGCAACAGGCGTTGAAGCTGCCTCAGAAAACATCGGGGCAGGACCAGGGCTGGCCGCATCCGATTTCAGCCAATCGGGTAAATCTTCTTCGTCGGTGCCACCAAAGTTAATCGTACTGGCGGGCAAACCAGAACTATTGGCCGGGCTAAAAGCTGGCTCGGAGAACTGAGCCGGGTCGAACGGCATAAGCTCGGCTGGTTCGCCTTCCTCATCGTCGTCATCAAAGCGCGGCAACGGCGGCACATAAAATGGCTGGCCCGGAGCAGCGTTGGCCTGTTGGGTAGCTGGTTCGGGTTCAC
>JBBQXW010000326.1:0-8260 GCA_038209275.1 Chloroflexia bacterium | reverse complement strand
TGGTATGATAGGCCGGGCCGAGCTTGAGCAGATGAAGCCAGGCGCTTACCTGATAAACATCGCCCGTGGTAAGCTGGTCAAGGAAGCCGAACTAATCGAGGTACTGCGCGAGAAGCGCATTGCGGGCGCGGCGCTGGATGTGTTCGAGAAAGAGCCGTTGCCGTCCGATTCGCCCCTATGGGATTTGGATAACGTCATTCTGACCCCGCACTCCTCCGGCAACTTCGATGGCTTTATGAACCGTTCGGTCAGCCTTTTCGCCGACAACATCCGCCGCTACTTGAACGAGCAACCTCTGGTCAATCTGGTGGACAAGAAGCGGGGATATTAGTTTTGAGTTTTGAGTTTTGAGTTTTGAGTTTTGAGTTGTAATCGGGGAGAGAGTTCACCACGGAGGCATGGAGACACGGAGGGAGAGGCACGGAGATATTTAAATTATAAAATCTTTGAGTCTCCTCTGTGTCCTCTGTGTCCTCTGTGGTGAAAAAAATTCTGAATCAGGCTATGAGAGAAGGATTTAATGAATAAATATTTGGAAGTGGCGGAGGGGTTGGAAGCGCCGTTGGTGGCGTTGGAATCTACGGTGATTTCCCACGGGTTGCCGTACCCTGAGAATTTGCGGACGGCGCAGGAGCTTGAGCAAACGGTGCGGGAGAACGGGGCGAACCCGGCAACGATTGCTTTGATGGGCGGCAAAATTAAAGTTGGGCTGAACGAAGGCGAATTGAAAATGCTGGCGACCAGCCACGATGTCGTGAAGGTCAGCCGCCGCGATTTGCCGTTGGTGCTGGCGCGCAAGCAGACCGGGGCGACGACGGTAGCGGCAACGATGATTGCGGCGCATCTGGCCGGGATAAAAGTCTTTGCGACGGGCGGCATTGGCGGGGTACATCGTGGCGCATCCACCAGCTTTGATATTTCCGCCGATTTGACCGAACTGGCCCACACGCCCGTTATCGTGGTTTGCGCCGGAGCGAAGGCGATTCTGGATTTGCAATTGACGCTGGAATACCTCGAAACCCTGGGCGTGCCGGTAATCGGCTACGGCACAGACGAATTACCCGCCTTCTACACCCGCCACAGTGGAATAAAATTGGAAGCCCAGGCCAATAGCCCCGAAGAAGTCGCCGAAATTGCCCGCGTGAAATGGGAACTAGGGCTGGAAGGTGGCATCATAATCGCCAACCCGCCACCCGCCGAGGCCGATTTGCCCGCCGCCGAAGTAGAGCAAGCCATCACCCGCGCTCTTGCCGCCGCCGAGCGCGAAAAAATACGTGGCAAAGCCATCACGCCCTTCCTGCTTGACCGAATGCGCCAGGAAACAGCAGGCCGCAGCCTCGAAACTAACGTCGCCCTCCTGAAAAACAACGCCGCCCTCGCGGGCCGGATCAGCGCGGCGCTGCATCGTTGAGTTTCGATGCCATCCCGATTTATGTGTAATAAGACAAGTCTTGAACTCAAATTTAGCGTCTTTACACAAGATTCGAGATGGGATTTTGAGTTTCTAGTTCCTGGTTTCAGGTTTCAAGTTAGGAAGAAGCCACCGAGTTTCAGGCTCATCTCGAAAGTCGCTACGACAAAATAAACCTTCGAGAACGATTGTTGGCTCGGAAGCAATTTTAAATTAAAGTTGCAAATCCATTAGTAATTTACTTTGCTATCTCCTCATTTTAGTTACATTTCAGATGCAAATATTCAGTATTGTATGGTACAATTAGCTTTAGTATTTTCAGGCAATTTATCGGCATTTCATTGGGCCTACCCCTATTATTGCAACGACAAAATTGAATAATTAATAACCAGAGGAAAAACTATGTTCAAGCAACGTTTATCAGCAAGTTTTGTTTTTCTATTGTTGGCACTTCTGATGGCAAGTTGTGTGGTCAGGAAGCTACACCTGTTAGCTCTTCTTTACCCACAGCAACTACAACTTCTGCAACTAAAGCATTGTCAGGAACTCCTGTTGTCCAAACACTAGAGTTTTCAGATGCGATTGGTGAAATCTCTCAAATCCGTTCTAAAGCGGAAGATATTGTTAAATTGCTTAAAAGTGATTACGACGTTAAGTGCATTCCTGACGGACTCTATCGTGAAACCCGGCTCAGTTATGGTGATGCGCGTGCCGCTTTTAATACTTGGATAACCGAAATCACAAGCGCTTTGCAAAATAATAAAAAGCTGGACAAATCGCTTGCTAAATATAATGAGGCGTTGGAAACAACGTCTAACAAAGGTGATGCTTTTGTTAAAAAAGTTGAAACCTTGTATCAAACTCCATCTATCAAAGATTGTGAGGGTCAGAAAACTGTTCAAACAACGCCAGCCGTTAAAAGCCCTACTGCTCAGGCGCAACCTAGCGCCACGACAAGTAAATCAGCTATCAGCGCTCTCATAAATCTTCCTGCTGTTGCCCTGAAGAAAGTATTCATGCCAATTATCTTACTTGGTATTGGAGACACTATATTCAATGACTGGCAGAAATATACTGCTGACAAAAGAGAACGCCTTGTAAAGGCTTTGGAAAACGAAAAATGGAAAGCCTTTGAGGATTTGTAAAAAATAAGACTAATTTTCACAAAAATCAACAATCTTCATCTTTAGAAAAGATGAAGATTGTTGATTTTTCTTCATTACATTTCGTCTTCTAGTGGCGGTTGCCGATGACCTGGAAGACGCGGCGGTCTTGCATGGGTGTTGGGATGACCACTTCGGGTTCGCAGAGCAAGGTGTTCGCCAAATCTTCGTAGGGCTGAGTGTTCATGCCCCCGATTTCAAACAGGGTTTTGCCATCAATCCGGCTGCGGCGAATAGTGTCGTCGGCGGGAATGATGCCGAGCATATTAGTGCCGACTTCCTGTGAGAACAAATCAATCAGGTCGTGACCGCTCTCGCCTTTGCCGTTCATATTGGAGACCACCCGATTGCCGACGATACCAGCTAATCGCACCGGGTATTTAGCTGATTTGGCCTTAACCGCGACGCAAATACGGTTGGCCGCAAACAGACTATCGAAATCGTTGGCGGCGATAATCACGGCGTACTCGGCCCACTGTAGCGGCGTGGCGAAACCACCGCAGACCACATCGCCCAGCACGTCGAACAGGATTACATCGTACTTTTCGTACACCCCCATGCGCGAGAGCATTTTCATGGTTTCGCCGACTACATAGCCGCCGCAACCAACCCCCGCCGGAGGGCCACCCGCTTCGACGGCTGCCACGCCCAGATAACCGGTCTTGATAATATCGTCCGGCTCAATTTCCTCGGCGTGATAATTCTTCTTTTCCAGCGTATCAATCACGGTATCAATCATGTGGCCCGTAATTGTAAAGGTCGAGTCGTGCTTGGGGTCGCAGCCAATCAGCAGCACCTTGCCGCCCATCTTCGCCATCGCTACCGCCACGTTAGAAGCAGTGGTACTCTTGCCAATGCCACCCTTTCCATAAAATGCGTATGCATGGTTCATTATATGTTCTCCTGTAATCCTTCTACTATAGCCTAGCCTGCTTTTTCTTTAACTTCATAAACCAAATCTAATGTTATCAGTCCGTAGCCGTTGGCGCGGGCATAGTCCTCTACCCGCTTTTGAACTTTGGGCCGGACGAAGAACGGAATCTGCTTGAGCGCCTGATTAGCCTCGGCTGTCCAGGTCAATTCTAAGGGTGCGCTCACTACCGGGGCGGTCTTCACCGCTACTGCCACTGCCGAACCACCATCTACCGCCAGTTGCTCGGCCTTCACCCGCAATTCTTCAGCGTGGCTAAAGGTTTCGATGACCTGCTCCACTGGCGCTACTGCAACAGCCTCTTGAGTTTGAGCGGGGGATTGGCGGCGCTTGCGGGTCTCATCGAAAGCATCGTCTTTGCCCAATCCGGCATCGCCGAACATTTCAATCAAGTGCTTTTCCAAACCGAGCTTCATGGTATGATAAATTCGGTCAGTAACGTAATTCGAACCATCGTAGCCCAAAAACGGCTGATAACTGAGCGGAAAATCCTCGATATGAATCGGGTTGCTGATAGTGGCGCAGGGAATATCCAGACCCGCCGCCGTATGCCGCTCCATCTGCGTCCCCAGCACAATATCGGGCTGCAATTCCTCAATCTTTTTCCGCACCTGCTCAAACTCGACTGAAACAATCGTCTCTTTGGTATAAGGTGCCACCGCCTCCTGAAACTCCTTCGCCCGGCGGGTATCATACGTTCCGGCGCATAGCACCGTCACGTCCAGTTCGGTTGCCAGCAACCGGGCCAGACCTACCGCATGAGTGAAATCGCCAAAGACAAAGGCCGTGCGCGAACTAAAGCTCTGCACGTCGGCGGTATAGCTGAACCAGGGTAAGGCGCTGGGCGGACTTTTCTGGTCGAGCGAGAAAGCGGACAGGGCCGGTTCTTTCGGGTCATAAGCCAGTTCGCGCTTTTGGGCAAATTTCGCCAGCGCGGTCAGCACTTCCTTGACCCATTGCCGTGTCGCCATTACCCCAATCGGGGCGCTCAGTACGGTTGGGATACCGTGCATTTCTTCCAGTGCCTTCGCTGCGTCCTGCCCCATCTCGCCATAAGGCGCAATCGTGGCCCAGGCTTGCGGCAAACGCTTCACATCCGCCAGACTTGCGCCTTCCGGGAAAACCTGATTGACCTCGATTCCCAGCGTAGTCAGCATCCGGGTCAGGCTGATTAAATCTTGCTTGTGGTGGAAACCCAACGAAATCGTGCCAATAATATTTACGCTTGGCTTAAGTGTGGGCGGCAGCGCGGCAGCAGCATAACGGCGGGTCAGTAAAGTCAGCAGACCGTTGGCAGCTTCATCTTCTTCTACCCGGTAGGGGTTTGGCGCATAAATCAAAACTTCGGTCTCGCCTTCCGGCAGATTGGCCGATTTCGCCAACGCCCCCAAATCCTCCTGCAACAGCGTCGAGGAGCAAGTACAGGCCACTACCATCAAGTCGGGCTTGTGGTCGGCAAAAACCTCTTGCAGTGTTTCGGGCAGCTTATTCACGCCCATGCCCATCGTTTTCAAATCCAGCACACTCGTCGTTACGGGCGGAAAGCGCTTCTCGCGCTCCATCATGGTAAACATCGAATTGATGTAAGTATCGCCCACCGGCGAGTACATCACCGCGTGTACCCCGTTCATGCTGCACGCCACCCGTGCCACCCCCGTATGGGCCGTTCCCTGGTATTCCCAGTAGGACATTCTCATAACGAATCTTCTCCTCCTGCCCGCTTCGCCAGTCTTGGATTCTTTTTGCAAAAAATCTAAAACCAAAAATAGAAGTCTTAGCTTTTGAAAATTTTTGCAAAAATTTTCAAAAGCTAAGAGAAAAGCCTTTGGTTTTTGAAAACTTTACAGAATTTTCAAAAGCTAAAACAAGAATTTTCGGATTTCAGTCTATGTAAGCCAAAGCTCTATCTATCACTTAGAATTCTCTAACTCAAAACTCAAAATTCAAAACTCAAAACTAATTAGTTGCTGCCGGGCAGAAACTCTTTCCAGTCCAGCACATCGAGTTTCTTGCGACGATTGAGCGCTCGGCTGAATAAATTTGCCAGGTCGCCCGCGCCGCTAAAGCCATAAATCGGCGTGAAGATAATCTCGGTAGACCACTTGGTTGCGATGCGTTCGGCCTCAAACGGGTTGGCCTGCCAGAAATTCGTCACCACCAAATCAGGCTGCATCTCACGAATATCGCGAATCTGGCGGCCCATGTTGGGCATTTCGACTACTCGTTGCCCGGCCAGTGCCTTTAGTTCGCGCTGATGAAATTTCTTGTTAACGTAGGGCGTGCCACATTCCAGCACTTCCATGCCCGCCGCCCGTAAGAAGCGCGTAATCGGCAGTTCAAGCATATTATCGCCAGTGATAAAGATACGTTTGCCGCGTAGCGCTGCCACCTTCGGCTCGATATTGCGCCAAACATCGGCCTCGCGCTGGCTCAAGTCGGCTTTAATATCGAACATTGCCGCCAAATCTTCAAAGAAAGTGCGCGTGCCGTCCGGCCCAATCGGGAAAAGGCTATTTAACACTTTTGCGCCGCGCTTGCGACTAAACAAAGTGGCTGCGCCCGCCAGATAAGGCTGCAACGGCGCAATAATCGTGTCTGGCCCAATCGCGGGTAGCTCTTTCAAGGTAGTCGAAGGTACAAAACCAGCCACCGGGATGCCCAGTTTCTCGGCCTCGCGCTGAAGTTCGCCTGCGTTCAGGTCGTTGACTGCACCCAAAAATACTACTTTCTTTTCGCCCGCCGGAGCTTCGGGGCAGAACTGCAACAAAGCCTGTACCACGCTATCTTCGGCCTGGGTCATGGTATATTCAAGACCATCCGCCCGTACCGGCAACACCGGGGTATTATCGAAAACCCCGCTCAAGCGCTTCGCCATCGTCTCAAAATCTACCTTCATAATTTCGGGCGTGCAGCTATTGAGCAAGAAAATTACCGAGGGATGATGCTGGTCAACAATATCTTTGACGATTTCAGTTATGTCAATTTGGGGCGCACTTAAATCACTTTCTTCCATCATCGCCACACCGTAGCGCGGTTTGGCAAAAATCATTACACCCAACGCATTTTGCAAAAGATGGGCGCAGGTATGGGTTCCTAGAATAAGGAAAAAGCTATCCTTCATTTTCTGATAAAGCCAACCCACACAGGTCAGGCCACAGAAGGCATGATAGCCGTTATCCTCGCGAATTACATCGGCTTCGGCTAAAGCCAAGTTCAGAGCATCAGGCGTTATAGTCATCTGGCTGCGCTCACTTTCCTGGATATATTTTCAGATTGTCCTACAAGCCTATGCCAGTAGGGGCGTAATTTATTGCACCCGGTGCTGGTTTGATGCCTCGGCTTGCCTGTGGCATAATCAAACCCCTACCGAGATTGATTCTAAGCTAAATGGATAGGTTAAAAGCTAATGCTGAATTTACAGTTCTAATAGGCAATTTAACAGAGGGTCGGTCGGTAGTCAGTAGTAGCGACTACACCAAAGGCAGGCAAATAGCGGGATGAGGTCGAGGTTGTTGAAAGTACTTTTGTACCAGGGCATAATCGAGTTCAGGTATTCCATTTGGGATAAATCGAACCGATACAATCAACATTTTGCGAAAGACTCCAAAATTCATCTAAAATTAATCCAAGCCTAATTAATTTCCGTATCACTTTACGCTGGGCTAAATATCCTGGCGGGTTGCAGGGGCCTGGCGTTTTACTATCGGAGGTAAGACGCTCGCCCTTGCTTTTATTTAGTCTATTTTCCCCATTATTTCCAAAAGCGTAAATGAATTAGGACAAAATACCCATAAAATGCGCTTGCGCCTCGGCACTAGCTCAATTAGAATTAAGTATTAGTAGATTGCAGTAGGGGTATATTTTCGATTGAGTGAAACCCGGTATCTTTAAAATTTTTACTATTTTAACTTTGCCTTTTATCAGGTAAGTTCTAACGCATTTATTGAGGAACCATACGGAGATAAGAATGATAAAACAAGGGCCAAAAACCATCAGAGCAACCAGAAGTAAGCAGGATACCGAGTTAATGCGGCTCTCGGCAGCACTCGATGAAATGAAACGTGAATTTAGCTCACAAAAACAAGAACTAGAGCAAAAAATTCAGCATCTGGAAAATGAACTAGGCGAAACCCGCAAGGCGGTACAGACCAACGGGAAGCAACCAGAAACCGAAGAAAAAACCAGCCGCAGGCGGATGCTCAAACGACTGGGCTTCGCCGCCGCCGGAGTAGCGGCAGCAACGGTTGCGACTGGCTTTAGTCAGGAAATGGATGTGGCGCAAGCCGCAAATACCTACCCTATCCAGGGTGGCGAGGCGCTAACAGCAACCAATACTAGCACCAATGCTACTATTATAACTACTGGCACTAGCGGCAATAGCTTTAACACCTTGACTGTGCTAAATAATTTTACCTCCGGGGCCAATGGCACACTGGACGCGCTGGTCGCCACGTCAACTGCTGGGGCGGGAGTGAATGGCACTAGCTCAAGTACTACCAATTCGGGGGTGCTTGGCATATCGGGGAGCAATACCGCTATTAACACTGACCTCGCTAACAATGTGCCAGTTATAACAAGTTTTCCTTCTGGCGTAACCGGCTCAAGCGATGCCAATGCTGGCATAGCGGGTTTTTCTAAGTCGGGCAATGGTATATTTGGCTTTTCCAGTGGCAACTATGGCGGAGTTTTCCAGGTCGGAGCAACTGCCACCGCGATTACCGGCACCGCTCCTCTGCTTATTGTACCCGAACCGCA
>JBBQXW010000325.1:0-8288 GCA_038209275.1 Chloroflexia bacterium | reverse complement strand
AACATTGGCGCATTGATGCGTTTGTTTGTACTGTTGCTGGATAAAGTTTTTTTAATCGAATCGCTTTTTGTTTGCTAAGAATAAAATTTAAATTATTATAATAACTGGAATTTAATTGCAGCATCAAATAAAAGCTCGAAGGAGTAGCCTATGCCTATCAAAATTTGCTTGATTAGGTCTATTTTTGGTTATTTAGGGCTAATTTGAAATATTTTCCATTATATATTGATAATAAAGGGCTTATTAATATAATTTATAATCCGAAAAAACAAAGCGGGTTGGCAACGCCTGATTCTTAAATCATTGACAATGTATTAAAAATGTGTTAATCTTACTTTGGTCGGAAGGTAAATTGTTTTACTAACGCACATCTTTGTTCGCCACTTTGACTAAGTTTTTGATAGCATAAGAATTTCTCTGGTAAACACTGCAACCAGAGCTATTTTGCTAATCCTTCCGAAAGGTTAGCCTGTGTCGGCTAACTGCTCGTGTAACACAGAATTAGGAAGTTAAAAGGAGAGTCGATGAGGACACACACCCGTAAGGTTAGCACCCCGGTCGTGTTACTTGGATTGCTACTAACCCTGGTTTTTCCATTGTTTTCCGAAGGGCCGATGCTGGCTGCTGCTCCGATAGCATCGGTTAACAGCTCGGTTCTGGCTTCTGTCGCTGCTCCCACCAGCGTTACAGTTGCTGGTAGTTTTCAGCATTTCTTTTGTAGTGGTGATTGGCAAGCTAATTGTGCTGCTACCCATATGACCAAACGCGCCGATGGCGTATGGGAATTTGTTACTCCTACTGCTATCCCAGCCGGAAGTTGGGCTTACAAAGGCGTAATTGATGATGATTGGGGCGTTGGCAACTTTGGCAAGAATGCCGTAGCGGGTGGTGGCGACATTACGCTTAACCTTGCCTCGGCTACCAACGTCACGTTCTACTATGACCCAATCAGCCACTGGATTACCGATAACGTCAGCTCAAAAGTAGTGGTGGCGGCGGGTAGTTTCCAGAGCGAGATTGGTTGCCCAGGGGATTGGCAACCCTCGTGTATGAAGTCGTGGATGGAAGACATTGACGGCGATGGCATTTACACCTATACCACGCCTGAAGGTCTGATTAACCATTTTGAGTTCAAAGCCACTCTTAACCTGAGTTGGACTACCAGCTATGGTAAAGATGGTGGCGGCGAAAATGTTACTTTCGACATCACTGGGAGCAAGCAATTTGCGGTACTGGAATTTAACGGCTCTACTAATATACCGACTGCTACTGTCAAATCCAAAGTGCCGAGCCAGGATAACAACGTCGAGTATTCGGGGTTAGCCCACGACTCGCGTAACAGCCTCTACCGCGTACCTTTTGGAGCGGTCAACCCCGGCACGGCTGTTACTTTGCGCTTCCGCACTTTTGCCAAAGATGTAACGGGTGTGACTATCCGCCTGTTTGACACAGGTACTTCGAGCGAAACCAAGCAACCCATGACGCGGGTAGCGCAGGGAGTAGACTGCTTCGATGCCGGATTGACGGCTAACGGCTATAGCTGCGATTACTGGCAGTACAGCTACACCCCCTCGACGCTGGGTACAGTCTATTACCGCTTTATCATCAAGGATGGTACTTCGACTGCGTATTATGCCGATAACAGCCCGCGCTACGGCGGAGTAGGCGAAGCAACCCCGGATGAGAAGGATATTGGCTTCCGCCTCAACGTGGTTGACCCGCAGTTCAAAGTAATTCCCTGGATGCAGAACGGGGTGATGTACCAGATTTTCCCTGACCGTTTCCGCAACGGTACTGAGAAAAACGATCCCAAACCAACCGATTTCCGCTATAACTATCCTGCCCCGGCGAACGCTACTGCCAAGCAGCTAGAAGATGCCGCCAATGACCAGATTATTCTGAAAAATTGGAACGATTTGCCGGAAGGGGTTTGCGTTAAATATGACAAAGGCCCGGCTAACCCCTGTGCAGAAGTGCCACGAGGCCGCGATTATTTCGGTGGCGACCTGAAAGGGGTCAAGCAAAAGCTGAAATACCTGGAAAGCCTGGGTATAACCGTCATCTATTTCAACCCGATTTTCGAGTCTGGCTCGAATCATGGTTATGATACCCGCGACTATCTGGCAATCAGCCGCTACTTTGGCGACAACGAAGACTTTAAAGATTTGGTAGATGAAGCCAAAGACCGAGGTATTCGTATCGTGTTGGATGGCGTGTTCAACCACATGTCGTCGGATAGCCCTTTCTTTGACCGCTACCATCACTATTCGACGGTAGGAGCTTGCGAAAGCGCTGCTTCACCTTACCGTTCCTGGTTTGTTTTTAGCGAAGTAACGCCGGGTACGGGTCAATGCGTGGATAGTCAAAACCGACCAAACGCGGCGACTTATCGCGGCTGGGCTGGATTCGACTCGATTCCTGAAATCGTCAAAAAAGACCCGAACGATGCCACCAAGCCCTATAAACCAGTAGCCGACCTTTTCTATACCGACCCGAAGAAAAGCGTCGCTAACTATTGGTTGAAATTGGGTGCGGCGGGCTGGCGCTTCGATGTAATGACCGACCCGTCTTTCCCGGTGGCCTTCTGGCAGCAACTCCGTCAGATTACCAAAGGAGTCAAGCCGGATGAAATTCTTATTGCCGAAGCATGGCACTGGTACGACAATTTACCCTTAACTCACGGCGATCAGGCTGATACCGCGATGGGCTACCGCTTCCGCAACGCCGTCTTTGGCTTGTTGGGCGCGGTGGACGACAAAGGCTTTGACGAGGAAGGCAACCCAAATCTGCCGCCCTCGACTTTCAAGAAGCGCCTGGAATCCATGCGCGAGGATTACGCCGACGCAACTTATTACACTTTCCAGAATATTCTCGATAGTCACGATACCAAGCGCTTGCTGTGGAGTCTTACCCCCGGCGGACAAAACCGGGCCGACAAAGAATTCAACGTCGCTAACGTGGCGCTCGGCAAGGCCCGGCAAGGTATCGCTGCGGTAGTACAGATGACCGTTCCGGGTACACCCACCATCTATTATGGTGATGAAGTAGGCGTGACCGGCGCAGACGACCCCGATGACCGCCGAACTTTCCCCTGGACTGACCTGAATAAGGGTAATAAAGCCGATGAGGAGAGCGATGGTCAAAAGGTTAAGTATTACGGGGCGGGGGGCGACCACGCTACGCTCGACCTGTACCGCAAGCTGACTAACATCCGGCGTGATACCCCGGTATTACGCAATGGCAAGCTTACCTTCCTGCTGACCGACGATACCAATCAGACGGTGGCCTATGCGCTACGCAAGGGCAACAATCTGGCAGTAATCGTCATCAACCGCAATGAAGGCGCGACCCAAACTATTAACGTGCCGACTGCCGATTATGTGCGCGATGGCCTGAGCCTGAGCGATGTTTTGAGCGGCAAGGGCAACGTTACAACGACGGGTGGCAAGTTCAGCGTCAGTTTAGCGCCTTTGCAGGCCGCGATTTTTACAATGACGCAACAGGACATTACTGGCCCGGCAGCCCCGACTAACCTGAGCGCTCAGGCGGTCAATGGCGTGTCCAGCAGTGTCAATTTAAGCTGGACGGCTGGTGCTAACAACGCTAAATACAATCTGTATCGTAGCCCGGTGCAGGGTGGCGGTTACGTTCGCATCGCCAGCAACCTGACGACCACCAGCTACACCGATATTACCGTCAAGAATGGTCGGACTTACTACTATGTAGTGCGCGGTCTGGATGGACTGGGTAACGAAGGCAGCAATTCCAATGAGGCCAACGCTACCCCGTCCTTCCCGATTGGCTATGCTGTCTTGCAGTATCCCAAGACCATAGACAGTCAGGTCATCACCTCGAACTACACCACTATCTATGGTCAGATTTATGTACAGGGTTTGACCGACCAGAACGGTAGTGGCGACCCGGATAATATTCTGGCGCAGGTCGGGCTTGGCCCGGTTGGTAGCGCTCCGGCGACCTGGAATTGGAAGCCAATGACTTACAATTCTGGTCATAGCGGCGATAACAATTATGAGTACCAAGGCCAGTTGCGGGCCGAAGCGGTTGGCAGCTACGATTATCTGGTGCGCTTCTCGACTGATGGCGGGCGTAACTGGGTTTACGGCGACCAGGACGGGTTTGTACCGAATACTAATTCGGGAACGAATCTACCGGGCAAATGGACGGTGGTTGCCAGTTCTGACACGACTGCCCCAGGCGCGCCGAACATCGCGATTGATTACAGCGCTACCAGCCTGTCTCTTAGCTGGGCGGCGGCCAATCCGAGTGATGGCGTGGTTGAATACCGTATCTATCGCGGTACGACGGCTGGTGGCGAAAGTGCTACTCCTATCGCTATCATTGCGGGCAACGCGACTGGTTATCTGGATACCAGCGTGGGCCAGGGCCAGACCTATTTCTACAAGGTCAAAGCCTTCGATAGTTCGTTGAACGGTTCGCCGTTCTCTAACGAAGTATCGGAAAAGGTCAGGGCCAAGATTGTACAAGTCACTTTCCGGGTGAAAGTTCCGGCTTACACTCCGGCAGGCGATACGATTTATATCAGTGGCTCACCCGACCCGCTTTGTAACTATTGCGGTGGCGGTACGGCAGCAACGGCAATGACGGAAACGGCACCCGGTTCGCACATCTGGGTAATCACCCTGCCGATTGCTGAGGGAACTAATATCCAGTACAAGTACACTCGTCTTTCCTACGACTATGTAGAGAAGTGGGGTACGATTACCGGGTTCACCAACCGCGCGGCTACCGTGTTTGCCAACTCACCGAGCAATTTGACCCAGCTTTTTGACGAGACCAGCGATACTGGTAACGATGACAACCACCGGGCGGTTCAGAACTGGCGCGATGCGCTGGTGACGAGTGCCACTGGCGGGAGCGCGGCTGTTACCGTAAACTTCAACTGGAACGTCAAGTCGGACGGTTCGGCTACCGGGTTCAGCAATGCTATCGTGGTCAAGAGCGGCAATACCTCGGTTGCTGGCACAATCAGCCAGAACCCGACCAACAAAGCGCAACTAATTTTTACGCCTTCCTCTGCGCTTGCCCCCGGCTCTTACACGGTCACGGTTGACCATGTCGTTGCCGACACCGATGATGGGACGAAGATTCGGATACCTTATACCTTTACTTTCACAGTTTAGGCAGCAGGTAATAGGCTTTAGTCATAAAAAAACCGCCTGTTTAAGCTGGGTTGGCCCAACCCAACTTAAACAGGCGGTTTTTTTACTCTTGCTTAAAGTGACAATTCGTTAGCGCAAAGGACAGGCGGCGTAATCCTGGTCGGTGCAGAACTGATGGTGCAGATAAATTAATCCCTGTTGGCGGCAAGCCGTTTCAATCAAGCGGCCTGCCGTCAGTTTTTTGACGGGCTTGCCGCTCAAGATTATTTCGCCGGGCTTATCCAGCCAGTACCGAAAAACCTGACGAGCCACATTTTCGACCAGTTCATTTGAACCTAGTTTTGGGTGAGCGCGGTAAGCCGCCAAAGCGCGGGCTTCGAGAACAGCGTCGTCCTGGTCGCGGGCGTAGCCATAAAGGAAGGGCAGGGCGATATTAACCACAATGTCGGCGGCGCGGTCTGGGCCAACCAAATCTACCGCCGCCCCTTTAGCGTTATCGCCGACTAACATGGCACGCGGCGCAAAATCGAAGCGCCGCGCCCAAAATTGCCCGCTTTCACTTTCAAGGTCATCCAGCCCAACCTGAAACGCCGCCGCCAACCCGCGACATTGTTCCTCTGGCGTTACGCCACCCAATAATTTGCCCGCCAGCCATTTCAGTAAATCCGCCGCGTTACTGGCGGGCAGCCGAGCGATAAGGCGGGCTAATCCGGCAATTCGGCGGGCGGGGTGGTTGGGCGGGCGCAGACGAGCAAAAGTCCAATCGCGTTCGCGCAACGGCGTAAAAGCAGCAGTAGCCCGAATTTGCCGTTCCAGCCAGTTCCAGCGCCGCTCCAATTCATCCACATAAAGCCCGGCAGCCCAATCTTCTAACGGTTCGATTACTTCCGTCCCGGAAAACAGGGCCATCTGTCCGGCGTTTTGCAGCTTTCTGGCCCGGCGCTGACCGGGCAGAAGTCCCGCCGCGCCTAGCAAAGCCGCTTCCAGATTTAGTACCCGCTCGTCAAACGGCTCGGCCCGTCGCCGGGCGGTGCGTTCCAATTCCAGCACGCTAACAAATGGCAGCGCTTCCGCCAATCGGCGAAACGGGGCTTTGTTCTGCGAATAGCCCAGCGCTTCCAGTAATCCGGCCCACAGCGATTGTATCGGCCCGTTTTCGCTATCCGCCGCACAAGCGGCTTCGTAGCGCAAAGCTCGTTCGGCAAAGCGGCGCTGACCCAGTTCGTCAATTTCAGCCAGCAATTTTTCCAGGTTCGGATGGCGCTCGGCGACGCGCTCACAGCACGGGCCAGCGCTTTCGGAAAGCGAACCAAGCCGTGTGCCGCTGGTGCGGGCCGTCTCAATTGCCTGTTGCAAAGCCGTGCCATTCTTAAAAAGCGGCAAGAGCGCCAGAAGGGGCGGCTGCGTACCTTCCTCGGTCTGAGCGGCTTCGGCACTATCGTTTTGCAAAACTACTTGCAAAATCACCTGGTTGTAACGAGGGTCGCGCTGATGACCATGCGCTTTCCAATCGCTAGTTTTCAGATGAAGCTCAATATCACCCCGAACTAACTGCCCGTTCAGGGTAATAATGCCGCCTTTGAAATCCGGCCCAAACCCGCCGCTCCAGCGTCCCCGATAAATTACCTCAAGCGGTTGTCCGTCAGTGGTTGCCAGTTTCATTTCGGGCGACCAGCTTTGCGCGTTCCATAACAAGGCCAAATCCAGTTCACTTAAAGCTTTTAACTCAGCAGATGCAACCGCCGGGGCAGGATTTTCAGGCGCTAAAACTTGAGATTGGCTGACCGGGGATGGTGGTACAGGCGTTTCAAGCTTTGTAACTGGAAGTGGCCTGACCGGGGATGGTGGTACAGAAACGGGCGCAGGCAAAGGCGGCTCGACTTTTGTGGCGGCAAGCGCAGTAGCAACTTCAGCTTGTTTCGGTTGAGGTTTTGGCTGGTCAATTTCAAGGGGAGTAGGTGGAACAGCTTTCACCCGATTGGTGACAGGCGGGCGAGAAGGCGCAGCTTCACGCTCGGTTTCTTTTGGCTTACGCTTGCGGGCTGGTTTGGGGTAAATAAAACGGCCTTCTTCATCGTAGGGCATGAAAATTCCTTTTCTACTGCGCTAAAATCTATTTCGGTAGGGGTTTGATTTATCAAACCCTGTTGTGGACGCAATGAATTGGGTTTGATAAATCAAACCCCTACCGAAATAGGCTTCGGTAACTTGGACTAGCGCTCGGTTAACAGGCCGGGTTCATCCAGCAAATGCGCCACATCATTCAAGGAAACCAACAAACGAGCAGTCGCTTCGAGCGTCGGATGGACACGGGCCTGACTAATCGAAGTATTGTAAATCGGATAAAAATAATCTCTTTCCAGCCCCAACAGTGCCGCCATATAGACGTTAATCACACCGCCGTGCGCGAAAATAGCCACGCGCTCCCCGCTATGCCGCTCGGCAATCGTATCTACAATATTTACGATGCGCCGCCGAAAATGTCCGCTTTCTTCTGCCCCCGCCACACTATCCCACTTGCCCGTTGTCGCCGCCATCCGCACCACATATTCCAGGCGGGCGCGCAACGCTCTCAAAGTGGTCAGCTTATCGGCGTTAGGGTCGCTTAAACCGACTGGCTGGTTAAACTCGACCTCGCGCAAGTCCGGCTCAATCAAAATGGGCAGACCCAGCGCTTCGGCCAATGGCGCGGCGGTTTCCTGGGTACGGCGAAGCGGGCTGGCATAAATCACATCAAAAGGAACGCTTTTTAACCGCGCCCCCAGCGCCAGCGCCTGCCGCCGTCCCTTCTGGCTTAACGGTTGGTCGTCGTAGCTACCTCCGGCAATTATTTCTTCCTCGCTCGGCACTGCATCAGCGTGCCGCATCAGATACAACTCCGCCGCTCCATCGTTGCGGCTCAAAAACGGACTGCTTGATGCTGGGCCAAGCGGCAAACTACCACTCTCTTTTGGCGTATCCATGAACGCGCTTTTCTCCCGTCATTATGTAGAATACTCATTTCTACTTTTTCTTTCCACTGAGGTTTGAAAAATTTTCGGCGAAAAATTTTCAAACCTCCGGGAAAAGAAAATGTAGTAATAAGTATTCTACCTAATGACGGGCGTAAAGCGCGTTCATGGATACTCCAAAAGTGTGTGGGAGGTT
>JBBQXW010000324.1:0-8299 GCA_038209275.1 Chloroflexia bacterium | reverse complement strand
AGCGCCCATGAAGTTGGCAAAATTGCCCTGGCGGTACAAACTATGTGCGAATTGACCAGAGAAATTAGCTGCGCCACCAACCAGCAATTTAGCGCCTCACAACAATCGGTTGAGAAACTTCGTGAAGTTGGTACTATCGCCCAGCAAACCGCCAACGGCAGCCACCTGTTGAATACTACCGCGCACAGTTTGGAAACCCTTTCGCACGAACTAAACCAGGCGCTGCTGGTCTAGGCAAACCCCTAACTGAAGGCATTACTCGTGAGATTGGCTGGTTGAGCAAGTCCGCCCTGGAATAAATTCCGGGCTACGTAGCTCAAGTGGTTTGAAAACCACTGGATA
This sequence comes from Chloroflexia bacterium, assembly GCA_038209275.1. Taxonomy (GTDB): domain Bacteria; phylum Chloroflexota; class Chloroflexia; order Chloroheliales; family Chloroheliaceae; genus L227-5C. Next base: position 7,957 of record JBBQXW010000324.1, on the reverse strand, counting down.
CGGCCCGCTAATTCGGTGGTAATCAGTGGATTTTAATCCACTTGAGCTACGTAGCCCGGAATTTATTCCAGGGCGGGTCGCACAAAAGTACCAATCCGAAGGGAAAAACTTAAGGTGACACTTAGGGGGCTGCGCCCTCGAGAATTTGTACTTGCACAAGGGTAAAGTCGAGCGCACAGCGCCCTCCTACAAAACAAGTCGTATGTTATAATCAAAAACAGTAACAAAGACCAAATTTAAGCCAGCGAGAGAAAAGGTATGACTTTAATCAACGCGGAACTGACACAAGTACAAGAACAAGAACAAGAAGAGGAACACCAGCGAATATTCGAGAACGCCGGAATTCATTGGCCTCGTACCATATTGGAAGCTTACCAGCGACATCACGGTATCTATACCCTGGAAAATGCCGATATTTTATTAGAGGAGGAGCCGCTTGAACTTTATAATGGTTGGCTGGTCTGGCAAACCTTGACCGATTTCGAAGAGCGCCGGATTGCGGGCATTATTCAAGAAATTTTATCGCTGGCAGCGCGCACGGTCGGGTTTGGGCAAGCCTATCCCGATCAGGTAGAGTGCGAGATGGAAAATGGCGATGTCTACAAGCCGGATTTGTGTCTGGTTTCCAAAGAACGCGCCGAAAACAGTTTGAAAATCACCGGGCCAAACAGTCGGCAAGTTTTAATGGGCGGGCCAGAGTTGGCGGTGGAGTTGCGCTCCCCGTCCAATACTCGCAATGAAGAACGGGAGAAGCGACGGCGTTATTTTGAGAACAGGACGTTAGTAGTGTGGGACATTGACCCGGAGCGGCATAAAATCTGGGTCTGGAAAACCGAAAATCCTGCCCAGTCCCAACTCTTTATCGAAGGCGAGATTATCACCTGTCCCGAAATCCTACCGGGCTGGCAAAGGGCGGTCTCGGACTTGTTTAAGAAGAATTTGAGTACCGAGGCAATAGTTGGCGAAGTTGCCCAAACCTGGCGGGCCGAAGCGCAAGCGCAAGGTTTAGCACAAGGAATTGAGCAGGGTCTAACTCAGGGATTGGAGCAGGGCCGGGCCGAAGGTTTAGAGCAAGGCTTAACACAAGGGCTGGAACAGGGGCGGAATGAAGGAGAATTAGAGGCGCTACGCAAAGTAGTATTGCTACAGGCGCAGGTGCGGTTCGGGGTGGAACTACCCGCCGATTTAGAAACGCAATTGAGCCAGTATGATACCAATCAACTGATGGCGCTGATAATCAGTATTACTACCAGTGCCACTCTAGCCGATTGGCGGGCCAGTTTCCCGGCCTAACTTACCTGCTATATTACTTCATTCTCATTCGGGCGAAGCGGCGTTTGAGGCTGGCCCACCAGATACGACCACGCAATATACCCACCCGCAGCACGAAAAGCACTGCAAAAAAGAGCGCCAGCAATATCAGGAAGAAAACTACCGGGTTGCCGCCAAACTCAAAGCTGCGCTTGAGCAAAAACAGCAACACTACCCAAACCCCTATCGCCAGCCACCAAAACCAGGCTTTTCGCATGAATAATTCCCTTTAATCAGTTTCAAATTCGGACAAATCGTGACCGCGCTCTTTGAGTAACTGAGCGGCTTGCGCCCGAAGTAGAATAATTCGCTCGTACTGTTGCAAAAGGGTATTCGATTTTTGAGTTTCGGCTTCAGTTAAACCTTCTCTTTGGCGCTTATAGTTGAGCGACTGTAGTTGAGAAAGCGACCTTTTGGAGAGGCGAGTGCGTGCCGCCTGCCACAAAGCTTTGTCGTCTAAAAATTGCATTTGAGCTAGTTGCCCTCTCAAATCGGGCGTAAGTTTTCCAGCTACAGGAATAATTGCCGAAACCATCTGAAGTAACTCAGCTTCAATTGTACTTTGGCTTAAGTTAGCCCGTTGTTTCAGTTGCTCATAGAGCGCATCAGGCAAATTTATAGTTACAGTTTGGTTTGACATCCTTTACTCCATGTCTCCGTATCCCTGCGGTGAACTAAATTTCGTAGCCGACTGATGGGCCACCCAGTGCAATTTCTAATTGGTCGGTGCGACCACGCAATCCGCTTTCAGTGGCGACCCGTACAAAAGCATCGCGTACCGAAGCGGCCCGTTCTCGCGACGAAAAAGCCAACACGGTTGAACCTGCTCCACTCAAGGCCGCTCCATAAGCTCCGGCGCGCTGGGCCGCATCAATCAGGCCGGGCAACTGCGGGAAAATCTGGCTGCGGTAGGGCTGGTGCAAGCGGTCATTCATGGCTTCGGCTAACCATTCCAGCTTGCCGCCCGGTGCAGTAAAGGCCGCGACGAACAGGGCAGTGCGGCTCGAATTATGGGCCGCGTCTTGCAAACTTATGGTCGGCGGCAACACTGCCCGTGCTTCTTTGGTACTCATTTCAAAATTGGGAATAAACACTACCGTTGTCAGGTTCGGCGGAGTCGGCAGCGAAACTACTACCGGGTTGCGCCAGGCTGGGCCACCATCCAGATTTTTGATATTTTCGGTTTCGGCATCGTCTTCAGTATCGGCTAACGGGCTGGACGGCATAAAATATGGCGGGGCGGGCGAAGGGGCGGACACTGCCAGCGTTAACCCACCAATCAAAGTAGCCGCCACATTATCGGGATGCCCTTCGATTTCGGTTGCCAGCCGTACCAACTGGTCGCGGGCCGGAAAATTTGCGCCGCCGTAGGCCCGCCGACAAAGCGCGTCCGCGCCCACCAGTCCGCCGACAATTGCCGCCGCACTGCTGCCCAACCCTCGGCCCAGCGGGATACGATTTTCTATTTCCAAACGAAAGGGTGGCACTTTGTAGCCAGTAAAGCGCTGGTAAACCTTCATGGCGTTGTACACCAGCACGCATTTTTCGGCCTGAAGCTCCTCCGCGCCTTCGCCATGCACTTCGAGCGGAAAATTTACCGCATCAGCACTATCTGCATCAAAAATAAAATCGGTATAGAGCGCCAAAGACAGCGCAAACGCATCAAATCCGCACCCCAGGTTAGCCGAACTTGCCGGAACTTTAACTCTAATTCGCATAAATTTCTTTCTATAGTTATCAGTTGTCAGTCGTCAGTTGTCAGTTTTAAACTGACGACTGACAACTGATAACTGACAACTGACAACTACTCAATGAGCATCTACAAAGTCGGTAAAAATTTTGACTACTTCGGCTTGCTTCTCGATGTGGGGCGAATGACCACAATCGGGCAGCATTACTTCCTGGTACTCGCCGCCGTTGGCCTGATAATTATTGAGCAAAGTGCGGGTTTGGCCTTTCATCGGTTGGGGCGGCGAAACTTCCGCGCCGGGCCAACCGGGAACCACACCCAATTGCCCCAGATAACTCAAATCGAAAAAGGAAGTATCGGAGACAATCTGGTCATCTGCGCCGTGTACCCACAATATCGGCGGTTTGGGGCTGATGTTTGCCAGAGCCGATTGATTCAGATATTTCGGTGTTAGCGCGTTCAACACCCCTTTTGTTCCGGGCGCAACATTAGGCCAATTCTCGGAAGCAGTCATATCACCCGGATAATTATCTGGCGCTACATAAGTCGAGAGTAAAGAAGAAAGATACATCTCCTCGCGGTCAGGCGCAGGCTTGAAAGGGGGCTTAAAATAGAAGAAATTCATGACGGTGCGCGGCGAAGTTTGTTCTTCGCCCCGGTCTCCCTGGCGCAAGCGTTCTATAAAATCGGGATTGCCCGTGCCGCCGCCGCTTCCGGCAAAATCGGGCGAAACTGGCGTACCCTGCAAATCTTTAGTACCACCAAAACCAAATGGTGCGCCGGGAGCCTGGAGCGTGAGTGAACGTAGTGTGCCGGGGTAATCTATCGCGTATTGCATTACAATATTACCACCCAGTGACCACCCCAACAGGTGAAACGAAGTAAGACCTAGCGCCTGAACAAACGCTGCCAAATCGTCGGAGAAATCGCTCACACCACGTGTGGCATCGAGTGGCAAAGCTTCGCTATCGCCATAGCCGCGCATGTCAGGTGCATAAACTTTGTAACGACCTGTATCCGCCAGCGCCAGCATAAAATCCTGAAAAAACAGCGACGAACTACAATTACCGTGTACCAGCACGATTGGCATAGAACCTGCCCCTGCTCCCAGATAGGCTACTTCCAATCGGTCAGTCTTAATTTTGTGCTGCTCAAGCCCTGCTAACAACTCGGTTGCCCTCATATAATTTCTCCCTTTCCTTCTCTTCTCCGTCTATATTTTAACGAATATCAGTGCGACTTTCGCTTTTTCTTTAGCTTTTGGAAAAAGTTTGCAAACTTTTTCCAAAAGCTAAGAAAGGTTTTTTCTTTAGTTTTAGAATTTTTTTGCAAAAAAATTCTAAAACTAAAGAAATTTCCAGGCTTTCTCCTTTCTTCCGTCCTCGTTCCTTCTCCCTCTCCTTCTCCTTTTCCTCTTTCCTCAAAATTATACTTCAAACCGCAAAATTAACCAAATCCCTCTTGACGATAAAGCTATTTGTCTGTATAATATTCAACAGGTTGAGGTTTTTTCCCAACTCTGACTGCATTATCTTCTCTGCTTCCCGATTCCGCGCAAAAAGTATCCCTTTATCAAGAGAACAAACCAGTGAAAGAGTCTGAGGAAACTCCCCAAATTTCAAATCTATGCTCTATATCTGTGTTCCCAACGGCAGTTAGATAAATTTTAGCACTTGCACAGGTACAGTTTAAGCCTGGGTCTGCATTAGCCCGATGGATTTTATCTTTTCCATGCTCTTGCCACTACCAATCTGGTTAGCTTCGTTCTGTGTCCTTTGCTACTTCTTTAATAGAAAAATAGAAACCCACAAATTAACCAAATAATGAATTTAGGAGTTTTACCGTGAATCTTGCAGAATTAGAAACAAAAAATTTAGAAGACCTGCGCGAATTGGCCCGTGATTTGGGAATGGCAGGCTTTAGTACCCTCAAAAAGCAAGACCTGATTTTTCGGCTGCTTCAGGCTCAAACCGAGCAGCAAGGTAATATTTTTAGTGCTGGTATCTTAGAAATAATGGAAGATGGCTTTGGCTTTTTGCGCCAGGAGCGCTTTTTGCCCGGCCCGGATGATATTTATGTTTCGCAATCGCAAATTCGGCGCTTTGGTCTGCGTACCGGCGACCGGGTAAGCGGGCAGGTGCGCCCGCCAAAAGAAAATGAGAAATATTTTAGCTTGCTAAGGGTCGAGGTGGTCAACGGGATGGATCCCGAAGTCGCCCGCCGCCGCCCTCACTTTGATAGCCTGACTCCCATCTTTCCCCGCCAACTAATTGACCTTGAGACCGCTCCCAATGTGTTATCAACCCGGTTGCTCAATCTGGTATCCCCGATTGGGCGGGGACAGCGTGGTATGATTGTATCGCCACCCAAAGCTGGCAAAACTATGCTGCTTAAAGCGATTGCCAATGGTATTACCGCTAATTATGCCGATATTCACTTGATGGTATTGCTAATCGGTGAGCGTCCCGAAGAAGTAACCGACATGCGCCGTAGCGTAAACGGCGAAGTTATCAGCAGTACCTTCGACGAAGAAATTGATAATCATACTAAAGTATCCGAAATGGCCCTCGAACGCGCCAAGCGCTTAGTCGAGAGCGGGCGCGATGTAGTGATTTTGTTGGATAGTATTACCCGGTTGGCCCGCGCCTACAACGTCGCCATGCCCCCCAGTGGTCGTACCCTTACCGGCGGTATTGACCCGGTGGCCCTTTATCCGCCAAAGCGTTTCTTTGGAGCGGCCCGCAATATTGAAGAAGGCGGTAGTCTGACTATTATTGCAACCTGTTTGGTAGATACCGGCTCTCGTATGGACGATGTGATTTACGAAGAGTTTAAGGGTACTGGTAATATGGAGTTGCACCTTGACCGCAAGCTGGCGGAGCGGCGCATCTATCCCTCGATTGATATTCAGCGTTCCAGCACCCGGCGCGAAGAATTGTTGCTGGACGACCAGGCACTCAAGCAGGTCTGGACAATGCGCCGCATGGTTTCGGCGCTGGGCGGTACGGAAGGTATCGAGCTACTGTTGGGCCGCATGGTCAAAACCCAGAACAACGCCGAGTTCCTCGCTACCCTGATGAAAGGCGAGTAATTAAAGAACAAGAACGGGCATAGACTGATTTGTCTAATGAAGCAAAAGCGGCTTTTATCGCCGAAAGTCGGCTTCGGGTGCGCTATGCCGAAACCGACGCGATGGGTATCGTTCATCATTCCAACTACGTAATCTGGATGGAACAGGCCCGTACTGACTACTGTAGGTCAGCCGGGTTGTCCTACACCGAAATCAGCGCGCAAGGTCTGGAATTGGCGGTGACAGAGGTAGCCGTAAAATACTTGAGTCCGTGCTACTTCGATGATGAACTAATTATAAAGACCTGGGTCGAGAAAGTGGGCCGGGTCAGTTGCCGCTTTGGTTATCAGCTCTACAACGCCACCACTGGCAAAATTTCAATGGAAGGCGCAACCGAACACGCCGCAGTAAGCCGCGACGGTAAAGTGCAACGTTTCTTCCCGCGTCTCTACCAACTGATGCTGGCAAACGTCGGGGTTGGCTTACCCACCACATTCAATCGAACAAATAACCAGGCCAAAAAGAAAAACGAGTAAAATCCATTGACGGAGCAATGTCACACAAGAGCGGGCCGGATTGTAGGATACTGCTCCGTCAGCTGATTTTCCATTGGCGGAGCAATGTCACACAATATCGGGGTAATTTGTAGGACATTGCTCCGCCAATGGATTTTAACTTTTCTTTTAGTTTTTGAATTTTTTTTGCAAAAAAAATTCAAAAACTAAGGTATTTCCGGGCTTTAGCCGGAGGGGAGATAGCAAAAATGAACGAGCGGGTGAGCCAGGTACGGGCTTTTTTGAAAGAGAACGCCGACAAATATGAAGGGTTTTTTGTCACTAAGCCGGAAAGCCGGAGCTATTTGAGCGGGTTTACTGGCAGTTTTGGCTATCTTCTGATTACGCCGCAGGAAACAGTGCTGTTTACCGATGGTCGCTACGTGGAGCAAGCGGCAAACCAGGCGACTGGTTGGACGATTGTGCGGTTGCAGCGCCCGTTTGAAGAAAATATTATTCCTGAGATAAAGCGGCTCAACCTGAGCCAGATTGCATTCGAGGCGGAACACCTGACCTATGCCGATTATACTTACTGGATGGAGGCATTGCCGGGAACGGAGTGGCTGCCAACACGAGGGGTAGTGGCCCGTTTGCGCCAGCGCAAAGACGCAGATGAAATCGCGGCTATCCGACAGGCGGTAGAGATTGCCGATAAAGCTTTCGAGTATATTTTAGGCGTGCTGAAGCCGGGGAAGACCGAGCGTGAAGTGGCGGCAGAACTAGAATTTGCCATGCGTCGCTTTGGGGCGGACGCAATCGCCTTTGACACAATTGTGGCGAGTGGCTGGCGCGGGGCGCTACCGCACGGACGGGCTTCGGATAAGGTGATTGAAGCCGGGGAGTTTGTGACGTTTGATTTTGGGGCGCGTTACAACAGCTATAATTCGGATGTGACCCGCACGGTTATTCTGGGGCAACCCACCGAGCGGCAACGTCAGGTCTATGATTTGGTGCTACAGGTACAGACGGCCTGTTGCGAAGCGGTTGCGCCGGGGGTGGCCTGTAATAAGGTGGACGCTTTGAGCCGCGAAATTTTCGAGAAGGCTGAGATGTTGCCCTATTATTTGCATAGCCTGGGTCACAGCCTGGGCCGCGAGGTACACGAAACGCCGTTCCTGACCCCTTCCGACCCGACCTTGCTTGAAGTGGGTATGATAGTGACCATTGAACCGGGCCTCTACATCAGCGAGTGGGGCGGCGTGCGAATTGAAGATGATGTGCTGGTGACAGCCAACGGCGTAGAAATTCTGCCCCGTTCGTCCAAAGAGCTAATCATCCTTTAACAAGAAAAAATTTTATCAAAAAGCGGCTTTTCTACAGGAAAAGCCGCTT
>JBBQXW010000323.1:0-8342 GCA_038209275.1 Chloroflexia bacterium | reverse complement strand
CTTTGCGCCATATTCTTCGGCAGCCTGCACAGTCTTGGTCGCCAGCACTTCCACCACCGCCGCCTGAAACGAAGCGGCAATATCGGCCAGGGGCAATTTGCTTTCGTTTCTTTCCGGCTCTGGTGCCGGCTTGGGCGCGGGTTTTTCCTCCCAGGGGTCTTGCCCTTTCTCGTTCAGCTTAACTTGTAAGGGACGGGGCGGTTGTGGAGTCGGAGTCTGCTTTGCGGCGGCTTTTTCGGCTCTTTCGGCAACCAGCCCGGAAAAAGGCGCGGCTTTGGGCGGTGCCGCTTGATATTCTTCAACCTTACGTAAAACGGCGGTTTTGAGGCCGCTAAAGCTAAAATCATAGGTATTTTTGAGCCAGGAACGGGTGAACGGGAACTTTTGAGGATTGCCATCCAGGGCGGCTTTCTCGACTAACGGCCCGCCGGGATAGCCCAGCCCCATCACGCGCGCCACTTTGTCAAAAGCTTCGCCCGCCGCATCGTCCTGCGTCTTGCCCAGCAAGCGATAATCGCCATGTCCTTCAATCAGCACGATTTCGGTATGCCCACCCGACACAATCAGGCAGATAATCGGAAATTCGGGCGCGGGTGGTTCACCTTCGGTTGTCGGCGGAATGAGCCAGTTAGCATAAATATGCGATTCGAGGTGGTTAACCCCAATCAAGGGCTTTTGGCGGGCGAAAGCAATCGCCTTGCCTACATTCACCCCGACCAGTAGCGCCCCCGCCAACCCCGGCCCGTTGGTGACGGCAACCGCGTCAATACTATTCCAATCCAGCCCGGCAGTTTCCAACGCTTCATTCACTACAGGAGTTATGTAAAGTATATGCTGACGCGAAGCCACTTCGGGAACAACGCCACCGTATTTTTGATGTATATCTATTTGCGAAGCAATCACGTTCGCCAGCACGTGCCGTCCGTCGCGCACAATCGCCGCGCTCGTCTCATCGCAACTTGTCTCTATTGCTAAAATGTTCACCGTTCTTTTTGCCTTGTCTATAAATTTTCAGCTTCAGAATTTTTATTTTTAGCTTTTGAAATTTTTGCAAAAATTTTCAAAAGCTAAAGAAAAGTGCAATAACACTGCCTGTTATCCTGACCCAGGAAGGGTTTTCAAACTGTATTATACAACGTTTGGCTGTTCGAATCACGGTCATTTTATTATTGACATCTACGGGTCAGTGTGTTGTAATTAAGCTAACTACTCAACAACCAGCGATGCGAACTATAATCAGGATTTTCGCTTTATCCGAACCAGAAAGCAGCGGGCAGAACCTGGGCCGGATTTCATTTTTGTAGTTTTTGATAGAATTTTGCAAAATTCTATCAAAAACTACATAAGCAAAGAAAAGAGGGGTTTTGTGAGATACGGCTTTGTGATAGACCAGCGTAAATGTATTGGTTGCCACGCTTGCACCACCGCCTGTAAATCGGAACACGAAGTACCACTAGGGGTCTTTCGTACCTGGGTCAAGAGCGTTGAGAAAGGCAGTTACCCCAACACCCGCCGTCACTTTTTGGTGCAACGCTGCAACCACTGCGAAAATGCCCCTTGCGTCACTATCTGCCCGACCAAAGCACTCTACAAACGCGACGATGGGATTGTAGACTTCAACAAGGATAGTTGCATCGGTTGTAAGTCTTGCATGGAAGCTTGTCCGTATGAAGCAATCTACATAGACCCCGCCACCGACACCGCCGCCAAGTGTAATTATTGCGCTCACCGCACCGAAGTGGGTCTGCAACCAGCTTGTGTGATTGTTTGCCCGGAACAGGCGATTATTTCGGGCGACTTGGAAGACCCGACCAGCCAGATTGCCCGATTAGTCGGGCGCGAGAATGTGCAGGTCAGGAAGCCCGAAAAAGGCACGAAGCCACAACTTTATTACATTGGCGCTGACCAGACCGCCATTAACCCCGAAGCCACCGCTTCCAGCGTCGGCTACATGTGGAGTCAGCCCAACACCCACTTGCACGGGCGCGAAGAAGCCCCGCCGCCCGTCGTCCCGGCCTACCGACCGCTAGATTTCAAAGCCATGCTTTCCACTGACAAATCCACTGGCGGAGCAGTGTCCCACAATCCCGACCCTCAAAAATCGTCAATCGTCAATCCGCAATCGTCAATTTCTTCGCCAACTTTGCCACCCGCAAAGGGGCGCACCATTATTCCCTTAGCGCAAGTTAAGTCAATACCGAGCAAAACCTCGGCGGCAGTAGCGCAAATCGCCATATCTTCGGCAGGAAACCCCATTCCGCACAAAAGCGTCGCGGCGGGCCTGATGGCGGGTGGGGCGGATGCTCAGGTAGATTATAACGTGACGCACGAACGGCCCTGGGGTTTTCTGGTCTCGCTGTATCTGTGGACTAAATCTATTGGGGCGGGGGCGTTTATTGTACTGGCGCTGGCGCTCGGTTTTGGGCTGGCGACGGACTCGCTGCTCTTTAACACGCTTGCGCCCGTTGTAGCCGTGCTTTTCATCGGCCTGACAACGGTGCTACTGGTAGCAGATTTAAAGCATCCCGAACGTTTTTTGTATATTTTGTTCCGTCCCAACTGGACTAGCTGGCTGGTCTGGGGGGCGTATATTCTAATCGGATTTAGCGGAGTGGCGGCGCTTTCGTTTTTGGCGCATATTGCCGGGCTGAACGGGCTGGAAAATATTTTGCTGTGGCCGGGCGTAGTGCTGGCAATAATGTCCGCCGTCTATAGCGCGTTTTTGTTCGGGCAGGCTAAAGGCCGCGATTTTTGGCAAAGCCCTCTGCTTGCTCCGCATCTGTTAATTCAAGCAGTGCTGGCTGGTTCGGCAACATTGCTCATTTTGGGCTTCGCTACTAGCACAAACACCGCCGCGCTCAATTTGCTGACGCTGACGCTGCTCGGCGCAATCATCGCCAATGTAAGCGTGGTATTGGGCGAACTGACCGTGCCGCACCTCAACAGCCACGTCTCGCGCTGCGTTCATCTCATTCGTTCCGGCAAACTGAGCCAACGCTTCTGGCTCGGCTTCATCTTGCTCGGCACCGCCGCGCCCCTCGTACTGCTGGCAACCAGCCTGATAGCGGGCGTTTCCGGCATCCTCGGCGCAATCGCCGCAGCTCTAGCTTTAGCCGGACTACTGCTCTACGAAGACATCTGGATTAACGCCGGACAGAGCGTGCCGTTGAGCTAGAAAGCAAAATTGTGAGCAAAGCCAAAAACACTAAACCGCGCTCGGAGCAAGATTCGGTTTGGAAAGAGGTTATTAGCGTTTATTTCCAGGAATTTATCGCCTTCTGCTATGCTCAAATTCATGAGGAAGTTGATTGGAAGCGCGGCTACGAATTTTCTGGATAAGGAACTGGAAAAGATTTCGCGCAATGGCCCGTTGGGAAGGCGGCTGGCGGATAAGCTGGTAAAGGTCTATTTGCTAGATGGGACAGAAACCTGGGTCTTGATTCATATTGAGGTGCAGGGCCATCAAGATTTAGCCTTTGAAGAGCGGATGTTCATCTATTATTACCGCATCTTTGACCGCTACCACCGCGGCGTAAGCAGTCTGGCAATCCTGACAGACAAGAACGAAAGTTACCGCCCTAATATCTATCAGAAAGCGCGCTGGGAAACAGAAGTTTTGTTTAAATTTCCCGCGATTAAAATCTTGGATTATAATAAGGCGTGGGCGGAGTTGGAGGCCAATCCCAATCCGTTCGCAGTAGTCGTGATGGCCCAGCTAAAATGGCTGGAGCTAAATAGGCCAAATGACCTAAAGGACTGGAAAGTGCGCCTGATAAAGATGCTGTTCCAGCGCGGCTACAGCAGGAACGATGTTCAACAACTTTTTCGGTTCATAGACTGGATTATCAAGCTGCCAGAAAATTTGGAACTGAAATTTATGGAAGAGATTGCCAAGGAGGAGCCAAAAGATATGCCTTACATTACCAGTATCGAACGTATCGGCGAAAAGCGCGGACGCAAGGAAAGTTTAGTAGAGATAGTTTTAGGTCGGCTAAAGCGACGATTCAAAGAAATTGAGCCGGAACTTGAGCAACACGTAGAGACTTTGACAATAGAACAACTTACAGCTTTGGAGGTTTTGTTAGATACTGCAACTCTGGATGAAGTTAAGAACTGGCTGAAAGCCCAAAAGACTTAACCAAACAGGTTAAAAAAGTCTCAAGGCACAATAGAATTAGTGAGACAGTAATAGTACGGAGTACAAGCGTGACTCAAGAAACAGTGAATTGGAAGCAAGGCTATGGTTAAAGAATAATCCAAACAAGAGTGCGCTTGCTACTAACAGGTTTGAAACTACTGAAAACGCTTTGAAATTCGTTGAGAACCTCTATGAGCTTGGAGCAGTCAAAGTAATTATAGAAAATGTGCTTGTGACGAGAAATGGCGAATTGAAGCTGAGGGTGGCCCTTATGCAGATAGTTTGACTATAGTCTTACCTGAAAATGCTCAAAAAAGAAGTGCCATTCTTGAAATAGTTTCTGAAGAGTTTAAGCGTGAGTTTGGAGAAGTTACTGAAGAAGACTTGCGTGAGTTTGGGGAAGATGTGGAACAAATAGAACCTATAGAAAATTATGACAAAGATATGATATTTCTTTGGTGGGATTAGATAAAATTTCTAAAATATGGTTTTGGAGAGAACGTCTGAATGAGTAAAAGCAACAAAACGAGTTTGGTGCAAAAGTGGGTTAGAAATAAGTAGGGAATGATTATTCGCGGCAGATTTTGCCCTGGAATTGATTAGTTAATTTAATTATTTAATAGGAAAAGAAAATGAGTATAGAAACCCGCAAACGACGTAGTTTTGGCGATTTCTTGAAAACAGGCAAGGCATTTATGGCAGCGGGCGCAGTTGAAGCGCCACCCGCGCCCGTCACTAAACCTGAGACGGATAAACCTGCTGTCAGACCGGGCGAAAGGCCGATTTCGCAACCACCGCAACGAATGCCGAACGGCGAACTGGCGCATTATCCGCCTTCTAGCCAATGGGACGATTTTGTGGAGTATGATGCAAAGTTATGGCCTCACAAAGTGCCGCGCCGTTATATGCTAGTTCCGACGACCTGTTTCAATTGCGAGAGCGCCTGCGGGTTGCTGGCATATATTGATAAAGACACCATGAAAGTTAGAAAATTTGAAGGAAATCCAGCCCACCCTGGAAGTCGAGGCAGAAATTGCGCCAAAGGCCCGGCGACACTCAATCAGGTGTACGACCCGGAGCGAATCCTTTACCCGATGAAACGGGTTGGGCCACGCGGGTCGGGGCAGTGGGAACGCACCAGTTGGGATACGGCCCTGGATGATATTGCCGGACGCATCCGAAAAGCGATTGTCGAGGAGCGCAAGACCGAGGTAATGTATCACGTCGGGCGACCCGGCGAAGATGGCTATATGGAGCGGGTTTTGCAAAGCTGGGGCATAGACGGACATAATTCGCATACTAATATTTGCTCGGCGGGCGGGCGCTTCGGTTATGCCGCCTGGATGGGCATGGATCGCCCGTCGCCCGACTACGCCAACGCCCGCTTTATCTTGCTGATTAGCGCCCATCTGGAAAGCGGGCATTATTTCAACCCGCACGCCCAGCGCATTATGGAGGGCAAAATGGCGGGCGCGAAAATCGCCGTGATGGATCCGCGCCTGTCGAATACCGCTTCGATGGCGGATTACTGGATGCCTACCCGTCCCGGCAGCGAGGCGGCGGTGTTGCTGGCAATCGCCAATATTTTGCTACAGGAAGACCGCTTTAACCGCGAGTTTGTGCGGCGTTGGGTGAACTGGGAGCAGTACATGAAGGAGGAGCAGCCCGATTTGCCGCCCACCTTCGCTGAATTTGTAAACTTGCTCAAGCGCTTTTACGCCGACTACACCCCCGAATATGCCGAACACGAAAGCGGGGTGAGCGCCGAAATGATAAAGCAGGTGGCGCGAGAGGTAGGTCGAGCCGGAAGCGCCTTCTCGACCCACAACTGGCGGGCGGCGGCGGCGGGCAATCTGGGTGGCTGGCTGGTTCCCCGCGCTCTTTTCTTCTTAAATGTGCTGACTGGCTCAATCGCAACTGAGGGTGGCACGGGCGCGAATGTCTGGAATAAATTTGTGCCGAAGCCCTTTATGGAGCCGACCAAGCAAAAAGTCTGGAACGAACTGACCTGGCCGCAGGAATATCCGTTGGCCCACCACGAAATGAGCTTTTTGCTGCCGCATTTTTTGAAAGAAGGACGCGGCAAGCTGGCAATGTATTTCACGCGGGTCTACAACCCGGTCTGGACAAACCCGGACGGCTTTAGCTGGATTGAGGCTTTGAAGAACGAAAAGATGGTCGAGTGCCATGCCGCCCTCACGCCCACCTGGAACGAAACAAGCTGGCTGGCCGATTACGTTTTGCCGATGGGTCACGGCAGCGAACGCCACGACACCCATTCCTACGAAACCCATTCGGCCCAGTGGATTGCCTTCCGCCAGCCTGTGCTGCGAGTGGCAATGGAAAAAATGGGCCGCAAGTTTAAAGACACCCGCGAAGCCAATCCCGGCGAAGTCTGGGAAGAAGACGAGTTTTGGATTGAACTAAGCTGGCGAATTGACCCCGACGGCAGCCTGGGTATCCGCAAATATTTCGAGTCGCCCTACCGTCCCGGCGAAAAAGTGACAATGGACGAATATTATCGCTACATATTCGAGAACAGCATCCCCGGTTTGCCCGAAGCTGCCAAAACCGAAGGGCTAACCCCGCTCGAATATATGCGAAAGTATGGCGCGTTTGAAATCAAGACGGATATTCGCCAGCCCTACGAACGCCAACTAAGCGCCGCAGAAATGGCGGAGGCAACAGTAGACGAAGTGGGCGTAATATGGAGCAAGCAACCTCGTCCGCACAACACCGATATTACCCCCAAGCCAGCCCAACCCGCCGGGCCAAACGGGGTGGCTATCGGCGTGATGGTTGAGGGCGTGGGTTTTGCCGGATTCCCGACCCCCAGTGGTCGCCTCGAATTTTTCTCGAAAACGCTCAAGGAATGGGGCTGGCCTGAATACAGTTTGCCAACCTACGCCCGCAGCCACGTAGATTGGCACAGCATGAACCACGAAGCCAACGAGTTTACGCTTGTGCCAACCTTCCGTTTGCCAACGCTGATTCACACCCGAAGCGGCAACGCCAAATGGCTCAACGAAATTTCGCACTCCAACCCGGTCTGGCTCAATCCGGCGGATGCCGAGCGCATGAAAGTTACAACGGGAGATATGGTCAAGGTTAATACCGAAATCGGCTATTTTATCGCTAAAATCTGGGTGACGAACGGTATTGCTCCCGGCGTAGTGGCCTGTTCGCACCACATGGGGCGCTGGCGCTTGACCGAGCAGAACGGGACTGACCGATGGGTTAGTGGATTAGCCGATTTGCAGCAAAGCAACGGTCACGAATGGAAATTGACCCAGCTAAAAGGAGTCGAGCCGTTCAAAAGCGAAGACCCCGATAGCGAACGCATCTGGTGGACGGACGCGGGCGTTCACCAGAACCTGACTTTCCCGGTACATCCCGACCCCATCAGTGGCGCACATTGCTGGCATCAAAAAGTGCTGCTGGAAAAGGCTGGGCCGTCTGATCGCTACGGCGATGTCTACGTAGATACCGCCAAATCGCACCAGGTCTACAAAGATTGGCTCAAACTGGCCCGCCCCGCCCAGCATCCGAGCGGTCTACGCCGCCCCATCTGGATGTTACGCCCCTACAAGCCCGACCCATCGGCGTTCAGGAGGCCGCAAGAAGTGATGAGTAATGAGTGATGAGGAAGTAGCGGCGGCGCAGGCGCGGGCCGGGGCATATCAGCTTTTCTCGCGGCTCTTTTCAAGTGAGCTTGATACGGCAATGCTTGAGTTTCTTAAAGAAAATACAGGCTTGCTTGCCGGATTTTCTTTCCCGATTGGACAGGAAGAAGCCGAAGCATGGCTACAGGCGCAGCGCGTGGAGTATGCCCGCCTTTTTCTGATGAACGTCTATCCTTACGAGTCTATCTACACTGGCGCGGAGGTGATGCTGAATACGGGTGAAACTGAGCAGGTCAACTTTTTCTACCAGGATTTTGGCTTCACAAGCGACCAAAAAGTGTTTCCTGACCATATCGGGGTTGGACTGGAATTTATGGCGGTGCTGGCAGAACACGAAGTTTACGCCTTGCAAAAGAACCTGACGGTGCAAGCTCTTCATTTGGCCCACGCCTCTCGTGATTTTCTGCAACAACATTTGCTGGCGTGGCTACCCGCCTTTACCCTGGCGCTGGGCCGAATAACCTTGAGCGATTTTTACCGCAATCTTGCCGAAGAAACTCTGGCTTTCGTCAGCCTCGATT
>JBBQXW010000322.1:0-8355 GCA_038209275.1 Chloroflexia bacterium | reverse complement strand
CCCAGATTAAGCAAGTTCCGCCGGGTCGGTCTTTTTCGACTACCGCGACTTTCGCGCCAAGTTGAGCGGCCCGAATCGCCGCGACGTAGCCACCCGGCCCGCCGCCAATCACCGCAATATCGTATCTATCAGTCATTAATTTCTCTTGTCCTCCAATTTTTATTATTTCACTTATTAGCATTTTGCTTATATGCAAATTAAAAGACTGTTTGATTATGTAAAGTTGGTTTTGCTGAAATTTTTACCAATAACCGGCCTGCCCACTTGCAGTAAATGCTTCTTCAGCTATGACCGAAATTGCCGAAATAGCTAAATTTGGCACTAAATGAGCAGGCGGGTCTATTTCGGCAACATTAAGGGTTAACCCGGAAATACCTTTACACAAAATTACTTCTTCAGCCTCGCTGTAGTACAGCCGGGGTTCAAGCTGCATAGCCTGACCAACCAATATTCCTGGTGCAATTTTATTGAACAGTAAACCTTTATAACCAACCCCGGCGATTATTTTAAAGATTTTGCCGTTACGTACATCTACCGAAAGGGCTATTGTGCCTTCTCCAAAAGTATATCTGGCCTCAAAAGGTAGGACAAGCTGGTACGAGCCAGCTTTCCACACGCCTAAACCTGTAATCAGCTCCTGAATATCGCGGACAGGTGTTCCTAGAGTAAAGCCGCCCAGACTGGTAGCCGGAATAATCTCAGCATCAATTTGCAACCTGATTGATTGTGTTTTCACTACAATTCCTGCTCCTCTTTTAAGGCTGAGAAAACTGCGGCCCAATCCGTACTGTACCAATTTTACCACTACTTACTTTCCAGTAGGGTTGAGAGCCATGATAACCACCGCCGGGATGCCACTGCACTATTCTATCAGTTAAATCGCCGTTTGTATTTACTTCTCGCAGAATCATACCAGTACCAGCGTGACTTCCTCTCCCAAGTTGTTCAATGCGCCAGGCGGAGTTGCCTTGTACAAGTGCTTCAATAAAAGCTGGCTCCCACACTTCTTGAGGATTTTTCATAAGAAGGGTGGGGTCGTTGAAAACATCTTCAAGGCTCGTAAAAGGTAGTGGTTGCACAAATTATCTCTTAAAGCAGCGGAATAGCCGGGCATTTTTGGTCAAAATCTTTGATAACATCATCTACCTGAATCTTGACCTTGAGCAAGTTGTTGACCGGGCAGATAAAGTTAAAATGTTCAATCTTGCCATTGAGTTCGTGCAGCCGGGTGGCGTGGTTCTTCAAAAAGCTCTCGTGGTGCTGGTGCAGACGGCGCAAATCGCGGGCGAAGTATTGGGTCGGGCCGTTCTTAATATCATCAAGGCGGCGCAAAAGCCAGCGCCGGTGGTCTTCGCGTTCGCGCCGCACTCGCGCCAAATCTTGCTCGACTTCTTTATCCAGTTCGGCCCAGGCCGGAATATACCCGGCGTTTTCAATAATTTTGTAGGCCACGCGCCATTCTTCATCCAGATAAGGATTTTCTTCCTCGATTTTGATAGGGCGGCCCTGGTTAGCCAGGTTATCAAATTTGCCGTCGGCGCGGGCATCTTTAATTAATTTTTCGACGAGGTGTTCAAATCTTCCTGCCATACTCTAAAACCTCTCGTTATGGGGTTTCCAACCCATGTATAAAGCAATCTTCAAAGTTCTTTTAAGCCGAATGTACTATTTTTCACTATCGTTATTATACCATAAATCGAGCCTGAGCGACCTGTAAATCGGCTTAAAACAGGCCCACCATCAACGTCTGTAGGAGAGGGCATAGCCCTCGATTTTACCTTTACCACAGGTAAAATCGAGGGCTATGCCCCATGCGCGTCAACTTAAGCTTTTCTCCTCGAATTGGTACTTAGGTGCGGCCCACCCAATTTTACGAGTTGCCCCTTAAGTTGACGCGCAGGGGGCTATGCCCTCTCCTACAAATCTTGTGATTTCCTACCTGGTATCACACGCGGGTTGCGAGTCGAGTAGGTTGGGCATATAATCGCTGGCAGCGAACAAAGCGGAAATTTGGGCGGACAAGGTTTTAAACACATGCGGCAATGGGCGATAGTTATAGTTTTGGTCGGACTAAATTTGCCTATGGCAATCTACCATTTTGGCTGGAAGCGGGCGATAGGTTACGGCCTCGGCATAGGTTTATTGGTAGGAATTTCTTACTTTTTCGCCGATAAAGAAATTAAAAAAGGGAATACCAGTAAGAGTGAAGATAAACCGCGACCCTACCCGGAACGATTAAGGCAGGCGTGGTTGAATTACGGGATATGGCTAATATGCCAATATGCTGCTGGTTATGTTATTACTATTAATGATAGAGTGGCAATTAGAACGGGGCGGCTTACCCTTACCTTTACCTTACGCGGGCTGGGCGGGAGTTGGGGTAGTGGTCGGCGGTGTAGCGGCAACCCGGCTACCTATCTGGGCCGTTCTAGCAATGGTAGGATTGTACATTTTCAAAAAGGCGAGTGTCAGGGCCGGATTGATAGTAACGGGAGTTGCATTACTGGTTTTTGTCGCGCTGGTTGGGCCGTTTGTAATCTGGAATTCGGCGGTTTTTTTTGAGTTTGCACCGATAGGGGTAAATCTCGGCAAGCTAGGGTCGGATGATACCGACGACTTTATGAAGCTGGTCTGGTTGTTAGCAACGGCGGCAAGCGTGGCTGGCTTCGGCTGGAAAGCCCGCAACGGGCAAGAGCTAACGCTCGGCGTGGCAGTAATAATGGCGATAGTAGTAGCAGCGCAGCGACTAATTCGCAATTCTTCTGGGATTTATCTTATGCCCAACTGGTGTTTATTCCAACACTCTTTTTACTGCCCAGAAAAGAAGTAAATTTCACCACGGAGGCACGGAGAGGCACGGAGAACACAAAAGAAAGCAGTAGAGTTTCCGGCTTAGAGATAAACTGAAGCTCAAAACTTTGTAGCTGTGGAAATTTTTGCAAAAATTTCCAAAGTTACAACGGATAAAATAAATAATAAAGGAGAACAGGGTGAACGAGTGGCCGCCGGAATTAAATATATCGAGTTTTACCGCCCCGCCGCGTCCGGGATGGCGCAAGGAGACGGTGGAATTATTGCAGAAAATTTCGGCGGCTTGCCGTCTTTTTCGGGATGGCATGACTCCGGCGGCGGCTCTAAACCTAACAAGGGCGGTGTATGCGGCAGCGAATTTGTCGGCGGTAGGAGTAGGAAATTGGCAAACTACATTGGCCTTTGTTGGCCCGGCGCTGGATGGCGAACCGCCGCACCAAGACCGGGTTTGTCCGGCAGTACAGCTTTGTCTGGAAACCGGGAAGGTGCAAACCTGCCGCCGGGCCAACGAAATCAGCATTTTAAGCAATTGCTGGATGCAACCCCCGGCGGAAGACGATGCGAATACCCCTAACTGGTTAGTAGCAACCCCACTGGAAAACGATGAGGAAATAATCGGCGTACTGACGGTTTATGGCAGTGAGCTTTTCCCGTTACATACGGCAGAAATTGAACTGGCGCGCTGGGTCGCTCTGGAAGCGAACGCCAATCTGGAACTGGGCCGATTGAAAGGCAGCGCCGGACAACTGGCTGAGGCGGAGCTAAAGGCGCTACGGGCGCAAATTTCGCCCCATTTTTTGTTTAATACCCTTAACACCATTGCCGCGCTGGTACGAATTGATGCCGAGGAAGCACGCGAACTAATTGTGGATTTTGCCAGTTTTTTCCGGCGCACTCTCAAGCATCACGGCGAGTTTGTGACGCTATCCGAAGAACTGGATTACGTGCAGCGCTATGTTCGTTTTGAGCAAATTCGGTTCGGCAAGGCGTTGAGCGTAAGCTACGATATTGCGCCCGGAACCGAAATGCTGCTGCTCCCAGTGCTGACAATACAGCCGTTAGTAGAGAACGCGATTAATCATGGGGTTGGCCCGAAAATCGGCGGCGGACATGTACATGTGGCAACCCAAACCGTCGAGGATGGCGACGTATTGATTACAGTGGAAGATGATGGAGTCGGCATCACTGCCGACGCGATAAAAAAGCTTTTCAGGCCAAAAACAGGCAGTGGCAAAGGGCTGGGCATGGCGCTAGTAAATATTAAAGAGCGCTTGCAAAAGTTGTTCGGGGTAGAATACGAACTAAAAGTAGAAAGCACCCCGGATAAAGGCACGCGAGTAATGTTTCGCGTGCCGCGCTTACGTAGGTCGTGAGGAGTTATCAGTTTTCAGTTTTATAAGAGCAGGCGAGAGTCCTGTGAGTTTTAAGCTGGTCGAGGGGCGTAAATAATAATCGCTGCTCCTATCAGGCAAATAAAGCCGCCAATTAAATCCCAATGGTCGGGCTGGTTTTTATCTACCAACCAGCCCCAGCCTAAAGCCAGCACAATAAACCAGCCTCCATAAGCGGCATAGACTCGTCCGAATTGGGTCGCTGGTTGTAAAGTCGGTATGAACCCGTAACTAACCAGCACCAATCCACCCACTAAAGCCCAAAACCAGGCCGCGCTTTCCCGCACAACCTGCCAGATTAACCAACCGCCCCCAATTTCAGCCAACCCCGCCAGCCCAAACAATACCGCCGACCCCACAATCGCAAGTACCGACATTCACTCTCCTTTAAAAATTAAACCACATACTAAAGGTTAATTTATTGTGCTTTCAAGCTTGCCAGGGCTTGCAATTCTCGAATAACTTCTTCCAGGTCGGGGCGGTCAAACTGGCTGCTACCAACGTAGCAGTAGCGTACAATTCCGGCACTATCTATTATTAGCGTGGTGGGGTGAGCAATCCGAAACCCGCTCAGGCCAAATTTTTGGTAAACATTATGGGCCTCAATCACCTTGCGATTGGGGTCACATAGCAAAGGATAAGGCATAGGCATCCGTTCCAAAAATTCGCGGACTGGTGCTTCGTCCTGCCCTACAATGCTGACTACCTGAGTTAGTGGCTCAATTCGTTGCCACTCATCCCGAATCTGTTCCATCTGGCGGCGACAGCTTGGACACCATGTTCCCCGAAAGAAAAACAATAATATCGGGCGACCACGCAGCGAGGCCAAACTTACCAACCGACCATTCAATCCTCTTAATTCCCACTGCGGGGCAACCTGTCCCACTTCCAACCCTTTATTATCTAGCGGCATCAGTCCCTCAACAAACTTCTATTTAGTATAAATTACGCTCTTTCCAGATAGGCAGCGCCGCTATCAATAGTGGTATACCACTACTTAGCGCCAGAGCAATGCCCTGATTTTTTGCCACATCAGGCGCGACAATCACATTTAAACGAACCAGCAGCATGAATAATCCGGCCAAAACTTCCCAGCCTGCCAACCACCAGATACGCCTGTCCATATAGTAACCGTTCACTGCATAAGCTACTGCAAAAGCCATATGCCACAAGAAAGAAATCCACTCTTTCCCGGTAGTAGCAAACGGGTAAATAATCAGCCAGGTCAGGAAAAAAGCCAGCCCAACCACCATAACCCAGATAAATAACATACCTGAGTCTAATGCTTCGGGCGTAAGCAGATAATTTCCAATCAAGCCTAATACCGTCAAACCCACCCAAATCCATAGCAGTGTAGCAATGCCCCAGGCAGCGGCATAAGTATTGTGTAGCCACCCGCCAACCAGTATCAGAATACCCCACCAACCGAAAGCCAGTTGAATACGTCGAAAACTGCTTACACGGTACAACTTTGAATACAAGCTATTGCTCGGCTTATCTTTATTATCTCTTTTGTTGACTGATATAGTCATGTCGCTCTTAAACTCCCCGTTTAACCAATTACAGACAGCAAAGTCTCTATATACTGATACGATAGAAAGATTATAGAGGATAATGATTACAATTGAAATAACAAAGGCGGCTCTTTTAGAAAAGAGCCGCCGGATTAATGGAGTTATATCAATTTTAGTCTTCGCGCTTTAAGATAATTATAGGAGAATGGGACTGCGACTCTGGCAAATCGCTGGCGGCGCGAACGACGCTACCTGGTCGTCCATCCGCGATAGCTTCTTTCAGTGGGTCACTTTGTTTTAGCCCTGTTAGCTTAATTTCGACTTCAGTTTTAGCTTCGACCTGTTTTTCCACCGGGGTAAGAACAATTGGCTTGCTAAAAGAAAGCAAGCGGGGTGCAGGTACTTCTTCCTCTGCCGGTTTCGGGCCAGGTATGAGCGCCCGCAAACCGGGCAAAATTTTCCAGGCATAGGCGCAGACAAAAACAAAAACCAGCAAAAACAACATAAAGAGGCCAATTCGCAACATCATTTCGCCAAATCCATTATTCTGCGGGATTTTGCCCGAAGGTAATGTAACCCCTGATCCATCCTCCAGCAGCACCAAAACTCTCGTCAAAGTTCCCATAGTTTCTTTCCAATTCCTTTATTTTAGGCAGTTTAAATTAGCAGACATCGAATTATTTTCGGTTTTATTATACCGATTCTAATGCTGCATTTGGCGAAAGTCTGTATTAGAAACTACAATCAAAGCCAGTGAACTAAAAAGCAGAATTTTGTCTGATACACCTAAAGTAGTAGCGATTTGCCCAACCGGGTATGCCAGTAGGGGCGCATCGCATACGCCCTTGAACACGGTGCCAGCTCAAGAGGGCGTGTGCGATGCGCCCCATACGCATCAACCTAAGAGTTTAAGCTTGAAGATGGTACGCGATGAAAGCCCGCCCTGGAATAAATTCCGGGCTACGTCGCTTAAGTGGTTTGAAAACCACTGGATACGTGGTCAGTGCCATTTGGTAATCAGTGGATTTTAATCCACTTGAGCGACGTAGCCCGGAATTTATTCCAGGGCGGGCCAGCACTAGCCACTAATTTCGGGCGTATTTCCTTAGCTTGATGTGTATGGGGCGTATGCGATGCGCCCCTACGAAACCATCGTCCATACACAGATTTAAAAGTTAAAGTTCATCAATCGCTACTACTTTAGCGAAAATCCAGGGAGAATTAGCTATTGAGTGAAAGTATTATCAGCCACCAAGTTGCCGGGCGCTAATCGAAGCTGGACGATTTTCTTCAGCTTGAGCTAGAGGCGAGTGTTCGGCTTGCGCTTGGGCCTGTTTGAGCGCCTCAATTTCGCGGCGCAGGTTGGCCTGACGGCGGGTAAGGCTGAACAAATAGCCAAAGATAAACAGCCAGACCACCGCATAAGCCGCGATAACGTAAATCAGGCCGCTCCCGACATCGCCCGTAACTTTTAGCGGCTCTTCTTGAAAATTTACAAGAGCAAACACTAACAGGTTGGTCATTTTAAAATTACTCCTCGTCTTCGTAGGCGTACTGTAAAGCCGCCACGTCGTCGCGCATCTGCTCTAGCCGAATACGCTGTATCAAGAGATAGGCAAACAACATGCCGACGGCAATCATACAGGTAATCAGGGTGACATTCATAAAACCCTGCAAATTGCTGGCGTTGCCGTTGCTGCCGAAAATCACCGGGTGCAAGCCACGCGGGAAAAAGCGGGTGGAAAAATAAACCAATGGCACGTTCACAAAGCCGATAATGCCGAAAGCGGCGGTCAGGGCGGCTTTGCGGGCCGGGTCGTCAATCGCGTTCCGTAGCATTAGCCCGGCGACATAGACCACCATCATAATCGTTACGGTGGTCAGGCGCGGGTCCCAAGTCCAAAAAGTGTTCCAGGCATAGCGCGCCCAGATTGAGCCAGTCAGGATGCCAATCAGGGTAAAGAACAGGCCCAGTTCCAGGCCCGCCACCATCACAATATCCCACTTGCGCTTGCGGGTGCGCCAGTAGCCGATGCCGCCAATGAAGTAGACCAAAAACGAGGCAAAGCACATAATATTGGCAGGCAAGTGAAAATAGAAAATGCGTTGCGAATATTGCAAATTTACGTCGGTTGGCGCAATTAGCACAAAAAGTAGCGACAGGGGGAACATTACAAACATTCCCCAAATCAAAATTTGAGGCCAGTCCAGCCGTTTGCCGGGCGCGACTGGCATTGCTTGATTTAAATACTTGGTATTAGTTGCCATATTTTTCTTCTTTTTACTTCTCTTTATTCTTCATAACACAGCTTACCACTTAGAAAACGGAGAACAGAACATAACTAAAATTCTTGGCGTTCTTTGCGTCTTGGCGGTTCATCTTCACAATAAGCTGAGTAATTATTCTTCTATTCTTCTATCACTAATTCAAAAAGCAAAACGGGCAGCACCAGAAAAACTACGTCAAAAATAGTAATTAGCTGTAACTGCGGGCCGATTTCCTCGAAAGGCCGATTGGCAAGTACGGCAGCAGTTGCTTGAGCCGCCGCTATAATCACTGGCAGCATAATCGGAAAGAACAAGACTGGCAACAGCACTTCCCGCGCCCTGGTATTGACCGCCATCGCTGCAAAAAGCGT
>JBBQXW010000321.1:0-8371 GCA_038209275.1 Chloroflexia bacterium | reverse complement strand
AAAGAGGCGTTTCGATTACAATTGAACCGCCTCTTTTTTAGTTACAGACCAGATTTTAGTTAAAACCCCGGTAATGTTGTATTATTAAACAGTTCCAGATGCTAAATTTATTTTTTCAAAAGTTTCGCTTACCGGGGCTAAAGCCTGAGACCTTTTAGCTTTTGAAATTTTTTGTAAAAAATTTCAAATCTAAATTATAAAGAAGAAAAGAGGAAATGTTTTGTCAGGACAAGCTTTAGAGGGGTTACGGGTGCTGGATTTGAGCCGGGTGCTGGCTGGCCCGTTCTGCTGTATGATGCTCGGCGACCATGGGGCGGACGTTATCAAGGTGGAGCCGCCGGGTGGCGATGAGACCCGCAGCTACGGCCCGCCTTTTCTCGAAGGTCATAGTACCTATTACCTTGCTATCAACCGCAATAAACGCGGCATGGTTCTCGATTTGACTACTGCCGAAGGTCAAGAAATAGTGCGGCGGCTAGTACAGACCAGCGATGTACTGGTCGAGAATTTCAAGAATGGCACAATGGAGCGCTGGGGGTTGGGCTGTGAGCAACTGCGCGAAATAAATCCCCGCCTAATCTATTGTGGCATATCCGGCTACGGGCGTTCCGGGCCAAATGCTAACGTAGCCGGGTATGATGGCGCGCTTCAGGCACACGGCGGACTGATGAGCATCAATGGCGAGGCTGGCGGCGACCCGCACAAAGTCGGCATTGCAATGGGCGATTTGACCACTGGCATGTTCGCAAGCCAGGCTATTTTGTTGGCGCTCTACCGCCGCAATATCACCGGGTTGGGGCAGATGGTCGAGGCTTCCCTATTAGAATCTATCGTGGCGCTGCTGCACCCACACAATACAACCTACCTCAACACGGGCATTATCGGCAAGCCGCACGGCAATAGCCACCCGATGATTTCGCCTTACGATTTGGTCGAGACGGCTGACCGTCCGATTTATATTCCCAGTGGCAACGATGCCCAAATCAAGCGGCTCGGCGAAGTAATTGGTCGGCCCGATTTGATTAAAGACCCGCGTTTCGCCACCAATCCGGCCCGCGTCGAACACCGCCAGGAATTGCTGGCTATTTTGAACGAAGCACTCTGTAGCCGTCCGGCGGATGAATGGTGCAAGCTACTATGGGCGGCGAACGTTCCGGCTGGCCCGGTCAACACGGTAGCCGAGGTGTTTGCCGACCCACAGGTACAGCATCGCCAGATGGCCCAGGAAGTAGCTCATCCCATTCTGGGCAAATTGCAATTACCCGGCTTCCCGGTCAAGCTCGGTGATACCCCCGCCGCCATTCGCCGCCATCCACCCCTTTTTGGCGAACATACTATCGAGGTTTTGCAGGAACTAGGCTACTCCGAAGCCGAAATCTCTGATTTATTGGCAAAAGGAACGGCCAAAACGGGAAAGTAAAAAACCTGGTATTGGCTAATAGCATTTGCCCTTTTGACGACTACATCAGGTCAAAGGGCAAATGCTATTAGCCAATACCAATAAATCTTCCGCCATTATAAATCTGAGCCAAAGGGGAGGGCTTTAATGTAGTTTTCCATAAAATCCCAATCTGGTATACCATCCGATTTTGCGGGCAGTTTGATCATGGAATTTTTCATTCTATCCAGGTGCCATTTACGACCGTAGTTGAATCGATACTTTTCTTGTCTGATCACCGCGACAATGAACATTGCAATCGCGGGTGTAAGGGTAAATTTGGGGTAGAGAACATTGACATCGTCTGTCGCCGAATATGCTACAGGCTGGTAGAACGCCTCTGCGACAGAGCCGTTGTAATTGACTGTAATGGTGTTCCCCTCATGGATAGCTGCTTGTCCGATCCATTGTCTGAGGCCATTGTTAGAGTCGATAGCGCCTATAAAAGGAACTTTCCCCGGCACCATATCTGCCTTAGTCAACCTTTTACCCTTCCGTAACTCAAATAGGTCCGAAAGAACGAAGTTTTTCCAGGTAGTCAGTTCGAAAGGCATATCCTGTTCTTCATCTTTTTCTGCCTGAGTGCCGCCAGTAAGCTTGAAAATCGCGTAATTGCGAACAACTTGTTCAAAATCGTCTTCCCGGATTCTTGAGTAATCCGTTTCCATATAAGCTTCGGCGCACCATTCGTCTTCATGGCTGACTTTCTGCATCACACTTTCGCCAGGATGTACTTCGCGGTTACGAAATGCTTCCACCCAACGGTCACGAATTCCCTCCCACTTGTGGTTAAGGTCAATTCTGCCCTTATGCTTGGTTTTGACAAAGCCGTCATTTTTCCAGTATCCGAACCAGGTTTTGCGATTTGAAATGATATGAGAGGTTCCGCTAGTCCAGACCATGACACAGGTGACGACACCAACAGGATAGAAAAGTTCATCAGGCATGGACATGACCGCTTCAAGGGTGTGGAAGCGCATTAACTCTTCGCGTAGTGGGTGAGGCGTGATCGCACAGGACATAGGTACAATTGCTATACCAATCGAGCCGGGTTCCAGGCAGTCAAGCAGCTGCTTGACGAAAACAAGCTCCCGCAGATCAGCATCACCTTGTGAATAGGGAGGATTCAGCATCCCAACGCCGGGGCGATATTTTTTCACTGCCGCCACGATGCGCGGGTCGAAACAATCCCCCTGGTAGAGGTTTGCTTTTCCGTCGCCACGGAGAAGCATATTACTGGCAGCCAGGGCATACATATTCGGCTGGTTCTCGACTCCGATAAGTCCCTGCTTCTTGATTCTCTCCTTTTCTGACTGGGAAGTAGTTTGCCGCATCATGCGGTGCATAGCGGAAACAAGAAATCCACCCGTTCCAGCGCAGATGTCAAGGACAGTGCTATTCTTGCCAACATTGGCGAGGTGAGCAAAAAGGTCAGTGATGTGTCTGGGAGTCAAGACGATTCCTAGAGCCTTTTTGTCACCACCAGTATATTTCAAAAACTCGCCGTAAAACTGTCCCACCACATCAAAATCGTGATAGATACTTACAAAAGGCCAAACCTTCTCATTCAACCTTTTGATTAACTCATAAAGAATACCCTTTGGAAACTTTGTCGTGGCTTTTCCTAGTTCTGGGTGAACTGAGATGCTCGAATACGGCTGCGTCATGCTAGATTTTTTAGCCGCTGGAAGTTCGGCATTCTCAATTTCTTCTCTGATTACCTTCAACCATTGTTTTTGAAGATCCTCTGGTTTATAGACATCAAATGATTTGGTGAATGCAGCATTCTGGAGGGCAATTAAAGTACCGCTTACAAGCAAGGGTTTTTCAGCTTCGGTCAGTTTGGCATGATCCCTCATGAATTCGTGTAGTTCACGGGAAAAAGCCATTAGTTCTTCAAGGCGAAGTGTTTGAATTGAACGATCAAACGTTCCGTGTTCGATGTAGTCCTGCCACGATATAAGCTGGGTAATCTCTTTATCCGTTTTGGTCGTGAGTATTTTTGCCTGATCCGTTCCTTTAGGATGCAAAAAAGTGGATACTTTCATCTGGGAAGCTGTTTGACCACTGACAGCAGTAGCTATTACATTGTATTCTCTTGAAAGATAGCGTGCATAATGAAATACTCCATCAACCGCGTAATTTACTGGTTCATCATGATTTACACTTTCGTGGTACTTTGTATCCGCTTTGCATTCTACGATGACTAGAAAGTCGGAAGTTTCGAGCGAACTTATGATAAATTCAGGTGCGCCCCCGCCTCCTTTACCTGTTTTACTGGCAGTTTTTAGTAAGCGTCGAACAGTTTCTATTTCACTTCTTTGCTCTTCTACACGGATTGAGTGAAATTCATCATAATAACCAAGCGCCCGCAACTGTTCACGTACTAGCATCTCTGTCTTGCGCTCGTTAGCCATCTTCAAAGCTCCATCTATTAATTTATCTAGTGGGCGTTTTTTCGCTGATGACACCGAGGTTTTGGAGATTTTCCATGCGGGGTGTGCCGTCGTCGTTGAAGCCGCGCAACATATAGTATTCGGTTAACATGCGGCTGAGTTCGATAGTTTGTCCGGCGGCTTTGCCTTCGTTCAATCGGTCAGTGAGCAAGCGTTTGGGCAAAGTATCGCCGACAATTGGGTTCAGGCCAAAGCGCAAATTAAACATCCGCTCGATGGTACTGATGCGTTCACCAATCATCATAATATCCATTTCGGCGAAGCGCGTGCCGGTAGCATAGGTGAGCAAAGCAGCAATATCGTGCGGCTTGAGGGCGTAGGCGGTGAAGGCGTAGTGTTTGCAAATCGAGGCCGAATCTAATACTGAGCCAAAGTATTCGTGCCAGACGACCATATTGGCTTTGCCGTTCCAGTCGGTTGGGTCGGCGGCGCTGGCGAAGATAAATTCGTTTTCGGCTTCAGCCGGGCTTTTGTCCAGAATTTCAAACTGGGGCATATGCAAGCCAGTATCCCCGCCCCGGTTGCAGACGGCCATTGCCAGCGCATGGGCTTTGGCGGCCCGACCATCTATAGCGGGTAATTCCAGCCCTTTGACTTCCATCGCAAAATCGCGGCTGCCCGGCAGGGTGCGCGACATATTGCGGACTCCTCGCGCCAACATCTCGCCCGTTCCCTGGCGGGCGGCGGTCTGCTTTATCAAATCAATCAACTGCTCGTCGCTGCCCCATTCGACCACTTCTTCACCAAACAAACGGCGCTGATACGCTTCCATCAAGAAAGCGATACTGCCACCCATCGAAATTGGGTCAAGGCCCAGGTCTTCGCAGATATGGTTGGCCTCGATTAAAGTATTGGCGCTGGAAATACCGCAGCGTGGGCCGAGGCTGGCGATAGCGTGGTAATCGGGACGGTTGCGGCGCATCTGACCTTGCTGGTTGCGCGAAATTTCAATTGAGGCTTTGCAGGGCATAATGCAACTGCTGCAAGGGCGGTCTACCAGTTTGCGGTCAGGGCCACGCGAAAGATTATCAATCGTGTTGCGGCTCAGGCCGATAATACGGTTGAAAACGCCATCCTGCCCGTTGCGGATAGAAAGCGCACCGTTGTTGTGGGCAATATTTAACAGTTCGGTGGTGCCGTAGCGACTCATTGGGGTAAAGAGGCGGTCATTACGCAGCGCGATATGAGTTTCCTTCATCTTGTTAAGAAATTTGTCGGCGTTGACCACATCCACATCGTGTGTGCCATGAACCGCAATCGCCTTCAAATTCTTGGAACCCATCACCGCGCCCAACCCGGTACGCGCCAGGTGGTCGAGATGGTCGCACATAATACTGGCGTAGAGTACCTGTTTCTCTCCCGCCGGGCCAATCGTGGCGACCTTAAAATCGTCGCCCAACCGCTCGTGCAGCAAATCAATTGTGGCGTGCGTGCCGCGACCACGCAACCAGTCGGCAGGTTTAATTTCTACCCGGTCATCATCAATTTCGATATAAACCAGTTCGTCCGACTTGCCGGAGATAATAATCATATCATACCCGGCGAATTTGAGTTCGCTGGCCCAAAACCCGGCAACCGTATCATGCCCAATTAACCCGGTGAGGGGCGAACGAGTGGCCGCCGTAAGGCTGGCGGCGGCAGGAGCCATCGTGCCGTTGAGCGGCCCGGTGGCAAAAATAAGTAGATTTTCGGGAGCTAGTGGTTCAGTCCCTTTGGGGAGTAGTTCATACAGCATTTTGACCGCAAAACCGCGCCCGCCCAGATAGTCGCGTTTAAGCTGTTCGGGTAAGGGCATAGTTACCGTCTTACGAGTAGTCAAATTAATGCGAAGAACTTTGTTAGCGTATGACATTGGTTATCTTCACTCTAGCTGATTGCGCGGAAAAACGCCAGTTCGGTCTGCCATGTTAAATTTAAGTAATACAACAAGGTAGACATAATTTTACCTTAATACTAATTAAAAGGCAATAGCAATCGGAATCCAGATGAAACCTAATCAATTGCCAGGCGAGGAAGGTAAATATCGCAATCTTGCTGCATTGCCTGGAGAACCGGGTATAATATAAATGAATAGAAAACTAGCATAAAAGAAAGCAGCACTAATATGACAAACGAAAACAAGTTAGACGCGAATGAAGCAATAAACGAGATAGAGCAGATAATGCCCGCGTGGCTTTACAGGAGGAACAGGATGAAGTCAAATTTCTAACCGAAAAGTGCGTGTTTGGGGCGCTTTCAATGCGCTCGATCCAGCTTGGTTAAATCCAGGACGGCTGTAAAGCTAAATTTCTTTAATAAAGAAAGGCAATGAGTATGGAAAGTATTAAATTGAAGGCGCACGTAGGCTCAGATGGCTTGCTCAAATTGGAAGTGCCGTTAGGAATATTGAATAGCGACCTGGAAGTATTGGTGGTAGTACAAGCACTTCCCGCCGACTCTCTTACTACACCAGCTAACATTCCTTCCGACAAAAAGCTTTCGCCAGAAGAATTGGGTTGGCCGCCTGGTTTTTTTGAACAGACTGCCGGGGCATTAGCCGATGACCCACTCATAATTGGCTCGGAAGGGGATTATGAAGTCAGGGAAGAGCTGGCATGATTTATTTTCTGCCTACGCTTACGCCGTCGCTAAAAAAATGATAAAATATGTTTTTGGAATAATTAAACTTGATTGGGGAGTGAGGAACGAGAGATGGCAGGCAACAAACCAATGCTAACCACTACAACTACTAAAAAAATTGAGGTTGAAGCCGGAGATAGCAACAGTACCAAAATTAAAGAGGTGGCAAGTAATCGCAAAGCCTACCACGATTATTTTATTGACGAAAAAACCGAAGCGGGAATGGTGCTGACTGGCACCGAAATTAAATCGGTGCGGGATGGTCGGGTCAATTTGCGCGATGCTTATGTTAAAGTCGAACGGGGCGAAGCCTGGCTCTGGAACGCCCATATTTCGGCCTACGACCACGCCGGACGCTATTTTAATCATACACCGACCCGCAGCCGTAAATTACTTTTGCACAAAAGCGAAATTCGGCGGCTGGCAATGAAGACTCAGGCCAAAGGCTTTACGCTGGTGCCGCTTCGCGTTTACCTCAAAAAAGGCAAGGCAAAAGTTGAAGTCGGGCTGGCACGCGGCAAGCATCTCTACGACAAACGCGATGCTTTAGCCGAGCGCGAGGCCAATCGCGAAATCGAGCGCAATATCAAGGACGCGCTACGCTAGATAGCTGTGCTATAGTGTACTCAGGAAAAATCAAGAATTGCGAGGTGAATTATGGAACTGGAAAGCTATTTTGATTTTCTGCCGGATGGCGATATTCGCATCAAGGGAACGCGAGTTTATCTCGAAGATGTAATCCGGCAATATCATGAAGGGTATAGCCCGGAGGAAATAAATAGCCACTTACCTAGCGTGGAGGTGGAACAGGCTTATGCGACTATTTTATACTATTTGGCAAATCGGGCCGAAATGGATGAATACATCCGAAGGTTAAGAGCCGAAGCCGACGCGAAATATCAGGAGTATCAGAAGAATCCTTCTGAACTTCAGCTCTCTCTAAGAAAGCGAAAAGAAGCTCTTCTTAAGCAAAGGCTAGAAGCGGCCCAAGTTTCGGACTATCAAGAAGTGAAACCCTAGAATGAGGCCACGTTTTTTGCTTGACGAGCAGTTGGACACTAGAGTTGCTGATGGCTTAAAGCTTCTGCATCCTCAATTTAATGTTACTTATGTTGGTGCAAAAAATGCTTTGCCCAAGAGTACGCTTGACCCCGATATTCTGGATTGGATAGAGCAAAACGGTTACATTTTAGTAACGAACAATCGTAAATCTATGCCAGTGCATATAGCGGCTCATTTTGCCCAGGGCCGCCATTTTCCTGGTATTATTACTCTTACCCAAGAAATGAGCATCGGCGAGGTAATTACAGACTTGGAAATAATCTGGGGTGCTTCCGAAGCAGAAGAATATTTCGATAAGATTACATATATACCTTTATAATTTTGGGAGTACCGAAATCAAAAGTTTCGTAGAGTCTAATTGCATTCGCCCTTTTTGATTGTTCCAGGTCAAGAGGGCGAATGCAATTAAACCCTCCGCATTACCTCGCCGTTGAAATGGTCTCTTTTTCGGCTTTTTTCGGCTTCAAAATGTAGGCCGAAGGGTCGAAGCGACGCAGCCGCTGGCGAAAACTGACAGTGAAACCGGGCCATAGCGTTGTGTTGCGGCCTTGCTCGTTCAAATACCAGCTTTTGCAGCCTCTATTCCAGACCGTTCCCTGTAAACGCTTTTGGATTTCTTCGTTGAAGCTGTTTTGAATTTCAGCTTGCACATCGATTGATTGTAACTGTTGCCGCTCCATCGTCCGAAGCGCATCCAGAATATAATTAACCTGCGACTCTATCATAAAAATCATCGAATTATGACCAAGCCCGGTGTTTGGGCCAATCAGCAAGAACATATTAGGGAAACCAGTGA
>JBBQXW010000320.1:0-8379 GCA_038209275.1 Chloroflexia bacterium | reverse complement strand
CTTGAATTGGGCCGTGCTATCTCGGCAGGACGAAAGCGATGCCACCAGCGCCGCCAGCAGCCTGGCTTTGTTAATATTACTGGTTGGGGCAGGGGCAATGCTGGTTTCTGCCGTGCTTTCGGTACTGATTGCCGACCGCACCGCCCTTCCTATCCGACGGGTTGCCGCTGCCGCCGAGCAGATTGCTCAGGGCGAACTGGTGCAACAACTTCGCCTAGACCGCGATGACGAAATTGGGATGCTTACCCGCTACTTCGACCAGATGATAGTTTATCTGCGCGAAATGGCGGATACTGCTTCTACGATTGCTCAAGGCGACCTTACGGTGGTCAGTCGTCCCCGTTCCGAACGCGATGTGCTGGGCAATGCTTTTTCGCTTATGCTGCAAAATTTGCAAGAATCGGTGGCGCGGGTCTACGATAACGCCAACGAAGTTTCGGTGGCCTTCAGCGAACTCTCGCACGTCGCCAATCAAGCTGCTCATCTGGTTGAACAGATTGCCCGAACGATGCAGCAGGTAGCCCGTGGCGCACAAGAGCAGAGTCTGGCTGTTACCAATACCAGCACCAATATGCTGGCACTGGGCCAGGCTATTAGTGAAGTTGCGGCTGGTTCAAAAGACCAGAACCGCACAATTAGCTCTACTCGCCGCAGCGTCGAGCAAATTACCACTGTTAGCAGCCAGCTAGAAAATACTTCGCGCGCTCTAAGCCAGATGGCATCTCGCACTGAACAAGCCGCCGCTACCGGGGCGGATGCGGTGGCCCGTAGCACCAGTGGCATGATTTCGATTCGAGATTTTGTAACCAATACTTCTTTGAAAATGCACGACCTGGGCGATAAATCCGAGCAAATCGGAGCAATTGTCGAAACCATCGAAGATATTGCCGAACAGACTAATTTGCTGGCCCTGAACGCCGCCATCGAAGCGGCCCACGCGGGGGAACGTGGCCGCGGTTTTGCGGTGGTCGCCGATGCCGTCCGCACGCTGGCCGAAAAAGCCAGTCGTTCTACCAAAGAAATTGCCCAGCTTATCACCACCATGCAGAAGGTGGTGGCTGAGGCGATTAAGGCCATCGAACAGGGTCAGGGCCAGGTGCAGGTTGGCGCACAACTGGCAAACGAGGCCGGGTTTGCCCTGGAAAATATCAAGCGCGAAGTAAACGCCACCAACCAGCAAGTAACGGCGCTGGAACAGGCCAGCCTTGCCATGCGTCAGGCTTGCACCGAACTGGGCCGCGATATTCAGGTGGTTTCGCTGGTAGCCGAGCGCAACGTTGAAGCCAGCGCCCAGATGAGCAAAAACGCCCAAATTGTCAGTCAGGCCATCGAAAATATTTTGATAGTTTCGGAAGAAAATACCGCCGTTGCCGAGGAAGTTTCTGCTTCCACCGAAGAAATGTCCAGCGAAATTAGCGAAGTTAGCCATGCCGCCGAAACTCTTTTCGAGTTAAGCCAGAGCCTGCTCTTTATCGTCAATGGCTTCAAGCTAAAAGAAAAAGTTGATGCGGACGAGACCGAGCTGAATCATGAGGCTTTTCCGCCTTCTACTCTTACTAACGGCGCTTCGCCCCATCGCGCCCCGCCCGCTCCTGTTCCAGCGGTTTTTTCTGGCGGGCCAGAAAAGCTTTCTTAACCTCAATACTATTCAAAATATGATTAGCTTAACCTAAGTTTTTGTGCGCCTTGCCTTCGCTTTGTACATTCTGCCCAAAACACTCGCCTTTTTTTTCGGTTTACCTGTACCTTTACTCTAAACTCTCCGACCCTTATACTATAAATTAGTAAAAACAAACAAAGTCTCAAATCGGGGCTTTGCTTTAATTCTGCCAGATAGCTCGTAAGCTATTTCCGAATTATCCGTTTGTACCTAATTACCAATATCATACAATCGGCTAAAAAGAACGAAACTCGTTGCCTACCGGGTTGCTTGAGCCATTCGCTCGCCATCCTTGCCAGCGCCGGACGATTTCTAGTTTTATTTCGTAATCGTCACTCGCTGCTTACTTTGGATTACAAGCACGAGGTTCCTTTCTTTGCTGATACAACGAACGACCAGATACCCTAATTAGGGCTATCTGGTCGTATTATTTTATAGCAAAACTCAAACCATAAACGAAACTTCTTAGCTTTAGAAAATTTCTTGCAAGAAATTTTCTAAAGCTAAGAGAAAAGCGAAAACCGCTATAAATAAAAAAGACCTATCTGCTACAATAAAGCAGATGGGTCTCTTTAGTTAATCAGTAACCGAAGTAATTCAGACGGAGGTTACTGGCGAACCGACTGCCGGGTAATGGCTCGGTAAATGCCTACTACGATAATCGCACCTACGATTGCGATAAGAACGCTCTGAATATTGAACCCGGTGACATCCAGACCAAACAGGACGCTACCCAGGAAACCGCCGACGAGCGCGCCGACGACACCAAGCACTAAATCGGCAACCAAACCACCGCGGCCACTGCTCATAAGCATGTTAGCGATCCAACCAGCCACCAATCCTAAAAGTAACCAGGCTATAATGCCCATTTTGTTTTTTCCTTTCAATATATTTAGCTATAACGCTAAATGTTTATTTGGCACACATTTTCTCCAAAAAGCCTTAGTATTTTCTGTCTTATACTGTTGGCTCTTCCCTGCTATTATTAAAAGCATACAGCGTGCCACTAAATCTTGAATTTTGAATTTTGAATCAGGAAGGAATACAGATGAACGCAGATGAACGCGCAAAGGATTAAAAGATTATTTTTGATTTAACTCCGTGTTTCTCCGTGTCTCCGTGGTGAATTTTTCCTCTGTGTTCTCTGCGTCCTCTGTGGTGAATTTTCGGGATTTTTGGCTTTAAACCATTGGCGAATTATTTAATTATGGGGCTAGTTTCAGGCTATAGGAAACATCGTCGTGGTGTACGGTGAAGCCGAGTGAAAGGTAAAGGTTGACCGCGGGGGTGTTGGTGGCATCTACATACAGGGCAAAAAAGGAAGCGTCTCGTGAACGGAGGTGGTGCAAACCGAGCAGGGTCAAGCCTCGGCCCAAACCGCGCCCGCGCGCATCGGGGTGCAGCCCGACAATATAAATCTCGCCTTCGCTCCCGGCGTAAGGGGAACTAAAAGTGGGGGTGGGCCGAGGGGCAATTTCGGGATAGGCGGGAGAAAGATAGAGGTCGCTAACCCTGGCTGGTACTCGTTTAGTCCAGTTGAAGCCCAGCATCCGCCCGCTTTCGTCCTCGACCACCAAAAAATCATCGGGGTCGAACCAGGGCTGGCTAAAGCGCATTTCCAGGTCGGCTTGCGTCCATGTTCCGTTTTCGGGGTGGTCGGCAAAGACTAAATGGTTGAGGGCCAGCCACTCGGCATCATCTATGCCGGGCCGGAAAGAACGCAATCGCAGGTCGGCGGGTAATTCGTAATCGGGCAGTACGGCGCTGGCATCCAGGCGCATATGGTGCAGGGTGCGGGTTGGCACGAGGGCGGTGTGACGGGCAAAATTATGTACCGATGGCCGGGCGTGGTAGGCCCAGATGTCGAGTTGCTCGAAACGGCCTTGCTTGCCCAGTATTATCAACTGGTCGAGTAATTGCCGCCCGATGCTGCGCCCGCGTAAGTGCGGATGCACCACAATTTCGCCCAGTAAGCGCGAAGGATGGTTGTGAGGTTGGGCCAGCAACTGACTATAGCCGACCAGCATCGGCCCTTTGGTTGAATTTGGTTCATGGGGGGAGAGTTCGTGGTCGGGGGTAGGCAAATCGAGATAGGCCAGGAGCGCGGCGGCGGCTTCTTGTTTACCCGCAATTTTTTGGGCAAACGGAGCGGTTTGTCCAGCCCGGAGTTTCAGATAAATATGCTCACCGATGGGCAAATAGCCGTCGTGGTCGAGGGCGTGTTGCAAGAGGTTTTGCACCTGTGGCAAGGTAGTAGTCGGTTCGAGGTAGCTGACCAATTCGAGTTTTGCCACCTGTGTTGGAGAAGTTGAGATTATTTGCTTTGCTATGTCGCTATCTTGCTCTGCCACCCTCTCCTTCGCCTTTCTTTCGTAGAATTGTCTCTAGCTCATCGGCGAAACGCGGCATTTTCTGGCGGAATAGCCCCAATTCGTTCGCCTGTTTTTGAATTTCGGCCAGGGCGGTGCGTTGCTCTGGCCCGGCTTCGCTGATTTGTTCCAGCCAGCCCAGCCGTTTTTGGCCTACCTCGTCCAGCCCGCCCATACCATCGAACCAGCTTACCAGCGCCACAATTTCGTCCATCAGAGCTGGTTTGTAGGCCAGCGCTGCCACGAAAAGCGGTAGCGCCTCGCGCCAGCCTTCCTCTTGCCCCAGCCAGAAGGCGTGCCAGACTTTATCCAGCGCCCACTCGCGCCACTTGATTTCCTGCACCCGTCCTGCCAGCGTCGGAAAATTTACCGACCAGCTTTCCAGCCGTTCGCTCAAAAAGCCCATTGCCCGGCGGTTCAAGCGTCCCAAGCCTTGCTCGTCAAAGCGCCGTTCTGGGTCGAATAGCCAGACGCGCAAAGGCTGCTCAATCGCACTATGTAGCGCCATCTCGCTAGTTGGCTCGAACAAAAAGGTGTAGCGGGCCTGCAATAGCCCCAGGACTTCGGTTATTGGTACTAAATCCTGGCGCAAATCCAGCAAAGCCGACAGCACACCGCGTTCGGGTCGCCGCAACAGCGCCAGGGCGTAAAGTTTCAAGCGGTCAGGGTGGCCTGTTCCGAGTGGCCCTTCCAAAAACTCGCGCACCAGCGCCCCGATAGGTTCTTGTGCCGCTACCGGCAAATCTTCAATATTTATGTCAGTTTGCAGCAGGAAAGCCGCCAACCGTCCCGCCAGTGGCAAGCCCTGGGTTACTTCGTGCAAGTGGGCAATTTTTTCAGGTGAACGATACGAAACATCTTCCTCGGCCTGTTCTTCCGAACCATCGCGATAGCGACTCAGTTCGGTGGTAAAGAAACGCAATAGTTCGGCCTGACTCAGTGCTTCCGGCTGAAAATCTAGCAAGCGCTCGGCGGCGACTTCTTCGGCATAACCGGGTAGTTCTGGCCGGGCGGCAATAATCCAGGCTATTTGTGAACCGCTCTCTTCCATTACCATTCGGAGCAGCCAATCCAAATCGGCGACCAGTTCGTAATTATCCATCAGGAAAAGTAAAACGCGGCTGCTGCTAAAACTAGCCAAACTTTGGCCCAGTGCCTTTGCCCGAAATTCCCAGACTGCGTTTAATTCTGCGCCGCTTACCTTTCGGGCCAAGTCGCGGGTCTCGTCTACCGCCAGTTTGTAGCCCTCGAAATGTCCGCTCTGGTCTTCCCGCACAAAATGAGTGTAGAGTGCATCCAGAAAAGCTTCCGGCGGAGTCGAGCGGTTTTCGGCCAGCCGGGACAAACGTTGGTCGCGGTCACGCTCGGCCCGCCAATCCAGCCGGGTAGTCCGAAATTGTCGGGCAAAGCCTTTTTCTTTGCGGCTGATGTCACGCAGTCGCAAGGCCAGGCGGGTCTTGCCAATTCCTGCCGGGCCACTCAGCAAAATTACCCGGCCCTGAATTCGTGATTCGACCTTGCTTTGCCGCTTCGTGCCGCTCCCCAATAGCACCTTCATAAAGCCCCGGTTTGGCCCTAGCAGCCCGCGTAATAGCTCTCGGAAGCGGCTCTGTTCATCTTCCCGGCCCACGAAAGTGCCGGTAGCCAGTTCATTATCGCCTGCTCCCGACCCGATTGACTGACCCGCTCCGGCGCTTTTAGCTTCCTGCTCCGACCCTTGTTCTATCGTTGGGTAATAATCGAAACTGCTTTCATCCTGCTTTTCGTCTGGTTCGCCCGACATGGCCTGCCGTTTCCTTCCTGCCTGTTACCGCCTCAAAACTGCGCCCACTTTTTTACTCCCGTCTGCTTGCTCAAAATACACTATCCCATCAGGAAAGTAAAGCTTGATGGCATTAAAAGGTTTAGGTCATTTTTTGGGTTGAAAAGAACCCGGACATTCATGTCCGGGCTAAAAAGGCTGGTTTATTTTTTAGCCCGGACATGAATGTCCGGGTTCAGATGTGGGTAAGAGTCAGCTCTTTAGAGCCGAGTAAGCATCAAAAAACTGGGCCATTCACTAGCTGAATGGCCCAGTTTTTTGATGCTATTTTTATTTTATTGGAGCATCGGCGGGTTCGTATGTCCAAAGTTAGGCGTACTGGTATCTACTTCCATACTTGCTCCTGAATTAAGCAGGTCTTCGCCCGATACTTTCAGGTGGACTACCTGGGTGCCAACCTGACTGGCTATCAGGTTCGCCGGAATAGTAAACTGCTTGTTCTGATTGTCGTTCTCGACTATCAGAACAAGCAATTCGTTGGTTTGCGGGTTCATTATGGCCTCAAGTACTGTTCCTATCAGCCCGTCGGTGGCTTCCACCATCGCACCCTTGCTAATCGGCCCAATTTGTGAATTTTGGTTTTCCATTATTGTAATGTCCTTTATTCTTTAGTTTCATTTTCAGTCCGTCCGCATCCTCAACTAGCTATGCGTGCAATTATCGTGCCAGCTTTAGCTTAATATCAGGCTTCGGGTAATTTGAAGATTTTTGCAAAAAATCTTCAAATTACCAGAAAAAGGTTTATAATCTAAAAGGCTAGAATTTGATAAATTTATTTCAGGAGAGCGATAAACTGGTATGAGCGAAAAGTTTGAAGAAAAGGTTGTGGCAAATCCCAATTATGTTTCTAATGGCGGGCCTTCGGTTTTCCACCTGTCTTCTTTGATGACCCCGGTGCAACTCGAAAATCTTCAAAATATGCGCGGGCATGTGATTGTCTGCGATTTGCACAATATTGGCTACCGTATTATGGAGCAGTTGCTGCTGGCCCGTATTGGCGTAGTAGTGATAGATAGTTCGCCCGACCCGCGTTTTGCCGAGCTTGCCCAGCACCAGGGCGTTCCCCTGATTTATCGCGATAGCCGTAGCGAACATACTTTGCTCGATGCCGGCATCAGGCACGCTTCGGCTATTATTACCGTCAGTGACAACGATTTGAATAATCTGGAAACGGTGTTGGCGGCTGCCGAACTTGCGCCCGGTATTCGGGCGGTGGCGCGCTTCTTCAATCAGGAAATCGGCAAGCAGATGATTAACAGCGTTCCCAATGCCCACGCCCTCAGTATTTCGGAACTGGCCGCACCGGCTTTCGTCACCGCTTCGTTGCCCAGCCAGGTTTTGCATTTGTTTGAAATTGGCGCGGAACAATTA
Organism: Chloroflexia bacterium; assembly: GCA_038209275.1. Taxonomy (GTDB): domain Bacteria; phylum Chloroflexota; class Chloroflexia; order Chloroheliales; family Chloroheliaceae; genus L227-5C. The sequence goes on along the minus strand of JBBQXW010000320.1, from coordinate 1,157 downwards.
GCGGTAATTCAGGACGAAGCCGGAAGCAGCAGCACCTTGCAACAGTTATACGGACAGGTAACGCCGATTATGCGCCAGAGTCCCGGTCAGGCCAGCCAGGTTTGCCCGCCGCCCAACACCGTGCTAGAGCAGGGCGATTTGATTACGCTGGTCGGGCGGGTAGACGATTTAGTGAAATTGAGTGAAGTGCAACTCGATCCGCAGAATGTAGCGGCTACCCGGCGCGGTCTGGAAGGTATCCGCCATCTGAGCAGTTCGCTTGAGCCTTCCAAACACAAAAAGAAAAAGTCAAAACGGGTTTTCCTGACCCCGCGCCTGTTCTTGCGCGATATGGAGCGCCCTTTCCGAGTGGCGCTGGTAGCAATTGGGCTGGTTTTGTTGGTCAGCACGATTTTCTTTTTGATTACCAACCCTGAGAAGACCCATGGCAATCCGATAACGGCTTTCTACTTCACCCTGATTGCTATCGGCAGCAATGCCAATACCGAAGATTTGCCGGGCTGGTACAACAAAATTTATTCCGCCGGGCTGATTGTGGTTGGCACGGCGCTGCTGGCGGTTATCTACGGTTACGTCACCAACTATATTGTGACCGCCCGTATCAGTCAGGCATTGGGCCAGCAAAAAGCCACTACCCTGGAAAACCACGTAGTGTTATGCGGGCTGGGAACTATTGGCTACCGCGTTTTGCGTGGTCTGGTCGAGCGCGGCGAATCGGTGGCGGTGCTGGAACTGGACGAGAAGCAGCGCTTTAACAATATGGCCCGCAACCTGGGCGTGCCGGTGCTGCACGCCGATATGCGCGTGCCGGAATCGCTCGATCTGGTGAATATTTCTAAAGCGCGCTGCCTCACTATTTTGACCGAAGACGATTTGAGCAACCTGGAAACGGCCCTGATTGCCCTCCAAAAGCGCCCCGATTTGCGGGTGGTGTTGCGTTTGTTTGACCGCAGTCTGGCCGAACGGGTCGAGAAAAACTTTAACATTCGCACCGCCCGTTCTACCTCGGCCCTGGCTGCACCTTATTTTATTGCTGAAGCCCTCAATTTCGAGGTAGTTACCTCTTTTTACGTGCGCCAGACCCCTTTCTTTGTGGCGAAACTGGTTATCAAGTCCGGCCCGCTCGATGGCACAACTGTCCGCAAGCTTTACACCAG
>JBBQXW010000319.1:0-8436 GCA_038209275.1 Chloroflexia bacterium | reverse complement strand
TTGCCTACACCAATCACCAGACCGACGGCTACCAGTCCTGCAATAAGAATTAGCCAAACCAAACGCGAACGTCTGCGCCGACGAGAAACAGAAAAGAGTACCATAAAAAGCCCCTCAAGTGTTTATTGAATTTGATAATTCAAACTTCTATCCACACAAATATTTAACTTCAATGGCTTTTGCTTGCCGCTTTTAAAAAAGTTTGCGGATTTAGCATAACGAAAAATGGAATGTTCAACACGCACATGTTAGTTTAGCGCTTAAGCGGCAATTTAGCATCGGCTAAAGGTAGGAAATTAGTAACTAATACCATAGGAAATTACTACTTGCACAAAGCTTTTCTAAAGAATTCAAAATTTGGCTGCTTAAAAACGGGTTGCGCTTTGTGGTATAATCAAGCCAACCGTTTATTAATGGTTAGGAAAACTCCTAATAAAAGAGGTTGCAGTGCCTATGACGGGCGAGGATGATTACCGCCAGGGGTTCGGGAGAGACGAAAATCATTTGCATAAATCAAATAGCCGGGAGCGTAGCGGCCCGGAATTTGAACAGGCCCGTATGCACAATGAACGAGCCAAAAAGTTTTACGAGGATAATCAGCTAGTCGAGGCCGAAGCTGAAGTGCGGCAGGCGCTCGATTTAGCTCCCGATTGGCCTGCCCTTCACGATAATCTTGGCACAATCTGCTCCGAACAAGGCAAGTTTGGCGAAGCCCTCATTCACTATTCCGAAGCGCTGAAACTAGACCCCGAAAGTCCCACCGTACTTTACAACCTGGGCTATTTCCTGCTCCAAAACGGCCTGGATTCTTCCCGCCACTTTCTTGAAAAAACGCTGGAACGCGATGCCACTTATCCCGATGCCCGTCGCGCCCTGGGCGAGGTTTTTGTGGAACGGGGCGAGACCAGCAAGGCGATTTCGGCCTTTGCACGAGCAATTGAGCAAAACCCCAAAGATACTCGTTCGCGCTTCCGCCTTTCCGATATTTTTTGGGAACAGGGCGATTTCCACGAATCGGCCCAGCAGTTGTACGGCGTTACCAAAATTGACCCGACCGATGCAGTGGCATGGCACAATCTGGGTTTGACTTCGCTTATGCTGGACGATGGCGAGTACGCCGAGAAAAATTTGTTGCGCGCTCTCGAACTCGACCCTAACTATCTGCTGGCCCACTATCATTTGGCTTGCTTCTACGCCGAAGGCTACCGCATTGACGAGGCGCTACACCATCTGAATATTGCCGCGTCGCTGGAACGCGAATCGGTGCGCGAATGGGCGCGAGAAGATGAAAAGCTCGACCATCTGCGTAATAATCCTCGCTTTGAGCGCATTCTCGAAGAAGGCGAATAGTCACTTTAACCAGAAATTCAAAATAAAACCTGCCGCGCTTGCTACCAGCAGGCAGACAATTTGATTCCACTTGAGAAAATAGCTCAAAACAAAGGTAAAGCCGAAAATTATCCAGGCCAGCAAATTAACCAGGGTTTTATCGGCAATACTTACCGTCGTGGCGAAGATAAGGCCAACCGAGGTAGTGGTCAGGCCGCGTGTGAAATTTTTTATTACTTTCGAGTTTTTCAGGTGGTCGTAGCCCCGTAGCAAAGGCAGCATTAAATAGCCGGGGAAAGTAATTGCCAGAGTCGTAGCCACTGCGCCCCCAATCCCAAAAAGCATATAGCCAATCGAAGTAACATACACATTCGCCGGGCCGGGCGTTACCCGCGCAATGGCAAAGGCGTAGAGCAACTGGTCGAGGGTCAGTACGCCCCGTTCGTTTACCAGACTTTGTTGCAAAAGCGGAATCATGGTCGGGCCGTTGCCAAAAGTAATCAGGTTGAACAGAAAAATCAGCCAGGTCAATTCCAGCAGCATCATTTCGCTGTTCCCTCCTGTTTTGGCTCAACTTTATTTTCTTTGTTTTCGCGCCCAAAGATGAAAATTCCCGTCACGCCGCCCAGCACCAGCAGAATCGCTGGATTAAAATTAAAAAAGAACGCGCCCCCGAAAGCAGCCGCCGCCAAAACAAAATCCAGCGAGGGTCTAAAAACGTCTTTGCCCAGCCGGATAGCCGCCACCACGATAAAAGCAAGCGCGGCGGGCAACACCGTTACGGGCAGCAACTGGATAAATTCGCTATTTTTCAGGAAGCTATAGGCAATCGTCAGGCCGATGGTAAGCCCAAAGGCTGGCAATATCAACCCGGTCAGCGCCAGCACCGTGCCGAACCACCCGCCGAACTGAAAACCATAAGCTACCGCCAGCGCCGTCATCGTCCCGCTTGGCACTACCCGGCCCAGCGCGTAAGTTGCCAGAAATTCCTCTTTGCTCAAAGCCTGTCGGCGCGTTACCAGTTCATCTTCCAGCACTGCCAGAATACCCAGCCCGCCGCCGAAGGCGCAACCAGCCTTGACAAAAATCATGAATAGTTGCCAATAGCCGATTGACTGCGCCGATTTGGTTATATGTTTATCTCCATCTTTATTCTTATTTTCTGTCATAAATTTCGTGCGCTGAACTTAAATCCCCCACGCACACTCCCTTTCTCCATCATTATTACCTCATTATTTTTAAACTATTAAGATTTTCGCTTAAACTGCCCGGCATGGCAAATTCAAGCGAAATTCCTGCTAATAAATTTATTTGCTATCATGAGTTTTTGGGATAAAAAAGGGTTTGAGTTCAATTCATCGGCCACATTGGGCTAAATTCTCTTCAAATTGTGGGGGCATTACTAAAATTTCTTGTTTCTTTCGCATTTGGAGAGCAGCACAGCTTTGAATCCCGGTCAGGGCTTCGACGCGCAAGGCTACGGCAACTGACGGGGGCAGCGCCGTCGAATCAAGGTCGCCCGCCAGTTTTAGCTCCAGACGGTAACAACGGGCCGCGTCATCCAGCCCACCTATACCATTGACTTTACAAAAAGCGCGGGCCATATTACCCAGCACCGGCGCTAAATATTCCAGCTTTTCGTTAGCCTCCACCAACCTGACCACCTTGCGGTAACATTCCAGCGCCGTTTGCCAGTGTTCCGGCTGGTCTCGCAGACCGAGCAAAAAATCGCCCACGCCACTTAAAATTTCAATCCAGCGCGGCAACAAAATATCGGGCTGGTACAGTTCCGCCGCCCTTAAGTGACAAAACAGGGCCAGATGCGGCGTATTCAAATTCTGGTAAACCTGTCCTAAATTGTAAAACGCCCGTGCCAGCCATTCCCATTGTTCGCTTTCCAGCCCAATTTCTACCGCTTGCCGGGCCGGGCCAAGTGCTTCCTGATACTGGCCCAATTTGTAGCAGGCCAGCGCCTTGTAATAATAAGCCTGAAGCAAAGTTGGAAGATATTTGCGATGCTGGCAAATCGCCAGACTGCTATCAAAGCAAATCGTGGCACTGTTGTAATCTTCAAGCTGAAGATAGACCGCCCCCAGTTTCAACAGCGTTTCGGCTATACCCAGCACATCGTGAAGACGATAGCTCAAGCTCAGGCTTTGGCGCAAAGTGGCCTCGGCTTTTTCCCACTGCCGTTCGGTGCTGTAACTCGCTCCTAGCCATTGAATCGCAAAAGCTTCTTCCACTTTTATTACTGGTTGGGTTGGTTCGTTCCAATTTCCTAGTAAAGCTAAAGCCTCTTTCAGATAGTATTGGCCTACTTCAGTTTGCAACCGAAGCTGATATAGTCGCCCTAGCCGATTTAGCAATTGCGCCTGTCGCAACTTCAGGCCATGCGCCTCGCTTAATTCCAATCCTCGTTCTAATAAAGTTTCTGCCTCGGCTATTCGGCCTTCGGCAAGGGCTATTTCCGCCAGCTCAAGTTGGGCCTGGGTCAGGTTGGCAAAATCCTGATTGGCTTGAGCAATTGCCCGCATCTGCCTGAAGCGATTTTTAGCCTGCTGGTAATCGCCACCAAGCCAGGCCAGACTACTCTCGTAGCGGTACAAAATAACCTGCCATTGCGGATAATCTTTTACCAACTGACGTAGCGCATCTAATAACAGCTTGAGACCATAAACGTTTATGGTCAACAAAGCCTGTTCCGCCAGTTGTTGCCAATTTTCAATAAATAAATCGGCAGTTTTTGGACTAGCTTCTATTACTGGTAGGGTTTTAGCCGCTTTGGTGATAGTGCGAAAACCTTCCAGAAAACTTTTATCGGCATTTTTGGGCAAATCGGATATTAAAAAAGCCATTTGAGGCTGACTCGCTCTCTAAAATATTAGAACTTTGTTATACATATCTAAAATTAAACTTCTACAAAAAAGCAAGGCTGTTCACCTCAATATACACCAATTTTATTAATATGTTGATAAATCGGTGTTAAAACTGGCCTACTTAAAATTAACCGCGCTGTAACAATCTATTAAATAGCCGTTAAACTCTCCTTAATCATTCTTGTTTATTCTGATAGATAGAGGAACTAGAGGATTCCTCCGAATTTTTGGGTCAGGAAATTTTATTCTTTTTCTGGTGGTTTTACGTAGTCAGGGGAGCAGACAAAATCCTCCTAGTCTGCTCCCCAAACCTTCCCCCAGTACTTTCCAGTGCTACCGACGCAAGAGCATCTTTCGGTAGCACTTTTATTTTTGCGCTTTCTAGGTTAAAATCCCTAGCAGTGGTTATTAAAGGGGAAAGGATGGGACAGATGCAGCCAGCCGAAGAACTAATCGGGCAGCAAATTAATGATTATCAAGTAACTGGTCTGGTCGGGCAGGGCGCGATGGCGAAGGTCTATCGGGCGATTGAGCAACCGCTCGAACGGACGGTGGCGCTCAAGATAATGAATGCTTCCTTGCTGACCGACCCGACTTTTGCCCGGCGTTTTTTACAGGAGGCGCGGGCAATTGCCGCTTTGCACCATCCTAATATTTTACCGATTTATAATTACGGCGAATGGCAGCACCGGCCCTATATCGTCACTAACTTAATGGAAGGCGGCACGCTTCAACAGCGTTTGCAGCGTGAAGGGCAGCTTGAAGTAACCGAGGCGATTGATATTATCGCCAAGCTTGGCTCGGCCCTGGAAGAAGCTCACTCGCATAGCATCGTTCACCGCGACTTAAAACCCTCTAATGTGTTGCTAGACCAGCACAACCAGCCAGTGCTGGCGGATTTTGGGATTGCTAAAATTATCAATAGCCAGAGCGCCGAGAACCTGACCAGCACTGGAATCAGCCTGGGAACGCCCAATTATATGAGTCCTGAGCAAGCGACGGGCGGAAGAATAGACCGACGCAGCGATATTTATTCGCTAGGGGTAATGCTCTATCGGCTGCTGTGTGGTCGTCTGCCGTTCGAGCGCGAGAGTGCGCTGGCTACCCTGATTGCTCACTCGCGCGAAATACCGCCGCCGCCGCGCCAGTATAATCCGGCTATTCCAGCTAAAGTAGAAGCGGTGCTATTGCGTTCTTTGGAAAAAGACCCGGCTTTGCGCTACCAGACCGCCGCCGGGTTCGTCAGCGCGCTGCGTCAGGCTTTGGGTCAGCCCGCTCAAGTTGAATCCCAGCCCATGCCGCCACTCAACTCTACGCCCATCAATGATGTTACCCCCGACCCCGTTCCCGCCACTTCTTCCGATTATTTTCACGAAGTACCTTACCAGGATATAGCCTACGACGCGAAGGCCCGGCCCGGTTTTGAAGAACCCACGGCGGTAGTTACGCCCAATCCGTTCCGGCGGGCTAATTCCAACCAGTCGCCGCCACAAAATCCTGTTGCGCCGCCGGTGGTCGAGCCGGATTATGCCGTTTCCTATCCGAACGAACCTGCGACAAAGCGACGCTCACCTGCCCCACCCCCCAGGCGTGAAGCCGTCAAGAGCCAGCGCCCGCGCTGGCTGTTTCCAATACTGGCGGCAACGTTGGGTCTGGTTTTAGTCGCTGGTGGTATCGCTTTAGGGTTAGGGCTAACCGCTAAAACACCGACTGGCACTCCTCAAACTACTGTTGTCGCTGGTTCGCAGAGCCGCCCGGTAGCCGGAAAAACCCCGGTGCTGATTTTCGGAATGGTCGAAAATAATAAATGGGAAGTTTATTCTACTAAGCCAGATGGTACTGATTTTAAAAAGCTGACCAGTGGCCCGGCGGATAATCTCAGTCCTTCACTTTCGCCCGATGGCAAAATCTTGCTTTATGTGGCGGCTGGCCCTAACGAACGCTGGCAAATTCACCGGGTCGGGCTGGATGGTAGTGATGACAAAATCTTGACCCCCGGCAATGCCCAGAACCAGTACCCGGCCTGGTCGCCCGATGGCAAACAAATTGTTTTTTCCTCCAATCGTGAAACTGGCAGTGGCTCGTTCCGGCTCTATGTAATGGATGCCGACGGCAATAATCTGCGCGGCCTCAACAGCGATAACGCCGGGTATTCAAGCTGGACACCTCGCAATAATATCGTCTACAGCTATTACAACGGTAGTATCCATGTTTTGCGCCGTAGCGACCCGGATGGCTCAAACCCGGTTGATTTAACCGCTACCGACCCGGCGGAATACGATTTCCCGGTCTGGTCGCCCGATGGCAAGCGGTTGGTGGCGGTGCGCGGCTTGAATACCCAGCGCGCCATTTATGTTATGAACGCTGATGGCAGTGGGCCGACCCGCTTATCTCCGCCCGGCGAAACCGCTACCAACCCGACCTGGTCGCCCGATGGCAAACAGATTACTTATCTGGTGCGCGTCGGAGCCGATAGTGGCGGGCGCGACCGCTGGGAACTGGCTCAGATAGATGCCGATGGCAAAAATCACCGCCAGTTAACCAATGATGGACGACAGAAATTTTATTTAATAGCAGGAGCGATTTAAAATCCTTCGTAATTTCAGTCGTAATGTTCACTTGTTATACTAAACTCAGGAATTCATATTTTATCTGTGAGAAAGGGTGAGAAAGGTAAGCCAGTGGACAATAATAAAGAAATGAAATTTAAACTTGAAACAAAGCCCCGTCTGAGCGACGAGCGCTATCCGTCAGAAGTTCGCAAACTGGGCCAGCGTGCTATGGAAATTTTCGATGTGCTGTACGATACTTACCTGGAAAAAGGCCATAACTACGCCGAAGCGTTTTATTACGCCGCCAACCGTACCCCCGATATGTTTAAAACCGAACTGCGTCGCAGCACCAACCGGCTAGAACCAGTCTGATTCCCAATCACAAATCTCGCTGTGTAGGAGGGGGCTGCGCCCTCGATTTTCCACCATTACCGAAAATCGAGGGCGTAGCCCCCTCCTACAATAAATTAATCTTATAATTTTTTTGACTAATCGGCGTTATAATATAAGAAAGCTTGGTTTATAATGGAAAGGATGTCAGAAAAATTATGTATCGAAAATTTGTATTTAGAACACGTTATAGTTTATTATTAATCAGTTTGTTAAGCCTGTTAGCTTCAAATTTGTTGCTGGCGGCTTGTGGGGAAGCTACTTCCACGCCGCCACCCAATACCACCGTTAGCAATACGATTTCGCCGACCCCTGCCCTGGTCAGCCCAACCGCTCAACCCACTACAACCGGGCCAGTACCGAGTGTTGCTAAAACTGACCTGAATTTTACCACTTATCAAGAACCTGCCGTCAATGTTACGCCAGCCTTCCCGGTCTACAACCTTGCGCCCGATTTGGCTAACGTTACCAACTTGACCAATTTTAAACTCAGCGAAGCCCAGCGAAAACTGCTGGCTCAAAATTATTTTGTGGTCGAGCCGGGCAACGCCAAATACTTTTTTGAAGCTTATAAAAATATTCCGACCCGCCAGTTTCCAGTTTATATAAGTACCGACAGTGTCGCCAACGTTTATCATTTGCTGTTCGATAAATTGTTGCGCGATACCGAAACCCGCTATTTGCAACCAGCCCTTGTCACCCTCAATCAGGCGCTATATCAGGCTTCGCTTAAACAATACGATGCTCTCAAAGGCACGGCCCTGGAAGCCGCCGCCGTCCGCAACGTCGCTTTTACGTTAGTTGCCGGGAAGCTGACCGACCCCAAAGCCGATTTTGGCGCTATTCCCAGCTATGCCGCGTCGTTGGTCGAAGCCGAACTAAAGCTGGTGAACGAGGCTAAAGGCGAAGCTCCCAGTCCTCTGATGGGCAGTGACTACAAAGACGATTACAGCCAGTATTTGCCACGCGGTCATTACACCAAAACCGAAGAACTCAAAAATTACTTTCGCGCTATGATGTGGTACGGACGGGTAACTTTCCGGGCCAAAAACGTGAGCGAAACCCAATCGGCGCTGCTGCTGACCCAGGCGTTACTGACCGGGCAATCCGCTAATCGCAAAGCCAGCGAATTATGGCAAACCATTTATGAGCCGACTGCCTTTTTTGTGGGGCAAGCCGACGATTTGACCTATCTGGATTATTTTAACGTTGCCAAAGCGGTCTGGGGCGAAGCGACGCTTTTATCCGCCCCCAAAGCCGCCGCCGACAAAGGCAAACTGGCAACTTTT
>JBBQXW010000318.1:0-8448 GCA_038209275.1 Chloroflexia bacterium | reverse complement strand
TGGGTATTTATGTCGTGTGGTGACTCAACCGGGCTACCACTGAGTGGAACAGTGACGATTATCTTCGTGCCGCTTGGCCCGGTGCTATCACCCGCGCAGTAACTTTCAATTTCGACCTTACCGCCGAGCAGCGCGGCCCGTTCTTCAATATCGAACAGACCCAGATGCCCTCCCTGGTACGAGGCTATTTTGGCTTCGGCGGGACGAAAGCCTTTGCCATCGTCCGCTACTGTGAGGCGTACCGCGCCCCAGCCATCGCCAAGACTGGTTTCAAACGAGGATAAGCGTTCCAGCTTGATTTCAACCTGCCGGGCGGCGGCGTGGCGAGTGATATTGGTCAGGCTCTCCTGGGTAATGCGGAAAAGACAGGTTTCTAATTCGGGAGCCAATCGTTCACTTTCCTCAAAACCGTCCACTCGTACTTTTACCTCCAGCGAACTGCGCTCCGCCGCCGTCCGACTAAGCCAGCGCACGGCGGGCAGTAAACCCAAATCATCCAGCATGGTTGGGCGCAAGTCGAGGGCCAGCTTGCGAAGCTCTTCCAGCGTAAAGTTCGCCAGATGCTTTAGGCCATCGAGTTTGGCTTGCAAAATACGGTTGCTGGCCGGAATATCCTGCTGCACCGAATCCAGCCCCATAATCATGGCGGTCAAAACCTGGCTGGCTTCATCGTGTAGTTCGCGGGCAATACGCTTGCGCTCCATTTCCTGAGCATTAATTACACGAGCAGTCATAAGTTGAAGCTGGCGCTGGTCTTCCTGAATTATTCGGGCATTTTCTTCCAGTCGGGTTAACATTTGGTTGACCGCGCCGGTAAAGTGCCGAATATCGGGGTCGGTAATGCCGTCCAGAGCGGCGCGGGCGCGGGGATTACCAGTGTGAATTTTGGTAATCACTCTTTGAAGTTCTTCAAAAGGGCGGAAAGCAATTTTAAGGAGTAAAAAACTGGTCGAACCACTCAGCAAAATGGCGCTGCCAATAATAATTCCAAAAGTTACCGGGTTAAACTGTCCGGCTTCAGCCAGTTGCGCGGTCAGATAGCTGCCAATTATCGCACCTGCCGTAATAATAATTACGTTCGCCACCAGTATTTTCTGGAGCAAAGTTAAACTTGCCGGACTAAATCGGCGGGCTTGAAGCGCTTCAGTGGTAGTATTGGGTCGCGAGGTTGCGTCGTCATGAAACGGTCTGTCTACTTTTTTATAACGCCCTGTCATCTCCTGCATTGACGGATTCCTTCTCGTCGGCTGGTTCTGCCCGATATTTTGGTTTTCAGTTAGTATTGCACTTGAGTGAAAGAGCTTATCAGGGCAACCGCGCTCCTTGCCCACATCCATAGCAGAATAATGCCCCATTTCGATAGACGAGTCGGTAGTTTCTACTACGGATTGGGCTTTGGCTTCACCAATTTGAGCTTTAAACTTTTTTAGATAAGCCTTCTCAGAGCGTAAAATAGCCAATTTTCACTGCTTTCTAATTACCAATTTTCACAATCACGTCACACCAATATTGTGAATTATAGCGCAAAAGCTCCCGCTTGTTAAGCTTTTGTCTAGCTTTCCGCACAGCGCGTGCCAACTCTAATCTAAACCTAACCTAAAATAAAAATCAGGCTCAAAATTTTCCGACGGAAAATTTTGAGCCTGATTTTTATTTTAGGTTTTTAAACTGAAACTATTTTCCAAAGGCCAGCCGCGATAGGGTGATTTGCTCGATTGAGGTGGGTAGTTTGTGGTGCTGCTTCCAGTAGCGCACGGCTTCGATGGTTTGTAGCTGGTTGCCTTGCGCCAAAGTTGTAATCTGGTCTAGTTGTTCGGGGGTAAGGGTTATTTTGAGGCTGATAGCGGTAAGTTCTGCCAGTTGGCGGCTTTCTTCTGAATCGAGCGGGCCTAAACCAATTTGGGCTACGCCTTCGGGTAAGCTATCAAATGGTTCGCGGCTGGTCAGGCCAAACAGCACTGCCGCCTGTGCCTGCTTTATCAGATGATTTAACAATTCCTGGCTGGCTCCGTCGCTCCATTGCAAATTTTCAAGTTCAATCATGAGGGGTTGCTCGGCGCTTTTGCCTTCAATCAAATTGACGAAAAGCTCGAAGAAATGGTCGCGGTCTGGCCCTGGCGTGACCATTCGCTTCCACAAGGCCCGGTCATAGGGCGTGACATTGAGCAACTGCTGCACCGGGGCAACCAGTTCGGGATACTCTGGGATATAGTGCGAAATGACGGTATTAATTTTGGCAACCCGCGCCATCCGGGTGTCGGCATCCACAAAGTCGCACAACCAGGCCAGCACTCCGGCCCAGCCCAGGTAGGGCCATCCTTCGCCGTGCTGGTAGCACACTCCTACCGCACCCAGTCCACCCCGCGCTAACCACTGGCGGCTGGCATCGCCCAGCAAGGCACTTTTGCCGCTTCCTTCTGTCCCGGTTATGATGACGGCCTTAGTTTGCCCGCCCAGCGCCTCGGAAGCCAGTTGCTCAAGCTGCGCCCGTTCCTGGCTGCGCCCCACGATTTGCAATTCGTCTTTCCAGTAACGCTTGAGGGCTGAAATAAATTTGCGCTCGGCTAATAATGGAGCAGTTTTGACCGAAAAATTCTTGCCCGGCTGTTCCAACGCTTGCTCTTCGGCAAACAAGAAATTGAGTGGCACCCGTTCCGAAGTAAAGCGGTCTACCAAAAACGCCCCTTGCTGCTTCAAATCAAGGTTGCGCCCAGCTTCCGCCGCCGCCAGTCTTGCGCTGGATAAGGCATCGCCCGTCACGACAAACTGGCGGCGCTGCGGTGTACCGATTGGCCCGGCAAAAACACTGCTGCTGGCTACTCCGATAGATTGGTTAGTGATAAAATTTAGATATTCCGGCAACCGTCGCAAAGCCAGCCCTGCTCTTAAAGCACGCTCGGCATCGTCGCTATACGAAAGCAGCGTTCCGAAAATTATCATCATGCGGTGTGGTTCGCCGTTTTCACCCGGTTGGTAGCGGTAGAGCAGTCCGCCCTGGACGCTGCAAATATGTTGCACCAGGGTATAATACTCCTGCAATTGCTGCCGCCCGTTGGCTTCGGCGTAATTCGGCCCGTCGAATTTCAAGCAGAGCGCCACGGCCCGTTCCCAGTTGCCCGCAAAATTTGGTTCATCTTTCAGGCGCTGCCAGACCGCCGGAGGTAGCCAGCTTGCCAGCCGCGCTATTACTTCTTCCTGTTCTTCAATTTCTTTGCCAACATCAGGCCGCCCGATTATTTCGTCTCGCAACAAGCTGCCAGGCTCGGCCCAATCTTTGAGCAACTGGGTGCTGGCTTGCGCCTGGGCTAAAGCTGGCCCGGCTAATACCAGTTCCCGTCCCATCCCGGTTGAACCAAAGCGCAGCAAATAGACTCGACCAACCCCTGTTCCCGGTGTTACGCTCAAATCGCTTACTACTGGTTGTTCTAACATACGGGTAGCCACCCGTCGAGCGCGTTTGCCGCAACTTTCCAGATTTTCATTGGCCTGTTGTGGGAAAAAGGCAATCAGCTCGTCCCCTTCTAACCGGGCGACCTGCCCCTCCTCGACCTCTAAATCGCTCAACAACCGGGCCATCAGCACGTTCAGGCGGCGACCAAATTGTTCCGCCCCCTCGCGTCCGGCCTTTGCCAGATTTTCGGCCAGGCGTACCGTTCCTTCTATTTTTATATGTAGCACCGCTCCCTCAAAATGCGACGGCGCATTTTCGGGGTCGGGCAAGGCAATCGCCGGTAAATGGGCTGTTACCGCCGAAAGTAAAGCAAATGAAGGCTGGCTGGACTCGGCTGTTGTCATATCAAGACTCCTTTTTCCCCAATTATCCCAATAAGATGAGGAACGAGGATTGAGGAACGAGGAACGAAATTTAATTCCTCAATCCTCAATCCTCGTTCCTTACTTAAATTGTGGTCTGGCGCGACCTGCTTCGGCGTTGTTTTCTTTGAGATTGACAAAATAAGTGCTACAGGCACTGTCAATCAGGTCGGGCGATAGCGTTGGTTTTTCCATGTTGTATTTTGCCAGCGAAAGCATCTGGTCAAGAATGTCGCGCGGCTGACAACTGCGGAAGGGCCGATTGAACGGCTTGTACCAGCGCTTAATCAGGTAATCTACCCCTTTATCTTCATAGGGAACTTTCTTGCCCTTGCAGACCAGCTTGAAGATAGCGCGAAACTCGGCTTCAGTTGGGTCAATAATATTAATTTTGTACTTAATGCGACGCAAGAAAGCTTCGTCTGCCATATCGCCTGGGTCAAGGTTAGTCGAGAAGCAAATTAGCTGGTCGAAAGGGATTTCGAGCTTCTTGCCTGTCACCAGCGTCAGATAATCGTAGCGCTTTTCGAGCGGCACAATCCAGCGATTGAGTAATTCCTGGGGACGGACAAGCTGGCGGCCAAAATCGTCAATCAGGAAGATACCGCCGTTGGCCTTCATCTGGAAGGGTGCTTCGTACATCTTAGCGTTCTCGTTGTAAACCAGGTCGAGGCTTTCCAACGTGAGTTCGCCGCCGACCACTACCACCGGGCGCTTGATATTGACCCACCGGGCATCATAGCCAATTTTTTCCAGGTCGCCATCGTCCATCGTGGTATGGTTAATCGGGTCGTAGACCTTAATCACCTGCCCGTCGGTCTCAATCGCGTAGGGGACATAAATCGAGTCGCCCATTAGCCGGGTGATACGCTCGGCAATCGAGGTTTTGCCGTTGCCTGCCGCCCCAAACAGAAAGATAGATGAGCCACTATTGACTGCCGGGCCGATATAGGCAAACATGGTGTCGCTGATAATCAAATCGCTGAAAGCCCGTTTAATGTTCTGGCGTGTCACCACCACGTTCTTGATGCTTTGCGCCCGAATCGAAGCAATTAAATCATCCAACGAGACTGGCATCGGGCCGGAGTAAGCGGTTTTGGTCAGCACGTCCAGAGCGCGTTGCTGGCCTTTTTGGGTCAAGGTATAAAGATAACCAGCGTCGCCCAAACCAACCTGTCCGGCAATATCTATCAGTTCCTGGCGGCGCAACTGTTCCAGCACCACCGATAGCAAGCCATAGAACGGGACGCGCAGATTTATCGCCACCTGTCCGCCCGAAATTGTTCCCTGAAAATAAAAAATCCGAATAACCATTTCGGCGACAAAGCTTTCGGTCAGGCCCAAATCGCTGATGGTATTGGGAACAGGTGGAGTAAAGGAAGGTGGTCTGGGACGGCTGGCTTCTTCCTGTTCGCTGGCGCTATCCAGCGCTTGCTGGATGTGCGCGAACGGATTGCCAGCTTGTTTCTGGCGCTCTACTTCGGCGGCCCAGGTTTTGACCTCTTCTTCGTGCAATTGAAGATGGGATAACCCTACTTCATCGTTGCGTTGTTTGGCGTGGGCGATAGCGGCGTAAAGCGCCCGTACCACCAGAAATTTCTCGCCATCGCGGTAAAAATGATGCGGGTAATTTCTCTCATGGGCGTAGCAATCGTTGGGAAGAGTTTGTTGTTGCATTTCTTCAACGGCTGCCTGGTCAATCAAGAATTGCATGGTGGGCTGCTCCTTGCCATTCTAGTATTTAGCTTAATCTTTATCTAGTTAAAGTTGTCAATTTGCGCTTCTAGTTTACCAATTGGATAAACCGATTATAGCATACTTTATTTCTGAACAGCACCCCTAAAAATCAATATCTTCGACCATTTCTTTGATACCAACCACATAAGTACCCGCCACTCGGTCATGCAAACCCTGGTGCATGGGCAGAAAGAACAGCGCCGCAATTCCGCCCAGCCAGGGCAGCGTCAAAAGCGCCACTTCGGGCCGCTCGAAATAAACCGCCGCCAGCAAAATCAGGTTTATCGGCAAACCATAGAGCGTGCGAATAAACGAATGGCGCAAACCGGGGGTTTTCCCGTCCGCTCGTGCCACCCGAATATTCAGGTAACGCTTGCCCGAAGTCTGTCCGCCCAGGGTAGTCATTAGCAGGAAGTAGGCAAAAGAAACCAGCGTAAAGAGCAACACAAAACCTACTATTACGAACCGCACATAACTATTAGCGATATTTTCCAGTACGCCACTCGTTCGCCGGAATATATCTATACGCACCCCTCGCGAAGCCAGCAGCGCGACCAGGCACGCGCCCGGTAGCCCAATTAAAGTGGTAAGCAGCAAATTATCGTAGATGGCGGCGGCAATTCTACGCCGGAAATTCGCCGCTTTCGTCAGCACCAATAACCCGGTATCGGTGCGCCGATAGCTCAAATAACCCTTGTGTGAATTAGGCGGCTCAATTACCGGCGGCGTAATTATTGACACAACTGGCGGCACTTCAACTTTTGGTGGCGGGCCTAGCGTATAGGAAATCGGTTCGGGTGTAGCTGATTCGGGTTCAATCTGTATCAGTGCGGCTTTGGGCTGAACTATCGGCTCAATTTTTGGTGGCGGTGGTGGCAATACTGGTTCGGGCGGCGCTTCCGCCATTCGGTTTGCCACCACCCACGAATGTTCAATCAAATCATCTAGCGAAATTACGTCCGCCACATCAATCTTCCCGGCGCGCAATATTGCCTTGCACTTCACGCAAAAAGTAACATTATCCGTATTTTCTGTACCACAATGCCTGCAAACCATCTTGCACTCCACTATTCAATTTTGAATTTTGAATTTTGAATTTTGAATTTTTGGTTAAGCAAATTTGCTGATGTAATTGGTAGACAGTAGCATAGGAAAGTCAGAGGGTGCAGAGTTATCTAACTCAAAATTCAAAATTCAAGATTCCTACCATCCCCATGTTCCCGTCCCGCCTTTGAATGGGCCGACGATGTCTTTGGTAATCCAGCCGCCGTAGAAATCGCCCGGTTGGGCCTGTACTTTCTCCCCATCTATATAACAAGCGTCCATTTGTCCGGGATAGAAGGCTACGTAATCTTTGATGCCTGCAAACGTTGGAGTCGGGTCGGGATAAAACCACGCTCCGTTCGGCAGGGTCTTATTGCCCACCGTAATTGTATAATAGGAAGCTGGCCCTTTCCATTCGCAAAAAGTCTGGTGCGAAGTCTGACTAAGATACTCCGGCTTTACGTCTTCAAGTGGAATGTAATACACGGGAGGATGGCTGGTTTCCAACACCCGTTTCGCCCGCGTGGTGTCGGCAATCTTCTCGCCGTTAAAAATGACTTCGACGTGTTTACTGCTATCTTCCAATCTGGGTGGCCTCGGATAATCCCAGACCGATTCTTGTCCTGGCCCAGGTTCAATTCTTCGTCGGTTCATTTTGCTCTCTTTCCAGTTTCTAATCATTTATATCGTGCGGTACAAATTTTCAAAGTGGTTTTCTTTTTACTTCTCGAAAATAGTGCGGAGTGTATTAAATTAAACCAGATTTGCCTCGCCTGAAATGGCTAATAAAACAGGTTTAACCTGCTTAAATTATAGCACAAGCTACTCAATGTGGCGCTACCAGCCCGATTTTGCCAGCTTATTGCTTATCCAAATGCAGCCCTGGCCCAAAAATTGCATCTGAATGTGATGCAGAGCATTGACATGACCAAAGTACTATGTTAAATTGTAATCAGGAACCAAATGGGTTAGTTATAGCAAAATGGAGCTAAATGATGAAGATACGCCGAACATTTCTAAGAGCCAGCCGCCGGAATCGTCAACACGGTCAGGGAATGGTCGAATATGCGCTATTGCTATCGTTGATTGCGTTGGCAGCAATCGGTGCAATTGCTACGCTTGGCCCGACCATTGCTCACGTCTTTACTCAAACCTATGAGAGTATATCGCCAGAGCGTCCAACAGATTTTACACCTGGCCCACCAAAGCCGTTAAGCGTAGTTTTCAACGACACGGTTTATACTCTTGCCTACCTCCCAATGTTCGCCGACGAAACGCTTTCCTGAGCCAGATTTTATCTTTAGATTAAATTAAAACTGTGGGCGGCACTATCTGAATAGATGCTGCCCTTTTCGTTTTAAAACTTTTGCTTACTCTTTAAATGCAACATCTTCAAATAAGGCCAAATTTGCTGTAGGAGCATGCTTCCGTTCGCGATTTTCCAATTGCTGTCACAAATCGCGAGCGGAAGTTCGCTCCTACAAAGGTTTATTTGAATTAGATTACTCTTAAATGTAGTAGCGATTTCAATCGCTTTTTCCAGTGTACTATATCCAAAGCGATTGAAATCGCTACTACAAAAACGACAGTTCTGCTTTCCGTCAATCGTCAATCGTCAATCGTCAATCGCGGGTACCCTCTGGGTGCGTCAATCGTCAATCGTCAATCGTCTACCAGGCCGTCCAGCCACCGTCTACCATAAGCGTATGGCCCGTGACGAGGGTAGAGGCATCGCTGGCGAGATAGACCACTGCCCCGATGATTTCTTCCGGCTCACCGATGCGATGCAAGGGGATGCGCGAAATAATATCGTCGTAAATCGCTTTGTCCTTGAAAGTTTGCTCGGCAAGTGGC
>JBBQXW010000317.1:0-8452 GCA_038209275.1 Chloroflexia bacterium | reverse complement strand
CTTGAACGGCCTGAGTGAAGAAGCAGTTATCGAGAAGCATAGCGGCACAATTTATACGGGCTATCTGGTCGGCTTTTCGCCCGGTTTTACTTATCTGGGGGCATTGCCGCCCGAAATTGATGCGCCGCGCCGACCTACCCCACGCCCGCGAGTTCCGGCCCTTTCGGTGGCACTGGCTGCCGGACTGACCGGGGTTTACCCGGCGGCGATGCCGGGTGGTTGGCGACTTATCGGCCAGACGCTTTGCTCGATGTTCAAGGCCGAAAGCGACCCGCCCATTCGCTTCTTGCCCGGCGACCAGGTGCAATTTTTCCCGATTACTCCGGCTCAATTGCCCGAATACGAAAATTTCCGGCACGATTTGTCGGCCTCGCTGGTTAAAAATGAGAATGAGGCGGAATAAAATTTAGCCTACTCGCTTACAGGCAGTAAGAAATTTAAAAATTTCTGTCATTTGAAAATTTTTGCAAAAATTTTCAAATGCCAGGGGGAAAGTCATTAGAAGGGAGTAAAGTGTCCCGAATCCGACTGAACGTAATAGAAGGCGGCTTACAGACCACTTTTCAAGATTTGGGACGCATTACCGGGCGGCGCTACGGTATCCCGCCCGGCGGCGCACTCGACCGGGCAGCGCATATTTTTGCCAACCGCCTTGTACTAAACTCGCCCCAGGCTGCCACGCTGGAAATGACCCTGCAAGGCCCGCGCCTCTACTTTGAAACCAGCGCACTTATCGCTATCACTGGAGCAAACTTCGGCCCGCTCCTCGATAACCGCCCCGTCCCCATGTGGATGTCCATCTTCGTCCGTCCCGGTCAAACCCTGGCCTTTTCCCGCTCATCTTTAGTTCCAAGTTCCAAGTTCCAAGTTCCAAGTTCTCAGGGAGTTCCCGGTTCTAGTTCTATAATTCAAAATTCAAAATTCAAAATACAAAATTCAAAACTATCTTGGGGTCGGGTGGGGTATCTGGCGGTACATGGGGGGTTTGATGGGCCGATGATGCTGGGAAGTCGGGCGACTTATTTGAAGGCGAACTTGAGCGGCTACCGGGGCTTGGGGCGGACGCTGGCGGCGGGTGATATATTGGAGAGCGGCATGGGAATGGAGGCGCAACATCCGTTACGACATCTAGCGGAAGGCGCAGGACGCATTGTGCCGGAAAGCGAACGTCCGAATTATTCCGGCGCGGTGCAATTGCGGCTATTGCGCGGCCCGAATGAAGAAAATTTTAGTTCTGAGGCATATGATTTACTATTTAATAGCGGCTTTACCTTGCTGGAAGAATCAGACCGCATGGGTTTTCGGTTGAGCGGCCCAAAATTGCCGCATCGCCAGCCCGAATTAGCCGAAATTGCCGCTTCTGGTACGGTCTTTGGGGCAATTCAAGTACCTTCCAACGGGCAACCTATCGTCCTCATGGCCGACCATCAGGTGACGGGCGGCTACCCGATTATTGGTGCGGTACTCTCCGCCGATTTACCTCTGCTGGCTCAACTGTTGCCGGGTGGCGAAGTATCTTTTATTGAGGCTTAAATTCAAAGAGAGACTGTAGGAGAGGGCTGCGCCCTCGATTTATCTGTTCGCCCGAACTTTCTATCAGGGTCGCTTCGATACAATTCTACCTGAGCAAAGCGGCAAGAGCAATTAAATAACCAAACAGTTAGCCGATTTTATACAAACTTAACCGAACTTGAATTGTTTAGGCCACCCGAAAAAGCGTTGACGTTAGAGGACAAATATGGTATATTAATTGTGGATAAGTTGTGGATAGCTTAACCAGAACAAACGCTTTGGTTTGACCGATTTAAATATGTAGTTAGTAATCAGGTGCTACCCTCTCCGAACTCCTCCGAAGAGCCTTTAACAGGCAAGGGTAGAATGAGCAATGGAATCTGCAAATTAGTACCAAAAGTTTTGTTAAGTAAGTAAAAGTAGCTGGCTGTAGATACAGCCAGGGTTAAGCTCCACCCGTTAAACGGGCCGGAGCTATATGGCGCTATTTACTGTATCTAAAGATATATTATATAGAAATAGCACCACTAAATTAAAAACATTTGTTGAAAGGAGTCCCACTATTAGCAAGAACTTGCGTGTGAATGAACGCATTCGCGTTCCTGAAGTTCGCGTAATTGATGAAAATGGCGAACAAGCTGGCGTTCTCAAAACTCGTGATGCTTTGGCATTGGCGCGTCAACGCAACCTCGATTTGGTTGAAGTTGCTCCAAATGCCTTGCCACCAGTCTGCCGTCTGCTTGATTACGGCAAATACCGCTACGAGCAAACCAAAAAAGAGCGAGATGCTCGTAAAACCCAGAAAGTTATCAGTATAAAAGAAGTTCGGCTACGCCCTAAAATTGACGACCACGATTTAGAAACAAAGGGCAAACAGGCCAAAGGTTTCCTCGAAGAAGGTCACAAGGTTAAAATGACGGTACTTTTCCGGGGTCGCGAACTGGCGCATACCGATATTGGCCGTGATTTGCTCAACCAGATGAGTGATCTGCTAAAGGATGCCGCCATCATTGAACAGCCGCCCCGTATGGAAGGCAAGAACATGACCATGCTGTTAAGCAAAATGGCTGCCAAAGGTCAGGCCGGTAGCGGTGGAGGAGCCAGCGCTGGCAGTAGCAGTCGCCCGCCGCGTCCGCCACAGGCCGGCAACGGTAATGGCAACGGTCAATCCCGGCCCGCCCCTGAGCCGCAATCTGCACCCGCCGCCCAACCCGTTGTGTCTGCCCCTGAAGCGACTGCGCCCGCACCGCCCGCTCAGAGTGCCAAACCGGAAGCTTCTGCTGAAGCCAGCTAAGCGCGTGAAAAGTTTGGCGACCCTCGAAAGAGGGTCGCTATTTTTATTCCAATTCGGTATTAGCTCATAGCATTCGCCCTTTTGACCTGACGTAATGTTCAAAGGTATAATAAAAGGCGGGCCACGTTAAGGCTTGACCAACGCCAAATAAGAAAAGGTAAAGTGATGGAACCGCCACAGCCGCATTAAAAATCAGCTTTTGTAGTGCTGGCTTTCGTTATTCTTTTGGTAATAGTGGATACTGTTTTTCATATGGTTGGTATCCACATTTTAGATTGGGCTGATCCTTACTTGCTAAGTTACCTGTGACATCAGAAGTTGTTAGCACAAAATTTAAGAGTCAAAGAAAGAGCCGGAATAATCATCCGGCTTTTTCTTTAGAGTAGTCAGTTGGCGTAATATTGCTTAACTTTAGCCAAATCAATTTCGTGCAAAACTTATACCAGCACCCGAACGACAAAGGCTGCACCTGGCAGGCAATTGCAAACTCCTACAAGGGTCTTGTAGGAGAGGGCTGCGCCCTCGATTTGACCTTTACCAGTGGTCACAAATCGAGGGTGCAGCCCCCTCCTACAGACCAAACCTGATTTTGCAACCGCTCTGGATATAGTTAAAATCCGCCTTGACAGCCCGACTCATCCGCTCTATAGTAACCTTACTTACCTGAAATAGTTATCAATTAGTAACTATTTCGTTATTTGTAGTTGATGAGAGTATCCAGTCTATGTATTATCATTTGGTTGCTGGTCGCACTGAGCAACAACAAAGCGGCATAAATCTCAATCTTTTCGGGAATTAGGGCAAGTCGGTCTGAATTATGGTTAATTACTCTGGATTAATCGAAGAAGTAAATTATTCGCAGGTTGCCGAGCAACTCTTGCGCCAATCGGCGGGGGTGCAATCGGGCGAACGAGTGACCATTTTGGGTCGGGCCGATAGTCTCGATTTTTGCGAAGCGCTTGAACTGGAATGTCGTCGGCTGGGCGCTTTGCCTTTCATTGTAGTTGGGAGCGATACCGCTTTGCTAAAAGCGTTGTCCGACCCGCTTGTTAGCGATGAAGCATTGGCCCAACCCAGCCCGCAATTGCTGGCAGCCTTGAGCGCCTCCGACGTGGTAATTACCACTTTTTTCGAGCGGGCCGACCCCTCCCGTTTTGCGGGGCTTAACCCTGAACGCTTGCGGGCTTTGCGCCGTAGCGAAGAATTGCCCAGCGATATAATCTTCGATGGTCGGCGGCGCTGGTTAGGTACAGAAATCCCGACTCCGCAGCAAGCTGCCGCTCTGGGTTGCGATTGGTCTACTTTACATAACCTTTTCTGGCAGGCGATGCAGGTAGATTATTCGCTAATAGGTAAACAAGCCCGACAACTGGCCGAGCGGTTGGAACGCGCCACTACGCTACACCTGACTGATAGCGCGGGTCGTACTAACCTTTACCTGAATATTGCCGGACGACCCATCGAACGTGACGACGGCGTAATTGGCCCGGAAGATATTGCGATGGGCCAGCTTTACCTGAATATGCCTTCCGGCGAAGTCTGCTTCGCTCCGCCCGAAACCAGCGCACGCGGTCGGGCCTACATCGAAATGGCTTTCTGGCAGGGCCAGCCTTTGCGTGGTCTCGAACTTGAATTTGAAGACGGCTTTGTCCGGGCTATTCGCGCCGACGAAGGGCTAGAACTATTTAATGAAACTGTGGCAAACGGTGGCGGCGATGCTGCTCGATTAGGCGAATTCGGCCTGGGCCTCAATCCGGCGGTAGACCGCGTAACTGGCCTGCTGCTGCTCGACGAAAAAATGATTGGCACGGCGCATCTGGCTCTCGGCGAAAATCGCCCGCTCGGTGGCATCAACAACAGTGCCTTGCACTGGGACTTAGTCATCCAGCACGCCACCGTCGCTATTGACGGCGAAATAGTGCTAAAAGATGGAAAATTGTTAATTTAATTTATGACAAAATGCAAATGTTAAATTTAGGGTATTTACAATATTTAGAATAGAGAAAGGATATATAACATGACCCCATTTCCGTTTTCGCAAGGGCAGCGCAGCTATGTGCCGCCGCGCCCAATTAAAGTTGGTGTGTTGGGCGCGACGGGCGCGGTTGGGCAGCGCTTTGTGCAGCTTTTGGAAGGACATCCCTGGTTTCAAGTAACGGCGCTGGGCGCGAGTGGCCGAGCGGTTGGCAAAAAATATGGTGCGGCGGCGGGCTGGCGCATAAGTGCCGACGTGCCGGAATACGCCCGCGACATTACGATGGTCGAAGGCAAGCCGAGTGCAGATTGGGATTGCGATGTGATTTTCACTTCGCTGCCCGCCGAAATCGCGGGCGAAATTGAGGAAGAATACGCCGCCGCCGGTTACAAAGTTTTTTCCAACTCCCGCAACCATCGCAACGACCCTGATGTACCGCTAATGATTCCCGAAATCAACCCCGACCATAGCGCAGTGCTGGCCCATCAGCAAAAAATACGTGGCTGGGAGCGCGGTTTTATCGTCACCAACCCTAACTGCACCACTATCCACCTGGCGCTGGCCCTAAAGCCTTTACAAGATGCTTTTGGCCTCAAGAAAGTACTGGTGACGACCATGCAAGCCGTCAGTGGCGCGGGCTATCCTGGCGTACCTTCACTTGACATAATTGATAACGTGATGCCCCACACCTTCGATGAAGAAGAAAAAGTCGAGACCGAGCCGCTTAAAATTATGGGCCAGTTCGAGCGCGAGGGCCAGCGTTTTGTAGATGCCGATTTTGTTATCAGCGCTACCTGTACCCGCGTCGCCGTCCGGGATGGGCATACCGAAAGCGTGGCGGTAGAATTGGGTCGGGCGGCTACGCTGGAAGAAGTCGCCGCCGCCCTGTCCGAGTTTGAAGCCGAGCCACAGCATTTGTTGCTGCCGAGCGCTCCCCGCCGCCCGGTAATCCTCCGCACCGAACCAAATCGCCCGCAGGTTTTGCTTGACCGCGATGGCGAAGGTACAATGGCAACGGTAGTTGGTCGGCTACAAAAATGCAAAGTCCTCGATTACCGCTTTGTACTGGTCGGTCATAACACTATTCGCGGTGCCGCCGGAGCCAGTATCCTCAACGCCGAACTACTCGCCGCCCAGGGCTTGCTTGTTTAAAGTAACTGGATTAGTTATTGGAAAAATTTTCCAATAACTAATCCAGTATAACTAAAGGGGATTAGTAAAAGGAAAAAATTATATGAGTACCGAAGAAAAAACGTTAAACAAAGAAGAAAATGTAACGGGCAAACAGAAAATAGTAGAAGATATATCAGAAACTGGTGGACTTATTGAGGAAGAAATATTAGATTTGCTGGATAAATTACCTTACGAGAAAGTACAAGAAGTATTAGATTTCGTAAAGTTTTTGGTACAGCAGGTTGAGAAGAATCCACCACCTAAAAAACCTTTTCGTAGTTCGAGAGGAATTTTGGCGGGTCTTATAGATATTGATGAGGAAGATTTCAAACAATTGCGCCGTGAGATGTGGGGTGGTTTTCCCAGGGACATTACACAATAATGACTGCTGTAGCTGCTGATACTCAGTCCATAATCTGGTATCTTACTAACTCGCCAAAATTATCGGCGGTTGCTCTTGCTGCTTTGGATGATGCAATTCAAAACGGTGACCTTATTTATGTGTCTTCAATTACTATAGTAGAAGCTACTTATCTGGTAGAAAAAAATCGCATCGCTGAAACAACAATGGCCCAGCTAACCGCCATTCTGAAAGATTCGGCTAATGGATATAAACTTGCGCCACTTAGTTTAGAAATAGCCCAGGCGGTTCGGCAGGTGCCGCGAGAGATAGTGCCGGAGATGCCTGACCGAATTATTGCGGCAACCGCTTTGCAAATGGGTGTGCCACTTGTGACGAGTGACCTACAAATCCGGGCGAGTAATGTTACGACTATCTGGTAATTTGAAGGAAAATATGAGCCAATCCGATAATTTTGGCCCGGTTGAGCGCATTCGGCGGGCCGAGCAAGCTTTGATAAATGAAGAGTGGGCGGCAGCGCTGGACGATTTTGATACGGCGCTGGCTGAATTGAAGCAGGAGCAAGCAGCCCCTGGCGTGCATCTTGCCGAGGCTTATAATGGGCGCGGTGCGGCACTTTTGCAAATGGGCCGCTATCGCGAAGCATTGGATGCCCTGCGCCGGGCGCTGGAGTATCAGCCCGATTTAGCCGGGGCATATTTTAATATGGGGCTGAGTTATGAAGGGTTGGGCGATAGCGATTCGGCACTGGAAGCCTATGGTCGGGCGCTAGAGCTAGAACCGAACGATGCCGAGGTTTATTTCCGGCGCGGCGGAGTCTGGTTTGCCCGTGAGGAATTTGAGCAGACCGTAGCTGATAACACTCGTGCGATTGAACTGCACCCGGACGGCACGATTACCGGGCCATATACTGCGCGTGGATTGGCTTATTTCCGGCTGGAAGAATATAACAAAGCTTTAGCCGATTTTAGCGAAGCCATGAAAGCTGACCCGCGTGCAGCGGCAGATGCTTATTTTTACCGGGCGCTGGCCTATATTAATCTGAACGACGCGCAGGCGGCCCACGCTGATTTGAACGCTTATCTTTTGATGACGGACGACCCGGACGGAGTAATGGCCGGGCAAGCCAAAGAAATTATTGAGGAGCTAGAGAAATTATGATTTTTCCTTATGCCAACGAAATTAACGACCATTTGCCCTTGGCGGGCTTGAAAGTGCTGGATTTGTCGCGGCTTTTACCTGGCCCTTACGCTACGCTTCTGCTGGCGGATATGGGCGCGGACGTGCTGAAGGTCGAAGATACCCAGATGGGCGATTATTTGCGCTGGGGTGGCCCGTTTATTGAAGGTGAAAGTGCCGCGTTTATGGCCCTCAACCGCAACAAGCGCAGCATCAAGCTTAATTTAAAGAGCGACGAGGGGCGCGAGATTTTCAAGAAGCTGGCGAAAGAAGCCGATGTAGTGCTGGAAAGTTTTCGGCCTGGGGTAATGAGCAAGCTAGGAGTTGGTTACGAGCAATTGAGCGACATTAATCCCGGCATCATCTTTTGCGCCATCAGTGGTTACGGGCAGGACGGGCCTTACAAAGATAAAGCCGGACACGACCTGAATTATATCGGCTATGCCGGAGCGCTGGGCCAGACCGGGATTAAAGACGGCCCGCCCGTTATTCCTGGTGTGCAAATTGGTGATTTGGCGGGTGGTTCGCTCTCGGCGGTAGTCGGTATTCTGGCGGCACTGGAAGGACGACACACCACCGGGCGCGGGCGCTTCGTGGATATTTCGATGACCGATGGCGTGGTGGGTTGGCTGGTGGCACAGGCGGCGGTACATTTCGCGACGGGGTTCAAAGCTGGTCGCGGTGAGAACTCGCTGAACGGCAAGCTACCCGAATACAATATCTACAAGACCAAAGACGACAAATACCTGACGGTTGGCGCGCTCGAACCAAAATTTTTCCAGCGCCTTTGCACTTTGATGAATCTGGAAGAGTACGGTGAGGTAAATTCTAAAGACTCTCGCGCCGCCGAAATTAAGGCCGCTTTGACCACTCGCTTCAAAGAAAAAACTCAGGCGGAATGGCTCAAACTATTGGGTGATGAAGATACCTGCGTTGGCCCGGTCTATGACCTGGACGA
>JBBQXW010000316.1:0-8555 GCA_038209275.1 Chloroflexia bacterium | reverse complement strand
GCAATGTACGTCTGGTCGGAAGTAGAAGGCGGTCACACCTGCCCGATTTCGATGACCTATGCCGGGTTGCCGGTAGTGCATAATCAGCCCGAAGCGGCCCAGGTCTGGGAAGGGCGACTGAGCGCCCTGAGCTATGAGCCGGAACTGCAACCCGCCAGAGGAAAAGCCAGCGCCCTGTGCGGCATGGCAATGACCGAAAAGCAGGGCGGTTCGGATGTGCGGGCTAACACCACACGGGCCGTGCCGCTCAATCTGAACGGCAGCGCGGGCCGCGAATATCTTATCACCGGGCATAAATGGTTCTGCTCCGCCCCGATGTGCGACGTGTTTCTGGTGCTGGCGCAAGCTCCGGGCGGGTTGTCCTGCTTCCTGTTGCCGCGTATTTTGCCGGACGGCACACGCAACCGCTTCTTTATCCAGCGCCTCAAAGATAAGCTGGGCAATCGCTCCAACGCTTCCAGCGAAGTTGAATTTGATAACGCCTGGGCCATAATGGTCGGGGTCGAGGGCCGGGGCGTGCCAACCATCATTGAAATGGTCAATTATACTCGGCTGGATTGTATTTTGGGAACAGCGTCAATAATGCGTCAGGCGGTTGCCCAGGCCAGCCACCACGCCGCCCACCGTCAGGTCTTTGGTCGCACCCTGATTGACCAGCCCTTGATGCGTAACGTACTGGCGGATTTAGCCATCGAAGCTGAAGCCGCCCTGACGCTGGGAATGAGATTGGCTGCCGCTTCTGACCGCGCCGCCACCGACCAGCACGAAGCCAAATTTCGGCGCATCGGTACTGCCGTTGGCAAATACTGGATTACCAAGCGCGGCCCGGCCCTGACTGCCGAAGCTTTAGAGTGCCTGGGCGGAAACGGCTACGTCGAAGAGAGCATTATGCCCCGGCTTTATCGTGAAGCGCCGCTCAATTCGGTTTGGGAAGGTAGCGGCAATGTCAACAGCCTGGATGTGTTGCGGGCGATGGGCAAAGAACCAGAGACAGTCGAAGCTTATTTTGCCGAAGTTGGCAAGGCCGCCGGAATGAACTCACATTTAGATGCCGCCATCGCCAGGGTCAAGCGCGAATTGTCCGACCAGACCGAAATGGAAGTTCGCGCCAGGCGAGTAGTCGAGCAAATGGCGTTGGTGTTGCAGGGCGCGCTGCTGGTGCAAAATGCGCCCGGTGCAGTCGCCGAAGCCTTCTGCACCTCTCGCCTAGGCGGAGATTGGGGCCGCGCCTTCGGCACGCTGCCTATCGGCCTTGACCTGAAAGCGATTGTCGAGCGGGCCTGCCCGAAAATTTAACCAATTTAAAAATACTCTGGGAAGCTTTGATGTATCAAAGCTTCCCAGAGTATTTTTAAATTGGTTAAACAGGTTATACTGTTTGAAAGTTTTTGAAAACCGGGAATTTGAAAGGCCCGTCATTAAGGAAATGAAAAATAAATTGCCGCCTCAATCTTCCAACAAAACTACTCGGTTGACCCGTGATGGCTGGTTATTGTTTGCGGCTTGCGCGGTACGCAATGTAGCTTATGGCTTTTTGTCGCTGATACTGGCGCTCTATTTACAGGCACTGGGGCTGAACGAGGCCAGTATTGGGGCAGTCTTTACGGCGGCGCTGGCGGGTGGCGCAGTGATGACCGTTGGCCTGACCGCTTTTGCCGATAGGCTGGGACGGCAGCGCATTTTGATGCTGGGTGCAGGGCTAATGGCACTGGCTGGGGCGGTTTTTGCCATTACCGATAGTTTATTGCTGCTAATAATAGCGGCGATTGCTGGCACTATTAGCCCGTCCGGGAAAGAAGTCGGGCCGTTTCTCTCAATCGAACAGGCTATTTTAAGCCAGGTAACGCCAGATGAGCGGCGCACTGGCACATTTGCTACTTATAATCTGGTTGGCTCGTTTGCCGGAATGATTGGGGCGCTGATAGTGACACTGCCGCCGCTGTTTGGTTTGTTGCCTTTGCGCGGCTATCGGGTGCTGGTGTGGGGTTATGCCGCTTCTGCTTTGCTGCTGCTGGTGCTGTTCGCTCAACTTTCGCCCCGTGTAGAAGTAACTCGAAAGGTTGCCGACCCCGAAAAAGCCGCAATGCCACAAGACCAAATCGCCCCCCGAAAATTCAGCCTGGGTTTGCATCGCTCACGGGGAATTGTTTTTAAGCTGGCGGCGCTGTTCGCACTGGATGCCTTCGCGGGTGGCTTTGTGGTGCAGGGATTGGTGGCTTACTGGCTTTACCTGCGCTATGGCGTAAGCGTCCAGACTATCGGCGCAATCTTTTTCGCTGCCAATCTGCTGACCGCGATTTCGTTTCTGGCGGCAGTGCCGTTGTCGCGCCGCTTTGGTCTTTTGAACACTATGGTTTTTACCCACCTGCCCTCAAACGTGCTGCTGTTGCTCGTGCCGTTCATGCCTTCGCTGGAACTGGCGGTGAGCGTGCTGCTGGTGCGCTATCTGCTTTCGCAATTGGATGTGCCGACGCGCCAATCCTACACCATGGCGGTGGTAGACCCGGACGAACGCTCGGCGGCGGCGGGCTTTACCTCGGTGGCCCGCAACGGCGCAACCGCCCTCGCGCCGCTTTTTACCGGGGCAACCCTGGCGCTCCCGGCGCTGGGTTTACCTTTTCTGATAGCTGGTAGCATCAAAATTATCTATGACTTGAGTATCTTTGCCGTCTTCCGCAAGATTCGCCCACCCGAAGAAGCCCAGGCGCAAATGGCAAAAGAGGCCACTTCCGCTCCCAAATAAACACCTGTTTCCCACTGTAGGAGGGGGCTGCGCCCTCGATTTTTTGAGCGGTGGTAAGGGTAAAATCGAGGGCGCAACCTCCTCCTACAGTTATTTATAGTTGTTGGGCCAATTCTTCTGGTGTGTTGACCGGGCGCTGGCAGGCGTAATTCTGGCAAACGTAGGCGGTAGCTTTGCTGTCTAGCGCAACGCGGTCTGTTAGCAACGGCCATTGCGTTGCGTCAGCTTCGCTCAGGTCGGGTGAGCGCAGCATGACGACTCGGTTGGGCAGATAACGGTTGTAAATTTGGGCCAGCAACGTTTCAGTATCAGGTGCACTTTCTTCACCAACCAGTACAATTTCTTTGGGCGAACCCAGATAAAAGTCGAGCGCACTGAGCATCCGACCAAATCCACTCGGCATCTGGATAGCGGCAGGAGTAACGCCGCCCAAAACTTCCACCGCTTTGGATCGGAATTGATTCTCAGGGTCGCCGGTAAGCAGCGCCAACCGCAACAGCACATCCACCGCCACCGAATTGCCGCTAGGAGTAGCGTTATCGAACATAGAACGCGGACGGGCAATCAGTTGCTCGTGGTCGCTGGCAGTGTCGTAAAAATTGTGGCCTTCCTCGTCCCAAAATTTCTCGACCATAATGTTTGCCAGTGCCAACGCTTCGTTTAGCCAGCGCAATTCAAAAGTAGCTTCGTAGAGCGCCAGCAGACCATCCGCCAGATAAGCGTAATCTTCCAGATAGGCGTTGAGTTTGGCGGTGTGTCCGGCTTTATAGGTGCGGTAGAGTCGCCCATCGTCGCGCCGCAACTTCGAGAGCAAAAATTCGGCGTT
Source organism: Chloroflexia bacterium (assembly GCA_038209275.1). Lineage (GTDB taxonomy): Bacteria > Chloroflexota > Chloroflexia > Chloroheliales > Chloroheliaceae > L227-5C. The sequence goes on along the minus strand of JBBQXW010000316.1, from coordinate 4,986 downwards.
GCGAACAGCAATATCGCGGTATTCCGACGCATCCAGCAGGCGCGCCGCAAAAGCAAAACTTTTGAGCATCATGCCGTTCCAGGCGGTCAAAATTTTGTCGTCGGTGCCGGGATGCACCCGTTGTTCGCGTAGCTCAAAAAGTTTAGTTTTGCCCCGGCCCAGCGCCTGCACCATTTCATTCACGCTTACTCCGGCTTGTTGAGCGGCATCGGGCAAGGATTGCTTTATATTCAGGATATTGTGGCCTTCAAAGTTGCCTTTGGCGCTCACGCCATAGTAAAGATTAAAGAGCCGGGCATCGTCTGCGCCAAGTGCTTCCTCGATTTCGGCTTTGCTCCAGACAAAAAACTTGCCTTCTTCGCCCTCGCTATCGGCATCCTGAGTGGAATAGAAACCGCCTTCGGGCGAAAGCATTTCGCGCCGGACATATTCCAAAGTTTCGATGGCAACGTGCTTGTAAAACTCATCGCCAAAAGCTTGATAAGCGTGTAAGTAGAGCAGACTTAATTGTGAATTGTCGTAAAGCATTTTCTCGAAGTGCGGCACGAGCCAGGTAGCATCGGTTGAATAACGACAAAAGCCGCCGCCAAGCTGGTCGTACATACCGCCAAGCGCCATCTTGTCGAGGGTTAATTCGAGCAGTTGGCGAGCTTTTGGTAAGTTGGTGCGCTGGTAAGAACGCAAGACAAATTCGAGCGACATTGGCTGCGGAAATTTTGGCGCGCCGCCCAATCCGCCGTTGCGCCCATCGAACTGAGCCAGCACCGTAGTCAGAGCTTTATCGAGTAATTCGGTGGTCAAAGGCTGGTTGGTTGAAGCAAAGCCGCCGTTATTCTGCTCCAGAACTTCTTTTACCTGGGCGGCATTTTCAGCAATATCGTCCGGCTTCTCGCGGTAAGTTTGGGCCAGAGCAGTCAGTACTTGCGGGAAAGAAGGCATTCCGCTATAGCGATTATCGGGCGGAAAATAAGTTCCGGCATAAAATGGCACACCTTCGGGGGTCAGAAAGACCGTCATAGGCCAACCGCCGCGCCCGGTCATGGCTTGCACCGCGTCCATATAGATAGAATCGAGGTCGGGCCGTTCTTCGCGGTCTACTTTAATATTAATAAAGTTGTCGTTCATAAGCCGGGCAGTGGCCTCGTTCTCGAACGATTCGTGTTCCATAACGTGACACCAGTGACAGGCGCTATAGCCAATCGAGAGCAACATCGGCTTGTTCTCGGCTTTAGATTTATTCAGGGCTTCTTCGCCCCAGGGATACCAGTCTACCGGGTTATGAGCGTGTTGCAGCAGGTAGGGGCTGGTTTCATTTACCAATCTATTGGTATGGGCGTACTCCATGATAAACACTCCATTTCAGGTTTTGGTTAGACCAGCGCCGCCAGCCGTTTTACACCTTCTTCGATTTGTTCCGGGGTGACGGCGCAGAAAGGCAGGCGGACAAAACGCTCCCCTTCGGTGGCGGTTGGTCTCCCGTCATCGGGGTCGGCGAAAAAAGTTTTGCCATCGGTGAGCATTAGTCCGGCTTGCTGCGCTCTTTCTAATAAGTTGACATAATTCGCTTCGGGCGGTAGCGTCATGCTGACAAAGAAACCGCCTTCCGGTTCAGCAAACGAAACGCCGGGCAGATGGCGCTTGAGTGCGCCAATCATAGCGTTCAGGCGCGGCTCGTAAAGTTGCTTGAGGCTGGCGATATTGGCATCCAGCCAACCGCGCCGCCGGAACTCGGCGACGGCAGCCTGCGACGGCAGCACTGGCGTAAGAATAGTTTCTTCGGCTAACCGGGTCATCTTCGCGACCATTTCCGCCGGGCCAACCGTGTAACCCACCCGCAGGGCCGGACTGATTAGTTTGCTATACGAACTCATGGTCAGCACCCGCTTCGGGCTAATCTGACGTAGCATCGGTATGGCCTCTCCCCGGTAGCGAAGCGGGCGATATGGCACATCTTCAATCAGCCAGAAGCCGTATTCTTCCGCCAATGCTACCAGCGCCCGGCGTTTAGCTTCGGAAGTGCTGATGCCCGCCGGATTTTGAAAATCGGGGACAAGGTACATAAAGGCTGGAACTTTACGGCGCAATTCCGCTTCCAGCCGTTCCAGATTGACCCCATCGTGTTCAAGCGGGATACCAATCACTTTTGCGCCGCGCCGCCGAAAAGTTTTAATCGCCCGGTCATAGCTGGGCTGCTCGACCAGCACGGTTGCGCCCGTTCCCGGTTCAATCGTGCAAGCGGCAAACAGGTCTTGCAAATGGAGCGACCCGTTGCCAATCAGGATTTCCGGCTCATTCACCCCATAAAATTCCGCCAACATTTTGCGGAGTGGTGGGTAGCCTCCGATATTGCCGTATTGCAGCACCACGCCGCCATCGCTCTCCAATGCCGCCATCATACACTCGCCAATACGGGCGGCGGGCAGTGCTTCTATTGGCGGCACGCCCCTGGTAAATAAAATTGTTTCGCTCAATTCTCGCCCTCCCCATCTATACCTGGGATTTTCACTTTTATTTTTGGAAATTTTGCAAAATTTCCAAAAATAAAAGTGAAAATCCCAATACTTAAAATCTGCACGCAAACCGCAGCCTTGCGTCAGGCATCTATGCCAGAATGCCCTAATAATACCATATTCGGCTGAGGTTCGGCATTTGTGGATTGAGGTGGGTGTGCGTCAGATTTTTGCACCAGGGCCAAAGAATACCCGACCATAAATGGCTGAGTCTTACCCACATCTGAACCCAGACATGAATGTCCTGGCTCAAAACAGACTGGTTTATTTCTTAGCCCGGACATTCATGTCCGGGAATTTGAACCTAAATCTGCTTTGTGGATAATTGTTAGCCATCTATGGTCAGATATTGCAAAATATTGATGCACGCCCATTTAAGAATTTTGCGAAAAGCTAACTAACTGGTAGCACAAAATTAAAAGTGCTGCCCTGACCCTCCCCGGCGCTTTCGACCCACATACGTCCGCCGTGCAGGGCGATTATCTGGCTGCTGATATAGAGGCCAAGACCGAGGCCGGGTAAGCCACTATCGCGACCATTGTTGGCCCGGTAGAAACGCCCGAACAGGGCGGCTTGCTGCTCTGACGGAATACCGATACCCTGGTCTTGAATCGAAAAGTGCAAAACTTCTGTTTCAGCGTTAGTGGTTGGTAGCTGAAGCTGTCCATATTTTTGGCGTTGCAGCCGGATAGTAATAGCACCGCCTTCAGGCGAATATTTAATGGCATTGGAAATCAGGTTGCTAACCACCTGGTCAAGGCGTACTGCATCGTACAGGCCAGTGTAAAGGGTGCGATCTGTTTCATTGACCAGTTCCAAAATAAGTTGGTGGCTGGTGCTGTCCGATTGGTAGGTTTCAATCTGGCGCATTATCAGTTCCGCCAGGTCAGTTTGTTCAAGGCGCAACTCAAGGCGGTCTGTCTCGATGCGGGACAAATCGAGCAAATCTTCAACCAGCCGGGTCATACGCTGGGCTTGCCCAATAATAGTTTCGAGTGGCTTCAAGTCAGCTTCGGCAATCCCGGCTTTACGCAGGCGGCGTTGAATCATCTGAGTATAGCCTTGCACGGCGGTGAGCGGATTGCGAAGCTCGTGCGCCGCCAGCGACAAAAATTCATCCTTAAGCCGATTGGCCTCGCGCAAAGTGGTTGCCTGACTCGCCTCATTCAATAAACGCACATTTTCAATCGCGATGGCAGTTAAGCGACCTATTCCTTCCAATACTTGGGTCTCCCGTTCACTGTAGCTAGTGCGACTGTTCAGGTAATCCAGCGAAAGAAAGCCGATAAGTTTGGATTTGTAGCCCAACGGTAGCGCCAGGATAGTTTTAGTTTGGTAAGGGTTAGACAATTCGTGTCCCTGGCTTCGGGCATATTCTTGCAAACTTTCAAAATCAATCAAGGTAAGCTGGCGCTGCTCGAACAAAGCGTTATCATAAGGCGCGTTATGCTCGCGCAAATTGGTCTGTTGCCGCCATTGTTGGGCATCCTCCGGCGCGAGGCCATGCACCGTCATAGCTGTTAATTCTTCGGTTTTAGCATCATACAGCGAAATAGTAACCCGTTCGCACCCGGCTATCTGGCAAATTAGTTCGGCAATGCGGTCTAGCAACTGCTCCAAATCGGTAATACCGGCGGTGGCGGAAGCAATTTCAAGCAACGCAGCCTGCGCTTTTTCGGTGGCCTGTCCTGCTTCCCGCACCTCGCGGTGTTGGCGCTCTTCCTCGGTCACATCCCGAAATATTACTACGCCGCCATTAATCTGACCTGTTTCATCATAGATTGGTGAGCCGGAAGCCGAAATTATGCAGTCACGGCGATTACCATCTTCTACTATATAACGCAAGTCTCTAACCGTTTCACCGTGCAGCGCTCTAAAGCCAGTAGTTTCCGTCGGCTCAAGCGGCGTGCCATCCAGATGACGACGATTTGATAGCGCTCGTGTCCCTGATTCTCCAACAAGCGTCCGTCCGACAAATTGTTCGGCTACCGAATTAGCCAGCGTAATTTCAGCCTGGGCATCCAGAACTATCAGTGCTTCGCTAATATTATTGACTACTGCCGTAAGGTAATTGGCCCAGCCTTTTTGTTTCGCCAGGCTTTCTTTCAACTGGCGCTCTTGCCAGACCTGTTCGGTCACGTCTTCTGAAGTCGAAAGAAGGCCGATTATCCGCCCATCTTTGGCTATAACCGGGGTGCAGCTAAAATCCCAAAAGCTTTCGGTAGCTTCCGGGAATTTACTCGATTTATAGGGCAATAGGAGGGCTTTGCCGGAAGCCGCCCGACCTGTATCCAGCACGCTTTGCAGGACAGGCCGAAGGTCAGCTTCGGTAGGTGGGTCAATTTCAAAAGGGGTACACCCAATCATTTGCTCGGCTGAAAGCCCGGTCAATTCGGTTAACGTTCGGCTAACCAGCACGTACTTTAGCTCAGTATCCAGATAGCTGACCATTAGTGGAGTGTACTCCATAATGGCT
>JBBQXW010000315.1:0-8571 GCA_038209275.1 Chloroflexia bacterium | reverse complement strand
ATACTTTGAGTAAAATCGTACCAGTTCTTCATCTCGCGAAACCGCTCCAGTTGCACCGGGTCGTGAATCGCCTTGTACAGATTGAGGTAACGCAAAGGAGTCTGTCCGGGCTTCATTATATCAAAACCCGCTACCATCATGCGACCATCCAAAACGCCATTGCCCAGCTGCACCAATCCCCGGTAAAAGGCCAGACCGCGCTCCGGGAACGTCTGAGCATAGTAATTCACCGCTTCCTTAATCTGACCGTTTCCGGCCTGAAAGTCAATCGGTGCGCCCGCTATAGTCAGCGTATTAACCATTTCGGGGTAAAGTCCAGCAAAAATAGCCGACAACCAACCGCCCTGACAATCGCCAATCAGGTTGGCCCGTCCTCCCAGTAGCTGAATCGCGTAACGTAGACCCTCAACATAATCTTCAATTCGGGTATGTTTGGTTTCCTGGGTGGCGGGCAGCCATTCAATACAATAAATCTTGTCCAGCCCGTTCTGGCGCAGTGCCTGAATCTGGCTCTGCTCCGGGCTATAGTCGGCAATGTAGGAGTGGTGTCCGGCTTGCGGCGGCAAAATAAGCGTCGGGATTACTTCGCCCGGCATAGGAGAAACACCCGAAAAATCGAGCAATCTAACAATTTTCGCCAGCTTTGGCGGCAAACTCACTTCCTGATAATAGGTTTGCCAGGCGGCTTCGGGCGGTCTTACAACCTCCTGCCAGTAGTCAAAATTGCGTTTCATGAGCGTAGCAGGCGACTGAAAAGCTTCCTGCCAGGCGTTCAGCCAGATTTCGCTGAATTCCTGCCCTACTTTAAAAGAACCTTCCCAAAACCTGAGATATTGTTTTTCCAGGTAGTCGTAGTTGCCAACCGAAGATGAAAAGGGATACATTTTTTGAACCTCATTGTTAAAATGTCAGAAATAATGGTAGGTTGAACGCTCAACCCGCCGACGCAAATAACAGCAAGCGCAAGAGAGCAACCTCTGGTTGCCCTAAAAATAGCCTGCATTTTAATGTTGTTATGCTTGCTTCCTACCGTGCCTGGTAAAAATTGTCTCTCTGCCTATCAGCCGACCCTGGCTGATAGCCGGGGTAAAATCGAACACTGCCCACACTGCCAGCAACCAGCCTTAATTTAGCCGAGTTGCTCTTAATCTAGTCCTGTATTGAATAAGTTGTATTCTATCTTCCCCTTTATCCTTAGTCAATTCACTCCGCCTGTTCGGGTGAGCGTCAATTTTTGCACTAGTCAAGCCAACCCGGACGTGAACGTCCGGGTTTTGCAAAAAACTGACGCTCACCCCGCCTGTTCCCCCTTTCTCCTTTTCCCCAAACTTGACCAGACTCAGCCCAAACGCTATTATAAACGTCCTGGAATAGCGGCAGGCTAAAACTGCCCGACCAAACAAAATAAGCGCAAGCAAAGGGCTTTTTAAATTTTGCCGACACCAGTTCAGCTTACCGAGCAATCAAATATTGACCAGCCATCAGGCATTTCAGGCTGGAGTGCAGTCGGATTACGGCTGGCGCTTTATCTTTCGCTGCTGATACTGCTAGTAGTAACGGCGGTGCGATTGGCTAATGCGCTGCAAATCAGCTTCGAGTGGCTGGGCTACCGACCCGATAGCTACTGGCGACCCGGTTCGGAAGGGCTGGTGCTGGACGAAACTTTGCGAATACGCCAGGGATTGCCCATCTATAACCCAATTACCCCCACCTCCTTCATTAGTGGCCCGTACCCGCCCGTTTTCTATTATCTGAGCGCCTTTCTAATAAACTTTACGGGCGAAAATATGCTGGCAGGTCGGCTCATCTCCTTCACCGCCGCCCTCGGCTCCGCCCTCCTAATTGCCCTGCTAGTCATCCGCGAAAACCACCCGTCCAATTCTCTACGAGCATCGAATACTTCTACCCAAATTCAAAACTCAAAACTCAAAACTCAAAACTCAAAACTCATAGCCCTAGTCGCTGGTGCCGCCCTGCTCACCACCCCACCTTTTCTTATCTGGGCCAGTCGCAACCGGGCCGATATGCTGATGGTTTTCTTTGCGCTGGCGGGTTGCTACGCCTTGCTGGGCTGGAATCCAGCGCGTTCACAAAGATATGCGTACCTGTTGCCCGTTCTCTCAATCATCTGCTTTGGGCTGGCCTGCTATACCAAACAAACCGCGCTGGTTGCTCCGGCGGCGGCGGCACTTTGGCTGCTGCTACGCCATCCAAAAATAGGCTTGTTATACAGCGCCGGGCTTGCCGCAGGATTATTACTGCCCTTCCTGACGCTCGAAATTATCACTCGACACGAATTTTACCGTCATATTATCAGCTACCACGCCCTGCCCTGGTCGTGGCCCGATACGGTTAACTGGTTCAAAGTCTTTGCCAGCGACAATTTTTGGTGGCTGATAGCTGCGTTGGGCTGGATTTTGGTCAGCTTTTTTCTTTTTTTCAAAAACCGCTTTGTTTCCTTATCCGGCAACAAATTTTCAAAAACTCAACTGCCTCAATTACCATTCTCTATCATTTTTTGTGCCGCAACTTTACTTGGCACAATCAGCATCGGCGTGAAGGGCGGCGACCACAACCACTTGCTATTGCCCGCCGCCGGAATTTGTTGGGCGGCTGCTTCTGCCCTGACAAAATTGTTGGCCCAACCTGAAAGCTGGCTCAAATTGGCAGCTATAGCACTCAGTCTGGTGCTGGCCTCGCAACTCTGGTTCGGCTGGGACGAGCGCCTGAATTATTACGGCTTCGACCTAAATTTACCCAGCCCTGCTACCCAGGCGCGGCTGGATGGCATCCTTAAATACGTTCGCAACGTCGAAGGCCCGATTCTTTCGGAAGAAGTCGCGTTGCCCGCCCTTTCCGGCAAATCGGTTGAATACGTCGAGTACAATGACGTGTTTACGATGGGGGCATTAGCTGCCACTGGTAAATGGCAACCGCAAGAATTAGCCGCCCAAATCCGGCAAAAGCACTTCAGCCTTATTCTACTGCCGCTCGATTTGGAGCGCACCGAACCAAGTTCACGCAATATCTGGCCTCCTGAGCTGCTACAGGCTATTCGTGAAAGCTATTATGTAAAGTTTAGGGATGTGTGGTTTATCTACGAACCGCGCCCTTGATTAAAAGAAGTGGGAAGTAAAAATAAAAACCACCGATGAACCCAAAACAAATGAACACAGATAAAATACAAATACTTTAAAAATCTGGGTTCATTTGGGTTCATCGGTGGTTAAAAACTTAATCCTTGCTCAACTCGCGAATGACCGAACGAGCCAACGAACGCTTGTGGACTTCGTCCGGGCCGTCGGCGATGTGCAGGATGCGACCATGCGCCCACATCGAGGCTAACGGATAATCCTCGCTCAATCCGCCCGCGCCAAAGACCTGCATGGCCCGACTGGTGACATTGGTATGCACTTCTGGCGCAATGATTTTAATCATCGCGATTTCGCTCTGGGCCGCTTTTTTGCCAAAATTGTCAATTATCCAGGCCGTTTTGAGAACGAGCAAACGGGCCTGCTCAATTTCCAGCTTCGACATGGCAATCCACTCCTGAATCACGCCCTGCTCCGAAAGCGGTTTGCCGAAGGGAGCGCGGGAAAGAGCGCGTTGCACCATTAGTTCGAGGGCTTTTTGGGCCGCGCCGATGGAGCGCATACAGTGGTGAATCCGGCCTGGCCCAAGCCGCGCCTGGGCAATCGCAAAACCGCCGCCTTCCTCGCCTAGCAAATTGCTGACTGGCACGCGCACATTCTCGAACAGCACTTCGCAGTGGCTTTCGTTGTCTACGTAGCCCATCACTTTCAAATTGCGTTTGACCGTTACGCCGGGGGTATCTCTAGGGACGAGAACCATGCTCTGCTGCTGGTGCTTGTTGGGGTTCTCCGGGTTAGTCTTGCCCATCACGATGAAAATCTGGCAGCGCGGACGGGCCGCGCCGGAAATCCACCATTTGCGTCCGTTCAGCACGTAGTCGTTGCCGTCGCGCTCAATCGAAAGCTGAATATTGGTTGCGTCGGAACTGGCGACATCCGGCTCGGTCATGGCAAAAGCCGAACGAATTTCGCCATTCAGCAATGGGGTAAGCCATTGCGCTTTCTGCTCCGGCGTGCCGAACTGAGCGATAATTTCCATATTGCCAGTATCGGGCGCGGCACAGTTGAAAACTTCGGAAGACCACCCAACCCGGCCCATAATTTCGGCAAGCGGGGCGTATTCCAGGTTGGTCAGGCCCGCGCCATGCTCTTTGTCGGGCAGAAAGAGATTCCATAGCCCGGCAGCTTTGGCTTTCGGCTTTAGCTCGTCTATTATTTCGGCGTGATGGTGCGGGTCGCTGGCGGCTTCAAGCTGTTCGCGGTAGGTCGCTTCATTCGGATAAATATACTCGTCCATAAAATCCAGGACGCGCTTCCGCAAATCGTTAACTTTGTCAGTATAAGCGAAATCCATGTACATTCCTCCTTGAATGGGAATAGGGGTTTACAAATTAAAATTTAGCTTTTAGTTCTAACGGGCAGGCTATTACATGGCGATTGTAACATATTTCGCCAATTCAGTCTCTAAAAATGCCTTGAAGGGGTGAGCGTCAGTTTTTTGCACCAGGGTCAAGCCAACCCGGACGTGAACGTCCGGGCTAAAAAATTCGGCTCATTTATCTTTAGCGCGGCTCTTCAGGGCCGGATAAGCGCTAAACGTTCAAGCGCCGTTTAATCGCTCCGGCGGCTTTCTCGGCGGCCTCGGCCACCGTTCCCAGGCTGGTGTTGGCGTGGTCGTTGAGGACGGCTTGCAGATGCGTCAGCGACTCGCGATCACCGACTTCTGCCAGTACCAGCCCGGCGTTGTAGCGCACGATTGGGTCGGCGTGGTAAAGAAATTGAGTAATATCGCGGGCTACCTTTGTACCGACCAGACTTAATAGACCTACCGCCGCCTGTCGTTCGAGTTGGAGCGTACTGGTCATAGCTTCGAGCGCACTTTCAGTCAGGGCTTCGCGGCGTTCGCTCGGCGTTAAATCGGCGTAATAATGGGCTTCTTCGTGCTTGTCATTCCAATATTTATCCCGCCGATTTTTAGCATTGCCTCCTTCTATTTCCACCCGATTGAGCAATTGCTGGGCAAACCGCTGATTGGTCAAATAGGTCATATAATCGGTAGCGCCAGGGGGTTTAAGCTCGGTCAAAAGACTCCGCATTTCGATCAGCAGGTGGGTAATCATATCGGGGTCTTCGCCAGTCCCAAAATCGCCATCATCAAAATCGTCATCGTCGTCATCATCAAAGTCAAGCAGCCCGCCGCCTCCCCTACCAGCCAAAATATTATTGAGAATGTCGGCAAAAGAATTGGCGTTAGCTCCGGCTGGTAAACTCAGGCCAAAAGGCGATAAACCAAAACCACTTGGAGCAGTGGGTTCTCTGTAAGTTACGCCTTCTTTGAAAGTAATATTTAGTTTAGCCAGCGCCTCGCGCAAAGCCTCAAATTCGGTTTGCTTGACCAGTGCCAGATTTTTTGATGGGCGGCTGAGTAGCCAATCACTATAGGGCGCAATGTCGAAAAGGTCATCCAAAATCTGGGAATTACTGACTTGCAGCAGCATGGCCGGTTCTGATTCAATTTCGCTGGCAGCACCATACTCGCCCAACCAACCCTTAAGAGCCAGATCGGTTTCGGGATAAGGGGTGGTCGCTTTGCTCGCTGGAAGCCAGTTGTTATAAATATCTACAATTGTTTTATAGTTGAGGCCAGACTGACGGGCGCGGTCTACTGCCGCCGCCGTCAGTTTAAGCACGGCCCGCCGGGTGGCGCGTTCCCAGCTTACCAGTTCGGTAAACTGGCCCAGTTTGTAAAGCTGGTAAGGCGTGGCGGTTTCAACCTGCAAAGTGTAGGCATCCTGAAAGCTTAATGTACCGCGCACTATTTGAGCATTATTGATTACGGTGGGGCTAATCGGCTTAACCTTTTTCGGGTCGGGCGCGTCGGCGGCTGCCAGTGCCTGGGCCGCCACACCAGCCTTGTTCGCCGCCACCAGCGCAAAATGGCTACCCAGGCGGCGCAACCCTAAATCGGGTCGGGTGTTTAGCACTTTTTCCAGCCGGGCCGGATCGCCTACTTCCAGCAGGGTAGAGTTGGGCCGCAAAATCAATCGCTCGAAAGCCGCGCCCCAATCTTGCAGACTGGTTTCAATATTTTGGGCGACTGGCACACGGCTATTTTCCTGCAAAAGTTTGAGAATAGCCGAAGATTCCCAGCCTTGCCGCAAACCGCGCAGCACACTTTCTTTGTTGATGCGATAAAGCGCCACATCACCCAGACTGGCCTGTACCCCAAACTGGTCTAGCTGGCGCAGCAAGGGTAAATTTTGGAGCGGACTTAGCACCAGCACCTCAAAATTGGGCTGGACTATCAGGGGACGGGCCAGTTCGGGAGCATGGGCCGCCAGTTCAACTAACTGCTGCTCGGTAGCCTGGGTTTGGGCCGAGGGTTGACCAGTCAGAAATTCCTGTCCGGCGGTGCTAAAGCGAAAAGCCACCGGCTTTTGGGTCTTTTCGTCCAGGCCCAATTCGGTCAGGCCCAACCAGCACAGGCTTTCGCCCAGCAAATAGGCGATCCATTCTCCTTCGACCCACTCCCAATCGCTATCCAGACTTAGCGCCCGACTGTGGTCTCCGGCGTAACCGTAGGCAGCGCGTTTGTCGTCGGCTCTGGGCGGTTTTGATTTATGGATAAAGCCCCTATAATACCCCGGCCCAAAGTTACCCAGGTAGGAGGCATAGTAATAGCCATAATTCGATTTATCCGACGGATGAGTATGCTTAATCAGCAATTCATAAGCATTCTCTTTTACTACTGCCAACCATGAAGTAAAATCGAGCCAGTCGCCGCCAACTGCCTGAAAGGGTAACTGGTTAGCCTGGAAAAGCTGCTGCCATAATTTCAAAAGCCGTTGCCGGGCCTGCTGCTGCCGTTGAATAGTGGGTATATCGCTCTGGGCCGGGTCAGTGGTCAAGAATTGCAGATTAGTCAGGCGGGTAAATTCGTTTAGCTCCGAATTAGCCCAACCTTTCGCTATTTCGCGGATTTGCTCTGGTCGGGGCAAATTATAAAAGACCGGGAGTAATTCACTGACTCGCACCTGACTACTGGCCCGATGCACCTCAATTAGCCCGGCACCGAGTAGCACCTGCCACAAAAAGTTGAGCCGGGGCAAATCGTTTAACTGCCGGGCCTCTTGCAAAGACGTTTCATCTTTAAGCATTACCTGGGTTGCCAGTTTGCTAAAATCGCGCTTGCCTAACTGACCCGATTGCAATACTTTGGGTTTGTTTTGCTCCACGTAGCGGGTAAAAGTAAAAATATCAGCCAGCAAATTCTCAAAACGGGCCGACGTTTTCAACTGTGGCTCGGCTTTTCCTGCATAAGGCTGAAGCGTGACTGGCTGTAACTGAGCGTCCAACTGCGGGTCAATTTCAATTAATTTACGAACCTGCGGCGGCATCCAGACCACGACTTGCATATCTGCCGGAGAATTGGTGTTTGGCAGGACAAAACCACCCGGAGTTTCGATGTCGTGCTTGGTATAAGTCGTTTCAAAACTAAGCTGATTTTTGCGCCGGAAAGCAAACAAGGCCAGCCCACTGCTGATTAGTTGAGCGCAAGCGGCTCTGGCAAAATTCGCGTCGTGGCGGGTAGTTAATTGTTGCTTTAGCTCTGCGTAAGGCATTGTCCCATCTTCGTCACCCAACCGCACCAGGCGGGTCATAGCCATGCGCCCTTCTTTGGGCAATTTTTGGAGAGCCTGCCGAATATTTTTCTCGTCGTAAAAATTTCGGGCTAGACTTCGGATATTGAGGTCTTTCTTGGAATTAGTTGGTAAACCCCGGCCCGCCGCCAACCTTTGCAGCGATGCCGCGTTGTAACTATCAAAAAGGGTTTGCAATTGCCCTTCGTTCAGCTTGCTATCCAGCGCAAGCGTTTTACCCGCAATTAAAAGTGAAAGCATATTAACTTTATCTCTCATCATAGCTAAATCCAACTTCCCCTGTCTCAATTCTATAGCATAATTTGGTAGGGGCTTGATTTATCAGGCCCGATTGGGTTCAATAAATTGAACCCCTACTACTGCCTTACGCTGGAGGTTTTTAGCTTACTCTGGGTTCATAACCTTTCTTGGTCAAGAGCTTGACTAATTCGTCCTGGCTAGAATGGTCTACCATCAAAGCTTGCTCCCCAACCTGGCGCACGACAAACCGAGCCAGTAAAGTAGTTCGCATGACTTCTTCCAACAATTGCGGGGTATTAAATTCGAGCAACACTGCCTGGTTATGCACAATTACTTCGCTGCTGCCTTCTTCTAGCAGCGAGGCCATCAATACTGGGCTGCTGTTTGTTTCGCTTAAAATTTCGACCACGCTTTTCAAAGGGGTTTTCTCGACGGGGGCGCTGGCTTTCTTTCCACTGCCCGGCTTACCTTTCGGCATAAATCTCTCCTGGTTTTTTTCAGGGGCTTCACTATCGGTTTTGTTTCAAGTTCCTTATATAATACCAGATTTTGAGCGTTAATGAAGCACACGAAAACCC
>JBBQXW010000314.1:0-8575 GCA_038209275.1 Chloroflexia bacterium | reverse complement strand
GGTACAGGCTGTTTCGGATGTGACGGGCTTTCCCGAAATTCTGGATGGACGAGTCAAAACCTTGCATCCGGCTATTCATGCCGGAATTCTGGCAAAGCGCGACGATGCCGCACATATGGCAACCCTCGCCGAACATCAAATTGTGCCGATTGATTTAGTGGTCAGCAATCTCTATCCTTTCTCCAAAACAATTGCCGGGCTGAACGTAACGCTGGAAGAGGCAATCGAAAGCATTGATATTGGCGGGCCAACCCTCATACGCGCCGCCGCCAAAAATTTCGAGCATGTGCTGGTGGTGGTCAGCCCCGAAAATTACACCGAAATCCTGGATATGCTAAAAAGCTATGGCGGCATGGTTCCGCAGGAATACCGACAAAAGCTGGCGGTAAAAGCTTTCCAGCACGTCGCCTATTACGATACCTTGATTTCGCAGTATTTGCGCCAGCCTACCGAGCGCTTCCCCGACCAGTTCACGCTGGCTCTCGATAAAGTGCAAGATTTGCGCTACGGCGAGAACCCGCATCAAGTTGCCGCGTTCTATAGCTGGAAGAGCAACGCCGAGCAACGCTTTACCGCCCTGAACAAAGCCCGCCAGATTCAAGGCAAAGAGCTTTCCTACAATAATATTATGGATGCTGACGCTGCCCTCAATATTGTGCGCGATTTTAGCTCTCCCACCGTCGCCATTATCAAACACGCCAACCCCTGCGGGCTGGCGACCCATAGCGATTTGAACGTGGCCTTTGAACGCGCGCTGGCAGGCGACCCGCTTTCGGCTTACGGGGGTATTATTGCAGTCAACCGGGCAGTAGATGGCGCACTGGCCCAGCAAATTATCGGTAGCTTTTACGAGGTGGTTATTGCTGCCGAATTTACCAGCGAAGCCGAAGAAATTTTCAAGAAGAAAAAATCGTTGCGGCTGCTGGCAGTCGGTGATGTCTACGCCGGAATTGACCAGATAACTATGACGCTCGATTTGCGGCCCGTACTAGGCGGTTTTCTGGCCCAAACGCCCGATGCTTTACTGGAACGCGATATTCACATGGACGTAATGACAACGCGCCAGCCAACCCTGGAAGAAGTGACCAACTTGCGCTTTGCCTGGCACACCGTCAAACATATCAAATCGAACGCAATTGTGCTGGTCAAAAACCACGCGATAGTCGGCATGGGCGCGGGTCAGCCTAGCCGGGTAGACGCGGTAAAAATTGCCCTGGCTAAAGCTGGGATACGCGGACAGGGCAGCGTCCTAGCCAGCGATGCTTATTTCCCGAAGGTAGACGGCGTAGAAACCGCCGCCCTCGGTGGCGTAACCGCCATCATTCAGCCCGGCGGCTCTATCAGCGATACCGACGTGCTAGAAGTCGCCAACAAATACAATCTGGCGATGGTCTTTACTGGGACGCGCCATTTTAGGCACTAAATTGAAAATTTCTCTGCTTTGGAAATTTTTTTGTAAAAAATTTCCAAAGCAGAGAAAAAAAGAAAGGTTCGTTTTTTGCAACAGCAAGTTGATTTTACTGAGGCGCTGGCCCGCTTTGGGCCGATGATTAACGCCGAGATACAGGCGGAACTGGCAATTGGGCTGGACGAATGGATGCACAACGCCATCAGCTATCACTTTGGCTGGCTCGACCGCGATTTTAAGCCAGCGACTAACGCCAAGAGCGGTAAGAAACTGAGACCCGTAATGGCGCTGCTGGCCTATCAGGGCGCGCACCCGGACGGCGCGGCGGCAGATTTAGCGCCTGCCTTGCCCGTTGCCGCCGCCATCGAAATGATTCATAACTACAGCCTGATTCACGATGACATCGAAGACGATGATTTGGAGCGGCACGGACGGGCGACCAGTTGGGCTATTTGGGGCAAACCAAAAGCGATAAACGTCGGCGACTGTCTGCACGTTCTAGCTTTCCGGCGGCTTTATCGGGCTACCGAGCGTGGTTTGGAAGCGGCCCGCACCTTGCGGATTGCCCAACATATCGCCGATACTTCGGTCAAGCTGGCATTGGGGCAGCACAAAGATTTATCGTTCGAGGACGATTTAGCGGTTACGCCCGAAATGTATCTGGATATGATTGGCGGCAAGACGGCGGCCCTGATTAGCTGCTCGACTTATACGGGCGCACTGGCGGCAATTCAGGACGAAGTGCGGCTGAATAATTTTGCCGAGTTCGGGCGCAAAATCGGGCTGGGCTTTCAGATACGCGATGATATTCTGGGTATCTGGGGATTGTCGGCGGATACGGGCAAACCAACTGGTAGCGATATTCGGCGGCGCAAGAAAAGCTTGCCAGTGCTATTCGCTCTGAACCAGAGCCAGGGCGCAACTCGTGACCGCTTGCTCAATATCTACAAGCGAACCGACCCGGTAACGCCGGAAGAAGAACGTTTTGTGCTGGGTGCGCTGGAAGAATGTCAGGCCAGAGAATACGCTCAGGAACAAGCTGACCGCCACAAGCACGAAGCCTGGGTCGCGCTGGATGCTGCCGCCGGGGGCGAAGTGGAAAAGAATCCATCACTGGTGCAACTTAAAACGCTCTGTACTTTCCTGGTCGAACGTACCTTTTGATGGCAACTGCACGAAGCGCTTACGCCGCCCGCTTTATCTCCAGTTTCACCGTGCCACCTTTGATAGCCGCGCCAATTTTTACGCTACTGGGCCTGTACGACCAGGCCCACAGTGGCGGCAGCACCCTCGATTTGTGGGTCAGCCTCTTTTTCTCGATTACTTTTAGCTCGACCTTGCCGAGCATCTTTATTATTTTTCTTTATCGCCATAAAAAAGTTACCGACCTCGATATTTCTGTCCGGCAACAGCGCAGTATTCCTTATGCGGTAGGAATTGGGTGTTCACTAATTGGGGCGGGGTTTATCTACTGGCTGCTTGGCCCTGGCGTGGTGGTAGCGTTTATGCTGGTAAATGCCGTCAATGGGGTCATCGTTACTGTTATTAACCTCTACTGGAAAATCAGCGCCCACGCTATCGGTATTGGTGGGCCATTGGCGGTGCTGACTCTGCTCTTTGGCTGGATAATATTACCCTTATTCCTGGTGCTGCCGCTAGTTGGCTGGGCGCGAGTCCATATACGCGCTCACACCCTGGCCCAGGTTATCGCCGGGTCAATCGTCGGCTTTAGTCTGACCTTCCTTCAACTGGCCCTCATCTACCGCCCGCTCAACTGGTTCTGAACCAATACCAAACATAAAACTTTCGCTCACCCACAAATCGAAACCTGCTGAAGTCTTAGTTTTTGAGAATTTTTTGCAAAAAATTCTCAAAAACTAAGAAAATAATCAATCTTTAGGAGGATGTACTCCGGCTTTCACCCAGATGCGCCTGGAACGCACCAGATGAAATCGGTTGAGGTTTAACGCCGTTATGGTGGCGCGACCTGTAGCGGTCAAACCAATAATTCTATCCCGTTCAGCAGTCCAACTGAAATGTTCTTGCCAAACTTGTTTGCGAGGATTGAATAGCGGTACTTCCTCATCTGTCAAAGGGTCACGTGCCTTAGTTCGGTCATTCTTTGTATCATTACAGGCCGAACACGCCAACCATAGATTTTCTTCATCGGTAGCACCTTGCTGCGCTCTTGGTAATAAATGGTCAATTTCCATTGCCATTCCTACCACTTCTTCCTGGATTTGACAATAACCGCAACGGTATTTGGCCTGATTTGCTACTCGTCCGCGCAGAGCTTTTGGTATGTATTTGCCGCTCACGCTTTTTTCTTATTTACCAGCTTAGAAATATCGTACCCACGTTCCATCAGGATGCCCATTGCTTCAGAACGAATTACAATCGCCTTTTCGTATTCCTTGATTAAGTCGGCTAACTCTTCTTCTTCAATCTTATTCAAATTACCATTGCGTCGGTGGTCGTGCAGCCGCTCCATTTTAGTTATTAATTTAGCTGAAAGGTGGGTACGTGCGGCCTGCCATAAAGTCTTGTCATCCAATAACTGAAGGGCGGATACTGCATTAGCCAGTTCGGTTGGTAGTTTCTCTTCTTCAGGAAGGATAGTAGCAGCCATTTCTACCAACTCGTCTTCTACGCTTCGTTGAGTGTGTTCAGCCCGTTCTTTAAGCCGCTGGTAAACTGGTTCTGGTAAATTGACCGTTATAACTTGACTCATGATTTTGTTACCTTAACTGGTATAAATTAATCTATTTCTAGTTCGTCCGATGTCTCAAGCCCGGCTTCCTTCAAGGCGGCTTCGACGCTATCATAGCGCATGATGCGCGAGATAAGGCTATCTGTTACCACAAAAACAGTAGCCACCACTTGACTGCTCGTAACCTGACCGTTATCAGGAGAAAACCACTCGCCTTGCTCTTCCACCACTACGACATTTTCTCGATTAAAAAAGCGCAGCGGCTGCAAGCGCACATTGGCCCGTCCAAACCACTCACCGACCACCTTCGCGCCGCGTGTCGTACCGCGTGGCCCACCCACTTCTACATCTTCCTGAACCAGCGCCAAAAGCCGCTCAATCTCACCTGTATTTAAAGCAGTGTGCCATTCCGACACAATATCTAATACTGAACTCATGGGCATCCTCGACTTTCCTCAGCTTTTGAAATTTTTGCAAAAATTTCAAAAGCTGAGGAAAAGAAATCGTAAATCGTAAATCGTAAATCGTAAATCGTAAATCGTAAATCGTTAGACTCCCGTTAGCTTGCGACCATCGTCCAGCATTTGTTGGACTTTTTCGGGCGCGGTGGTTTCGGTATAGACCCGCATAATCGGCTCGGTGCCGCTAAAGCGAATTAGTAGCCAGCTACCGTCCTCGCTGTAATACTTGAAGCCATCGTCGTCACGGATATTGACGACGGGCATTCCGGCAATAGTTTTGAGCGGATTGGTGCGAATGTGCTGCAAAATATCGTTGCGCTTCGACTGATCGAACTGCAAGTCAATGCGGTCATAGTAGTGCGGCCCGACTTTATCGAACAGGTATTGCAGCAACTCGCTGGCAGTCTTCTTGAGCCGAATCATCATATCGGCAATAAAAAGGCCCGACAAAATGCCGTCGCGTTCGGGGATATGTCCTCGGAAGGCAAAGCCGCCGCTCTCCTCGCCACCGATTAGCGCGTTTATTTCCATCATTTTTGGGCCGATGTGCTTAAAGCCAACCGGCGTTTCAAACACCTCTACCCCATAGATTTTGCCCAACTTTTCCGCCATCGAAGTAGTCGAAAGCGATTTGATAATCGCGCCCCGTTCGCCTTTTACCTCAAGCTCGTAGAGACACAGCAGCCCGAACACCTCAAGTTGGTTCATAAAGCGCCCGTTCTCATCCACAATCCCTACCCGGTCAGCATCGCCATCGTTAGCCACGCCCAGTTCGCTGCTATCGCTATCGGTCAGTAGCCGCATTAATTCGGTTAAATTGCGGGCAATCGGTTCGGGGTTGTGCATACCGGGGAAAAGCGGGTTGCGGGTGCCGTGCAATTCCGCTACGCCAATATTGCCTGGCGTAAGGATACGCGGGAAATAGCCCTGACCCGCTCCGTACATCGCGTCTACCACCAGCGTCATATCCGCCGCTTTAATACCCTCAATATCCACCATCCGGCCAAGCTGGGCAACATAGGCGGGACTGGCATCAAAGTATTCGACCAGTCCTTTTTTAAGCGCCTGAGTTAGCGGCATCCGTTTCACCGGCGTAGTATCGAGCAGTTTCTCTACTTCGGCCACCATTTCGGGCGAAGCCGCGCCGCCCTGCTTCGATTTAATTTTAAAGCCGTTGTCGGTAGCCGGATTATGGCTGGCGGTAATTACCACGCCCATTCCGGCCTTGCGCTCCACCACGGCATAGCTAACTGCCGGAGTCGGGGTAAAAGTCTGGGTCAAAGAAGTTTTAATGCCATTGGCGGCAGCAACTTCGGCTACGGCGGCGGCAAAGTATTCCGAATTAAAACGCGGGTCATAGCCAACTACCAACCCAGCTTCAGCCTCACCTATCGCCTGCATATAAGTCGCCAGCGCTTGCGAAACTTTACGCACATTCTCAAAAGTATAATCTTCGGCAATCGCTGCCCGCCAGCCATCCGTGCCAAATTTGATTTGTGCCATCTGGTTCTTTATCCTCCTGATACCAATTCCTTCTAAGTTCCGTATTCCAAAGTCCAGGTTAAACTCAAAATAACCGCTTGATTATCTGGTATAGCGTGCCGACTGTCAAACAACTTTCCCTCAACCTATTCATAATTCTCCCACAAAAAATGTTTGACATAGGGGGATTGGCGGCGTATACTTAATGGACTGAAATTTATTTTCAGCTATAAAAAACTGCGCTGAAGGCAATTTTGGCCCAAAAAGTGCTTGATTGAAACAATAACATAATAAAAAGACAAGAACCAATTATTTTTGAATTAACAAAGGAGACATTGAAATGGTAACTAAACCGGAAGCAGTGACCGACAATACTTTCAAGAGTGAGGTCATTGAGGGTAGCGGCGCACAGCCGGTGCTGGTAGATTTCTGGGCGGCCTGGTGTGGCCCGTGTAAGATGGTTGCCCCCGTGTTGGAGCAGATTAACAACGAGCAGGACGGCAAACTCAAAGTTGTCAAAGTAGATGTAGATGACAACCAGGGCGTTGCCCAGCAGTTCGGCATTATGAGCATCCCGACCATGGTTCTCTTCAAGGGTGGTCAGGAAGTTAAGCGCATTGTTGGCTACCGCCCCAAAGAGTACATCCTCTCCCAGATTCAGCAATACCTCTAATCTGGTAGACGTAGAAGAAAATAAAAATCCGCTCCTTCGGAGCGGATTTTTATTTTCTTCTAACCTCCCTTAGCTTCATCTATTGAGCAGAGGATTTCTGCTATAATACTGTGTCGAAAGTAAATCATTTTTAGAAAATTCAACAAAATTTGGAGGCAGAAAGAAGCTATGGGCCAGACCCTCATTGAAAAAATTGTAGAACGGTATGCGGTGGGCCTGAAACCGGGCCAAAAAGTTTATGCCAATGATTTTGTGGCGGTGCGACCAAAACACGTAATGACCCACGATAATACTGGCGCGGTTATTCCCAAATTTGAAAGTATGGAGGCGAAACGCATCTTTGATGCCGACCAACCGATGTTTGGGCTTGACCACGATGTTCAAAATACCAGCCCGGAAAATTTAGCTAAATATGCCAAAATCGAAGCCTTTGCCAAAAAACACGGTATTGCGTTCTACCCGGCCCGGCGCGGTATTGCCCATCAGGTAATGTGCGAGGAAGGGTTTGTGCTGCCCGGTACGCTGGTGGTTGGCTCGGATTCTCATTCAAATATTTATGGCGCGCTGGGCGCAGTCGGGACGGCAGTAGTACGCACCGATGCGGCGGCAATCTGGGCTACCGGGCAGACCTGGTGGCAGATTCCCGAAATCGTAAAGGTTACGCTGACCAGTAAACTCAGGCCGGGCGTGAGTGGCAAAGATATTATTCTGGCCCTTATCGGCACCTTTTCAAATGATGAATTACTAAATTGTGCGATTGAATTTGTCGGCGAAGGGGCGAACAGCCTGACGATAGACCAGCGCAAGACGATTGCCAATATGACTACCGAATGGGGCGCACTGGTCGGTATTTTCCCTTACGATGAAGTGCTACGCAATTATCTATTGAACCGAGTAGCTTATTTCGAGCAGCGCGGCGACACAAAACCCCGCATCACCCGCACTATGATTGAAGAATTCGACCATCTGGATTTAAAAGCTGACGAAGATGCTTACTATGCCAAAGAAATTACTTTTGACCTTGCCTCGATTTCGCCAACTGTAGCCGGGCCAAACGAGGTTAAAACCCTGATGTCGCTGCCCGAAGTAGAAAGCCGCCATCTCAAGATTGATAGGGCGTATTTGTTAAGCTGCGTTAATAGCCGATTAGAAGATATTGGTCAGGCGGCGGCGGTATTAAAAGATAAAAAAGTTGCGCCGGGCGTAAAATTTTATCTGGCAGCGGCTTCCTCCAATGTCGAGGCGGAGGCGCGGCAGCGCGGCTACTGGGATACGCTGGTCGAGGCGGGCGCAATTACCCTGCCGCCCGGTTGCGGGCCGTGCATCGGATTGGGCGAGGGAACACTGGAAGCGGGCGAAGTAGCGATTTCGGCGACCAACCGCAATTTCAAGGGTCGCATGGGGTCGCCACAGGCCCAGGTTTATCTGGCAAGTCCGGCGGTAGTGGCGGCATCGGCGGCAGCGGGCTATATCACCGGGCCAGGCGAATCCAGCACTAGCGCGGTTGTAGGCGAGATAAAGCTGCATCCAATCCGCCCGGCAGTAATCGAGCCAGTCGAAATAATCGAAGGCTTCCCAACCCGGCTGGAAGGCGAATTACTCTTTACGCCCAAAGATAATATGAACACCGACGGCATCTACGGCAAAGAATTTACCTACCAGGATAATATGACTCCTTCCGAAATGGCAACCAAAGCCATGCTCAACTATGACCCCGAATTTCAAAAGATTGCGCGGGAAGGCGATATTCTGGTGGGCGGCTGGAATTTTGGGGCGGGGTCGTCGCGAGAACAGGCCGCGACTACCCTGAAATATCGCGGTATTCAACTGGTCATCGCTGG
>JBBQXW010000313.1:0-8715 GCA_038209275.1 Chloroflexia bacterium | reverse complement strand
ACCACCCGAAAACCCCAACCGTCGTAGCCGGAGAACGGGCTGAGGTCGTTACGGAAGGCACAGGCGGCGCCGCTAGCAAGGAGGTTGAACGCACCGCCCCGCAGCACCCGCGTGTTTGTGCTATTATTCACAATCATTGCTCTCGGATTAGCATATTCGTTCTGACACCATTCCCACAACTGTCCGCTCATGTCTTCTGCTCCACAGATAGCCGCCCCTTGCGGATACATCCCTACTGCTATCGTTTGAGCCAACCCCGCCTCCTTTGTGTTGGCATGGCCCTCCTTCCAATTACCCCAGGGATATTCTCTCTGTTGGCTACCTCCTTGCGCCGCCCATTGCCACTCCCATTCTAGCGGCAAACGCACCTGGGCATTCTGGCCTATTTTCAAGGTAGCGCCAGACCCGCCGGGGTTGGGCAATTCCTGACCAGCCAGCCGATGATTTAGCCAACGCGCAAACGCCACGCTCTGATACCACGATATACTGTCACGTGGGTTATTCCAGACTTTAGTGCGTTGTTCGTCCAGTTTTTGTTTTCGGTATTCTTCTGGCATGTCCCGCCACCACTCCAAATTCTTAAAACCGTCTTCAGCCTTGAAAAAAGCATCATATTGAGCATAATTTATTAAATATTTGCTGATATAAAAAGGCGCAATATTAAAGCTCTCATTCTCAATCTTAAGCTTGCCGCCCGGCGCAACGGGTAGCCAGAATATTTCGGGCGTACCGTTCTGGTATATTCGCACGCCGGGCCGGGTATCGCCGAGTTTGCTCAGGCTTTCGCCGATAGCTTGCCGCCGCTTGTGGTCGGTGCGCGGGTCGTTTAGTTCGCGCAACAGGCGTTCCTGTTCCGTTTCCTCAACAGGCTTTGGGGCGGGCGGCGGGTTGGTTGGTTTGATTGGTTCAGCCGTCGCCTGTGGCAGCGGTTGAACCGAAGGAATCTCAAATTGCGCGGTTGGTATAGGCAGGGATTCGGTCTGAGCGTCGTTTATTTCGGGCAACGAACGAGCTTGTTCCGTAGCATCCGGCTTCAAGGCGGGCAGCGGTTTCATCAGCCTGACAGGTATTCCAGCCGCTTGCTGCCTTGTTTTTCGATTATTGGTTTTACTTCTGTTATCTGGCTTTATCCGCTTAACGGGTTCAACCAGCGTTCGCCGAGGGGGTTGCACCGAAGAAATTTGAACTGGCGGCTGTTCGGATGGGGTAGCAGGCAGATTTTGAGACGGTTCAATCAAGGTCGTCTCAAATTTTAGGCCCAATTTTTCAGCTCGCAAGCGCAAACTTTTCAAAAGTGCTTCGTAGCCGCGCTTATCGAAGAAATTAACCCATTGCCAGCGCCGCAATCGCAAGGGCATCTCACATGTTTCCAACTTGAGCGGGATGAGAAAAATTGTGCCTTCGGGCTGCTGGTCTGCCACATCCAGCGCGTAGCGCATCTCCTTGTGAACGTAACCTCTGGCAGTTATAGCTGCCTCCGATAGACAAACCAAAACTACATCAGCATTCTTTACCGCCTGCTCAATTTCTTCTTCCCAATATTGACCGGGCAGCAAATCTTCCTCATCCAACCAGGGTTCAAATCCATCATTCCGCAATTGCTGGTACAATTCGCGCACTTTCGGTTTATCCCCGGACGAATGGCAGAGAAAAACCTTCAATTTTTTGTTTTTGGGAAGAACGTCCTCGGACATCAAAACACTCCACTCTGAATGAACCAGCACTTTATTCGGCTTGACAATAACTCTATTATAGCGAAAAATCTTTAACTTTACTAATGAGCTTCGCAAAATGAGGGGAAATACCGTTTTCGGTGTAGGAGGGGGCTATGCCCTCGATTGTTCCTCATAAACCTCAATTTTGCCTATGAGGATTAAAATCGAACTAAATCCAATTCCATCTGTGCTAATCCGTGTTCATCTGTGTTCCTTCCCCCAAAGAATTGTTGTTTGCCCGCCAACGTGATATATTTGCCTCGCAGATACTTTCTTAATCGTGAAATCAGAGGATGAAACTTAGTTGCCAAACCTATGAGTGATTACAATCCTATCGCCTATTATTATGACCTCGAATACAGCCGCATCACGGGCGACCTCGATTTTTATCGGGAGATGGCACGACAGGCGGGGGCGCAGGCGCGGATTTTGGAGATAGGATGCGGGTCGGGGCGGGTGGCGCTGCCGTTGTTGCAGGCCGGATTTCGCGTCACCGGGCTGGATAATTCGAGTGCCATGCTCAATCTTGCTCGGCAAAAGCTGGCGGTAGAGCCGGAAGAAACTCAAAAGCGCGGGCGCTTTATCGAGGCCGATATGCGCGATTTTGAGTTGGCGGGTGAACAATTCGATTTAATCTTTATTGCCCTCAATTCGTTCCAGCACCTTTTGACTCAAGAAGACCAGCTAAGTTTTTTACGGGCGGCGCGTCGTCACCTCGCCCCGGTTGGTCTTTTTATTGTGGACATATTGAACCCGGAAGAAAAAGAGAACTATCCCGCCGATGGTCGGCTGGAACTGAACACTACTTTTCCCAACCCCCCAACCGGCGGCACGGTGCATGTCTTCCTCAGCACCACCGCCAACAGCGCCGAGCAGCAGCGCCACCACACCTATTTCTACGACGAAACTGCTCCTGACGGCACACTCAAGCGCACCGTGACTAGCTTTAGCTTGCGCTACACCTATCGCTACGAAATGGAGCTTTTGCTGGACAAAGGTGGATTTTCACTCGAAGATTTATACGGCTCAACCGAATTTGATGAATACGAAGCCGGAAGCGGCAGACTGATTTTCGTGTGTCGGCGTGGCTAGATTTCTGTTTATGGGTACGCGAAATGTCAGGCGCAGGGTTAAGCAAACCCGGCCCTGAAGAGCTAACTCTTACCCACATCTGAACCCGGACATGAATGTCCGGGCTAAAAAGGCTGGTTTATTTCTTAGCCCGGACATTCATGTCCGGGTATTTGAACCCAAATCTGCATTGTGGGTAAGAGTCAGCCCTTCAGAGCCGGATAAATGCAAAATAGGACGCTTACACTCTGCTCAACTACAAAGCGTATGTTATAATTAAACTAACTTCAACCCGTAAAATCCTGGCTTGTAACCTTCTTTCAGTTCAATCGAGGATTCTCAGAATTTTTCCCAAACAAAATAGTAGAAAGGAAAACGCATGTCAGAGCAGATTAGCGTGAGTGGTGTTCACCATGTTCGGTTGATTGTTACTGATGTAGCTCGTTCGCAAGCTTTTTATACCGGGCTACTCAACTTTAAGCTGGCGGTGGAACTGCCGCCCGGCGTAGTCCTCAGCAACGGCAATATGCTGCTGGGTCTCACTTTGCCCTGGGACGGAACTAAAGCGATTGAAAACGATAGCTTCAGTCCGCACCGGGTCGGGCTGGATCATCTCAGCTTTAGCGTCGCGAACAAAGCTGAACTGGAAAAAGCCGTCGCTCTTTTCGATGAGCAGGGGGTAAAGCACGGTGAACTCACTGACCTGACCCCATTTGGCATTGCCGTTCTCAGCTTTGACGACCCCGATGGGATTCAGGTTGAACTAACCGCGCCGCTTTCCTGATTTTGGCAATAAAAAATTCGGTTCCGCAAAATCGGCGATTTTGCGGAACCGAATTTTTTATTGCCAAAAGTTACTTCTTGATATAAATCTTGCACTGGCTTTGACCAAGCAGGTCAACTAACTGACCACCTTCGACGTGAATATCGTAGTCGAAGGTATATTCGTGCCAATCGCCGTCGGGGAAATTGGGGACGTGATAATCGCCCAGCGAATCGTCGCTGAAGTTGGCGACCACCGCGACCTGGCTGCCGCCATCGTCCCAGCGTTCCCAGGCCAGCACCTTGTGTTCGGGGTCAAGGTGGAAGAACTCGATATGCTCGGTCTTGAACGCCCCAACCTTTTTACGCATGAAAATCAGGCCACTAACATAGCGGTATAAATCGGCGTTCGGCTGGTTTTGGAGCAATTCCCAATGCAACGGTCTGGATTCCATACTCTTTTCAGTTGGTTCACCAAACTCCTCGCCCATCCAAATCATCGGCACACCTACCGCCGTCATAACCAGGGCCGCGCCCAACTTGCAGCGCCGGAAAGCCTTTGCGTCCATAATGCCCGCCGTGCCAAGCTCAAACATCAGGCGATTATGGTCGTGGTTCGAGACGTACTGCACTGCCGCAGTCGGGCCAATAATCTCACTTCGCGCCGGTTCGAGCGCGTCCTTCGTCTTTTCCCAATCGAAAGGCTGCCAGCCATTAAACTCAGCTTGGCGTAAATTCGCGGTTATTTGGAAATAAAAATAATCGTGCCAGAGTCCGTCCATGGGTTTGCCATAGCCCACGATAGCCGGGTCAATCGGCAAATGCTCGGCCACCAGATAAAACGGCTTCATACCGTTCGCTTGCTTGACTGCCTCACCCAACCAGTGCAAAAAGTCGAAATTGTTGATAAGTGCCGTCGCGTCGAAGCGAATACCATCCAGGTGAAATTCGGTAGACCAGTAGTAAGCCGCCTCGTTCATAAACTTGCGGGCCGGAAACAGCTTCAAATTATCGTCCCAATGGTTGTAATCGAATTTCGGGCCAAACTGAAAATCGTCGGTGTTATGCTCGGCGAACCAATAATTGTGGTCAATCTGGGCCATCGGCGTATCCTGCTGGGCATGGTTCGCCACCAAATCCAGGATTACCCGGATGCCGCGCCCGTGGCACTCGTCCACCAGTTGCTTCAGGTCGGCAGTCTCACCATAGGCACTTTCGACGGCGTAGAAGAATTTGGGATTATAGCCCCAGCTAAGTCCGCCCGGAAATTCGGCAATCGGCATAAGCTCAATTGCGTTAACGCCCAACCCGCTTAAATAATCCAGCTTCTCAACAACCCCTTGAAAATTGCCACCAAAGTCGCCCACATGTAGCTCATAAATGACCAGTTCTACGTCGGCTGGTAAAGGCTTGTCGTCGTGGTGCCATTGGTATTGGTCAATAATGGTCTCGCCATCCCGAACGCGCATCACGGCATTGTCACTATTCATCTCATTGACATCAGTCGCCATTGGGTCGGTAACGCAAATCCATTCGCCCAACTGCCAGGGGCTATTCGATTCGACGCAAAATTTGTATTCGTAATCGCCATCGGCTAATTCTATGGTTGTGCGGAAGTAACCATCGTCGCTCTTTTCCAGTTCTATATCTTTCCACTCGCTAAAATCGCCGCGCACCGCCGCCCGTTTGTTGTAGGGCGCAAACAAGCTAAACTCAATCTGGGCGGTTTTTTCTTCCTGGGTGCGTTTGCGCTGATGCTTGGTGGAGCGACTGGTCACATATTTTTCGGGAACTTTATCCAGCATTTCGACACCGCCACTAATCAGGCTATTGAGCGATAGGCGGCGCTGGTCTTTTTCAGCCGCATCAACATCTCCCGCCAATTTTTTGGTCAATTCTTCGCGTCGTTTCTTCCCAAGCGTTTCCATTGCGCCGGATTTCTCCTTCTATATAAATAAAAATAAGTTTCTAAACTGAGCAGGTAGCCCAGTTTGAATATGCGTCTCTTAGCTTCTGTGACAAAATTGACAATAATCATCCTCTCTGATGAAGTACCGAAATAACGATTGCATTAAATATGCCAATAGTGCCACAAAATAACCAAACTCAGCCTTTGTTAACCAAACTGAACCTTTTTCTTCATTCTCCCAAAGCTTGTAGGAGAGGGCTGCGCCCTCGATTTTCCCATACCACAAAAATCGAAGGCTCAACCCCCTTCGTATTTTTCTAGCCAAAGAGCAGGAAGTGAAGTATAATTCGGTTAGCTTTTTTACAGGGCTGACTAAAACTTTGTGGTAAAACAAAAGTATGGAAAGTAAGATGCGTCTCAAAGAATTAAAAGTTGAAGCTGGTACACCTTTGTCACAATGGCCGATTTTCTACAAAGATGGTCTGCCTTTTATTTACGATGATGACGAGCTTTTTTTTGATGAAAGAGGAAATCGCTTGGGTGAGCATCGCCGTCACACTAACCTGGCAATCTATTTGCAGGCTGTATTGCTCTGCTTGTACCAAAATCAGATTTGTACGGTCTCTTTTGAAATTACTTTTCGGGCCTATATTTCGCTGGCGAAGTCCGCCGCTGCCGATGCTGCCGGTGAAGTCCGCCGCTATGTAGATATTACGCCAGATGTAGCGCTGGTTAAAAATGTTGTCCAGCCAGATGCCGCAACTTATGTGGTTGGAACGGATGGGCCACCCCCGCAAGTAGTATTTGAAGTTGGTTCACCACGCACCTTCAAGCAAGACCTGACTCGCAAGCTGGAACTTTATGCCGAAGTAGTGCAGGCCAAAGAATATATTGCCTACGACCCGCGTGCCAAAAGGTTGTGGCCCGGCTCACGGCTCAAAGCCTGGCGACTGGTGGAAGGGCGCTATGTAGAGTTAATCCCGGATAAGCGTGGCTGGATTTGGAGCGAAGAACTGGAAAGTTGGCTAGTCGAAGATGACGAATATTTGCGCCTGTATGACGAGCAAGCCAATCAGCGCTTGACTCCGACTGAATCCGAACAGCATCGGGCTGATCAGGAGCAATCCAGAGCTGACCAGGAGCAATCCAGGGCTGACCAGGCTGAAGCCGAGCTTCAAGCGGAAAAAATCAGAGGCGATAAAGCCCAACTCCAAGTTCAAGCGGAAAAAATCAGAGCCGATAAAGCCCAACTTCAAGCTCAACAAGAGAAGCTCCGAGTTGAGCAATTAGAAGTCCGCTTGCGGGAGCTGGAAGCGCAGCTACGAAAAGCTGAACCAGACGTACAGTAATAAAATCTTGTTAGAAAATTTCTAGCGAAAAAAGGCCGCCTGAAGTATAATATCAGGTGGCCTTTTTAGACATTTTTGCCGATATAGATATGGCCCGTTTGTTCCGTCCTGAGCAAGGCAGCGTAAATAAAGAGATAGAAATTTTGAGAAAATTATGAGGAGGGCGCGCAAGAATGCCCGAATTTAAGATTGTTTCCGATTTTCAGCCCACTGGCGACCAGCCCGAAGCAATACGAATGTTAGCCGAAGGGGTGGAAGCCGGGAAGCGACACCAGACTTTGCTGGGTGTCACTGGCAGCGGCAAAACTTTTACGATGGCGAACGTGATTGAGCGGACGCAGCGACCAACCCTTATTCTGGCTCACAACAAAACGCTGGCGGCCCAACTTTACCAGGAGTTCAAAGAGTTCTTCCCCAATAACGCGGTTGAGTATTTCGTCAGCTATTACGATTATTATCAGCCGGAAGCCTATATTGCCCGCAGCGATGTTTATGTCGAAAAGACCGCCGACGTAAACGAGGAAATTGACAAGCTGCGCCACGCCGCCACCCGCGCTTTGCTGGAACGGCGCGACGTGGTGATTGTGGCTTCGGTGTCGTGTATTTATGGTCTGGGTTCGCCGGAAGAGTACGGCAAAGTGGTAGTATCGTTCAAGAAGGGCGATGTTATCCGGCGTGACCGCATTTTGCGCCATCTGGTAGATATTCAGTACAACCGCAACGATATGTCGCTCACGCGCGGCACGTTCCGGGTGCGCGGCGATACGCTGGAGATTTATCCGGCCTACGAAGAAATCGCCCTCCGTATCGAGCTTTTCGGCGACGAGGTAGAGCGTATCACTGAAGTAGACCCACTGACGGGCGAACTATTGGTCGAACGCACCAAAGTAGATATTTATCCGGCCAAGCACTTTGTCACCAGCGCCGAGAAGTTGCAGTCTGCCCTTAACAAAATTCGGACGGAACTGGATGAGCGGTTGGTAGAACTGGAAGACCAGGGCAAAATGCTGGAAGCGGCCCGCCTGAAGCAGCGCACCCTTTACGATTTGGAAATGCTGGAAGAAGCGGGTTATTGCAGTGGGGTCGAGAACTATTCGCGCCATTTGTCGGGACGCGAGGCGGGTGAACAGCCCTGGACGCTGCTCGATTACTTCCCTGACGATTACTTGATGTTCATTGATGAGTCGCACATTTCGTTGCCACAGGTGCGCGGCATGTACGGCGGAGACCGTTCGCGCAAACTGAGCCTGATTGATTACGGCTTCCGTTTGCCCAGCGCCGCCGACAACCGACCTTTGACCTTCGAGGAGTTCGAGAACCACATTCATCAGGCGGTTTATGTTTCGGCTACGCCTGGGCCATACGAGAAAGAGAATACTGCGTCAGAAGACGTAATTGAGCAGATTATCCGGCCCACCGGCCTGATTGACCCCGAAATCATTGTCCGGCCCACCAAGAACCAGATTGACGATTTGTTGGGCGAAATTCAGGAGCGGGTACGCAAGCGCCATCGTGTGCTGGTGACAACCCTGACCAAGCGCATGGCCGAAGAATTAGCCGATTATCTGATTGAAGCGGGCGTGAAAACGCACTATTTGCACAGCGAAATCGTGACGCTGGAACGAGTGGAAATCCTGCGCGATTTGCGGCTGGGTATTTACGATGTGGTGGTCGGTATCAACCTGTTGCGAGAAGGGCTTGACCTGCCCGAAGTTTCGCTGGTGACGATTCTGGATGCGGACAAAGAGGGCTATTTGCGCTCGACCAGTTCGTTAATCCAGATTATCGGGCGGGCGGCACGGCACGTCGAGGGCAAGGTAATTATGTACGCCGACAGAGTTACCGACTCGATGCAACGCGCCATTGACGAAACTTATCGCCGCCGCAAAATCCAGGTGGAACACAACAC
>JBBQXW010000312.1:0-8816 GCA_038209275.1 Chloroflexia bacterium | reverse complement strand
GGAGCGGAATAGTATCGGTTGTGATAACCTCTTTAATCGGGCTGGCTTCCAGCCGTTCGATAGCCGGGCCACTGAAAACGCCGTGAATACAGGCGGCGTAGACCTCGCTTGCCCCATTTTGCATTACGGTTTGGGCCGCCTGGGTAATTGAACCCGCCGTATCAATCTCGTCATCAATTAAAATCGCCTGCCGTCCCTGCACCGTGCCTATCAAATTCAACACGGCAGTCGTATCATTATTGCCCAAACGCCGTTTTTCAATCAGGGCCAGAGGTGCATTGAGCAATTCGGCGAAATTGCGGGCGCGTTTGGCGTTGCCCAAATCGGGCGACACCACCACCGGGTTAACCAACCCCATCTGATTAAAATGTTCGCCCACAATATGAACTGCCGTCAGGCTATCCACCGGGATATTAAAAAAGCCCTCAATTTGTCCGGCGTGCAAATCTATCGTCAGTACCCGGTTCGCCCCGGCTACCGTAATCATATCCGCCAATAACCGGGCCGTAATCGGCACACGCGGTTGGTCTTTCTTGTCGGTGCGCCCATAGGCATAATAAGGCAGTACCGCCGTAATACGCCCGGCGGAAGCCCGCTTGAGCGCATCAATCATTATTAATAGTTCCATTATTGAGCGATGTAAGGGAGTAGAAAGTGACTGAATTACAAAAACATCATTTTCGCGCACGCTCTCGCGAATCTTGACAAAAACATTTTCGTTGCTAAATTCAAAAACATCAGCCCGGCCTAACGGCAGGCTGATGTAATCGCACACATCCTGAGCCAACTTGGGATTGGCGTTACCAGAAAAAATATTTACTTCGTTATAAATAGCAGCCAAAGCAATTTTACCCTCCTGGAATAACAACACATGCTGAACGGGCGCGCCGACTGGCGCTACATTGGCTTTATTATAACGTATTTTTAACGTATTTTTTCGATGTATTGCACAATTTTAGCCAGCTCGAACGGTTTGGGTATATAGCCGGTGGCACTGGCGGCTTTATTCTGATCAATTTTTGCAGCACTCATCATCACCACTGGCGTTTTAGTAAGGCTGCTATAGTCGCGTAGTCGGTCTAATAATTCATATCCGCCCATAATCGGCATCATCACATCACAAAAAATAATCTGAGGTTCTTCATTCAGCGCTATATCCAGCGCTTCCTGACCATTATAAGCACATAGTGGGGTGTATCCTAATTCTTCCACTACTGAGGCAATTAACTCGACCACCGCCTTTTCATCATCTACAATCAAAACTTTAACCATTTCCTACACTTTCTAAAGGCGACGCTACCTCTACTTCAGCCTGTACTAATGCCAGGGCCGCTTTAGCGGCGGCTTGCTGGGCATATTGTTTGGTTGGGCCGTTACCTCGGCCTAACACTCGTTCTCCCAGCCGGGCTTCTACTTCAAAAATCCGCTCGTGTTCCGGCCCGGTGGCATTAGAAACACTATACGAAGGGGCTTCATGGTAATGACGTTGCACTGCTTCCTGAAGCAAGCTTTTGTAATCGCGGTGGCGGTTTTCGGCAATAACCTCGATCAGTTCTTTTTCGACCAAAGGCAAGAGCCACCCCTGCACTCCTGTCAGGCCATCTTCGACAAAGAGTGCGCCCAGCACCGCCTCAAACGCGCTTGCCAGCGTCAGCGTGCGGCTACGCCCGCCCGTCGCGGCTTCCCCCTTACCCAAAAACAAATATTGCCCCAGCCCAAATTCACCAGCCCATTTGCTCAAGGTTTCGCGGCGGACTATGGCACTGCGTAAATCGGTTAGTTCGCCTTCTGGTTGGTCAGGATATTGCTGATATAAATAATTAGCGACTACCAAACTCAGCACTGCGTCGCCCAAAAATTCTAAGCGCTCGTTAGATTGGTTAGCGCTGCTTTTTTCGTTGACATACGAACGATGCACCATCGCCAGGCGCAACAATTCTTGATTTTGGAATTTTAACCCTAATCGCTTTTCCAGTTCATCTAACCGGATAGCTGGCATACTTTGTATACTCCTTATAATATCCTCTCCATAATATACCTGAAAGTGCAGGCAAAATCAAAGAACACTGATTGTAAATTAGCGCCATCTTTGCCTTTTTGCTGCTATAATCCTGATGGCAAACTCTTAAATTTCTTTCTGGTTGGGTCTGCGAACCTTGCGGTAAAGCTTTGTTAAATTTGAATAAATGAAAAGGAAAAGTATGACCGAGCGAGTAGCCACTACTACGGCGGCAGAAGCATTTGAGGCGGGCGAGGTGCTTTACGAGCAAGACGGCTCTATCGCCACTTTGATTTTCAATCGTCCGGCAGTACGCAACGCAATGACTTACGGCATGTACGAGGCACTCTACGAAACAGCCGAACGGGTGGATAGTGATCCGGCTATTCGAGTGTTGATTTTGAAAGGCAGTGGCGAGGCGGCGTTTGTGGCGGGTACGGATATAAGTCTGTTCCGTACTTTCGATACCCCTGAAGATGCTTTGAGCTACGAGGCCCGGCTAGACCGCATAATCGGGCGGGTAGAGCAGATAAAGAAGCCAGTAATTGCGATGTTGCGCGGCTTTACGATTGGCGGCGGGGCCGCGATTGCCGCCGTAGCCGATTTGCGTATCTGCACTCCCGACCTTCAGTTTGGTTTCCCAATTGCCCGTACCCTGGGAAATTGCCTCAGTATTCAAAATTATGCGCGTGTGGTAGATCTAATTGGCCCGGCCCGCGCCAAAGATATACTTTTCCGGGCGCGGTTGGTCGGGGCGGAAGAAGCATTGGCGGCGGGTCTGGTAAATGAAATAGTTTTGCCGGAACAAATCGAAGCGCAGACTCATAATCTGGCCCAAACCATTGCCGCCAACGCCCCACTGACTATTCAGGCCAGCAAAGAAGCTATCCGTCGAGTATTAGAGCATCGCCGCCTGGAAAGTGCCGATGATTTAGTAGTGATGTGTTATCTGAGCGAGGATTTCAAGAACGGGGTGAATGCTTTCCTGACCAAGCGCAAACCAAACTGGCAAGGAAAATAAGCACCGAACAAAATTCGCCCCGCCCTGAATAGGAAAGGGCGACTCTGAACGAAGCGAGTAACTACTACACTTGTCTCTACCTGATTAAAAACTTCTTGTACTTACTCCGTCGGTTGCACCTGTCACCCTGACGCAGAAAGGGTCTCTGAATTAACATGACGGCAATCGCACTTAAAACTCAAACAGGTTACGATTGTGTCACCCTGACGCAAGGAAAGGTCTCTGACTACCTGAAGCACTCTCTTTCGGCAACCAGAGATGCTTCGTACCTCACACCCCGTAAAGGGGCGTGACGAGGGTGCATGGTTACAAGTTCTTAACAGGCTCTGGAGCGAAAGAAAGCCTCGATTGCCGCGTTAAATTCTTGCAGACGGAAAGGTTTGCCCAGAATTAAATCAGCCTCCTGACTCAAATTGGCCGTGTCATAGTTGGCGGTAACGATCACCACAAAAGTATTTGGGCAAACGGCTTTTATCTGGCGGATTAATTGCAGACCGTCCATCTTGGGCATGTTCAGGTCGGTAAGTACCAAAGGGGTTGGCGCTTCCAGAAAACGGGCCAGTGCTTCCGCTCCGTTATCGGCGGTAACTACTTCTAATCCAGCCCGTTTTGCCATACGAACCAGCACATCCTGAACTGCCGGTTCGTCTTCGGCAATTAAAACACTAACCTTAGAACTAACACCAGGCAAATCAAAAGAACTACCTTTAGCGAACTGGTTAATATATAACATATTCATTTTTTCGTGTCCCACTTTCCTGGAAAACAATGTTCCAGCGTATATTTTCTTACCAACAGGTTGTTACAAATTATAACATTGCCTTTTCATAAACGCAATAAAAAAACTTTTTCCTCACTCAGTTAAGAGAAAAAGTTGTACAAAAGTAATATAAAGCAAAAAACGGCTGACCTTTAATCAACCGCTTCTTTTCTTCTTTATTTTAGAGCGATAGAGCAATTTGTGTGGCTTAAAGCCTCAAGCGGGTTGGGGCGCGCGGGCGGAGGGCAAAAGCAAGGGTCGTCCCAATTATTAGCAGCGCTACCAGCACCAACTGAAGCCAGCGTACACTCTCGACGTTAGTTCTGGTAACAACTACTGGGATAGCCGGAGCGGGCGTAACTGGTTCAGGCGTTATAATTTCGCTTGGCTGGCCGCTATTCGCACAACTAATACCCGTGTCGGGACAGTTTGCTGAAGGCGGACGGGTACCGATTGGCGGTACTTCGATGGTGGGACTTACCGCCTGGGCGGTGAGAATAACCTGTTGCTCGGTAAACGTGCCATTAAACTCAAGTGCAAAAGTGATTAGCAAGAAAATAGCCGCCACCGCTGCCGCAAATTGCGCGGCCCGATATAGTGGACGCGGACGCAAACTACGCGCCTGGGCCGGACTAATCGTAAACGAGCGTGGCGCTTTTACTTCCGCCAAATCGTTAAGAGCGCGCACGGTCTGGCGCAGACCCGCCAATTCCCGCCGACATTCACGACATTCGTTCAAATGCGCCGCTACATGGTGGCGCGCAGCAGGCTCTAGTCGCTTGTCTATATATTCAGAAAGCAACGGCAACCAACTTGTTTGGTGGTCGTCCTCTCTATTTTCGTGTAGTTGTCTTATCTCGTTCACAATGTCAAACCCATTTTAGTTAAGAAACCGAATAATTTAAGAAAACCAAAAACTGTTCGTGAAAAATTCTTCTAATATTAAAGACGAAAATCACCCGATAAAGGTTCCCGATTTTTCTGCAAAATTTCACGCATTTTCAAACGTCCCCGATTCAGCCGCGATTTTACCGTTCCCAATGAGCTACCTGTAACGCTGACAATTTCTTCGTAGCTCAAGCCCTGCACATCCGAAAGCACTACTACCAATCGCTGCTCATATGGCAGTTCTTGTAGTGCCTCGCCGACTTCACGCAAAATTTCGTGGCGTAGCGCGTGGTCTTGCGGGTCAGCCCCCTCGTCTTCCATCCAGCCCAGCGCTGACCCGCCAACTTCCTCAGCTTGTTCCAATATGGCTTCGAGCGAAGAAGATGGTCGCCGCATCTTGGCACGTAATTGGTCGTAGCACAGATTGCTGGCAATCCTTAGTAACCAGCTTTTAAATGAACCGCCCCGATATTGGCCTAGCGCCCGGTACGCCTGGAAAAAAGTGTCCTGGGTCGCGTCTGCCGCCGCTTCGTTATCCCCTAGCAAGCGGTAAGAGAGATTATAAACGCGCTGTTCGTAGCAGGTGACTAACTCGTTAAAGGCGTTTAAGTCGCCCTTTTGGGCCGCCATCACCATCTGGTCGTGCCGGATAGTTTCGGCGGTTTCTTCTGGTCTGACAATATGCAAAGCTGGGGCAGAATCAGCCGAAAAAGTCGTCTCCGCTACTTCGGCAATTGGCTCAACCGGCAGATTTGAAGCGTTATTCTTTTTTAAGTTGAACAATTTTGATACTTGCAATTATGTCCTTTTATGAGTTGTCAGTGTCAGTTATCAGTCGTCAGGTTCTGTCATTTTTTAGAGCCTGGAATTTCTTTACTGAAAACTGACAGCTGAAAACTGACGACTGATAACTACCTCACAGCTTACGGGCCACTGTCATTATCGAAAGACCAAACGGTAGCCCCCAGCGCGTGCGCCGCAGGATTCCAGCTTCTAGCGACATCGTTTTTGCCAGCAAACGATTAATCGCCGGGTGCGGTGGTGTTAAGTCGGAATGTACCTGCTGGTGGGTCTCGCCTCGGTTGAGGAAGCGCACCAGCGCTGCCGGAGGAAACAAAAGAGTGTTCAAATAAGTCGAAAATTCTACTTTCATGCCGACCTGGGCTAATCGTTCGGCAACCTGTTCACGGCTGTAGCGCCGCCGCCCGCCAATTGCCTGGTCGTGCTTGCCGTAAAGGAACTGGTAGGCGGGCAGGTTCAGAATAAAAATTCCGCCGTGCTTTAGCACCCGCCCCACTTCGTTGAAACCGGGATAATCATCCGGCAAATTGTTCAAAACATCAAATGAAATCGCAATATCGAATTTGTTGCTGGCGTAAGGGATTTCGGTAATAGAGCCTTGTACAATTCGCCCACCCAGTCCGCGCTGCTGCGAAAAATGCAACGCATCTACCGAAACATCAAAGCCCCACGCCTGTCGCGTATTCAAACGCCCCTCGAAACCATTGACCAGTTGCGCTAAATTTGCCCCGGTTCCGCAGCCCGCATCCAGAATTTGCGGGTCGGGTTGGGCCGTCCAGTTCCAATACTTTGCCAGCAAGGTATAGAGATTTTGCCTCATCCCAATGTACCACCAGAACTTATCCTCTACTTCGTACATCACGCGATATTCGTCGCGTAACATTTCTGTACCATAGAGTTTTGCAGTACTAATTTCGGTCTCAAGCGGCAAATTTTCTCTCCTCGCCCGGTTTTAACAATTTTTCTGGCGTTTAGAGAGTTTGATTAATCAAACCCCTACTACTTTAGTTATACGACTGTTTACTACTTTTAGCTAACTTTTTCCTTGCGTTTTTAGCGTTAACTTTTTTAGTATACCCGCCCGATGCTTTGCTGTCAAAGTCATTTCGTGCTGGTTGCAGGGCGGTTGCGAAGTCGGTTTTTCCCGTCTAGGAGGGGGCTACGCCCTCGATTTGCGTGGTTAGGGCAAAATCCATTGGCGGAGCAATGTCCTACGAATTTGGGACTTTGCACTCGCCCTGGTGTTATCTGCCAACGCTACGCCGCCCCGTCACGCCCCTTTACGGGGTGTAAGGTACGAAGCATCTCTGGTTGCTCAAGAAAAGTGCTTTGGATAGCGCCGAAATACCCTTCCTGCGTCAGGGTGACAGTCCCGCCAACCTGGGTTTTAGCATAAACCTATTGTTAAATCCAGGCCAATTACTGCCATTTACTGTCCAGCCGGGGTGAACGTCAGTTTTTTGCAAAACCCGGACGTGAACGTCCGGGCTAAAAAATTCAGATCATTTATTTTTAGCCCAGACGTTCACGTCCGGGTTGGCTTGACCCTGGTGCAAAAAATTGATGCTCACCTCGTAAATACTGTAGCATGGCAAAATATTTCTAAAGCTGGTAATATAACGCCGGAAGTTGGGCAAAAATTACGGTGTAAGGCTAAAGCGTGAAGAAATTTTTCTGGTCGTTTGTAATTGTTTTTCTATTAAATCTATTAAACTGGTGGTTGCCGCTTTCGAGCGTGCAGGCCCGCGAACCGTTGCCCGCCTCGGTACAGGTCAGCCAGAATACTGCTACTCCGCATTTTCCTGAAAATATTCAGTTCGATTTCAAGGCAAAACTGACTAATGCCGCGTTCAACCTTAAAAAGGCGGAACTGTCCTACCGGCTAGTGGGTGATATAGATACCAGCGTGCGCCCGGCAAATTTTAATCTAAGCTCCAGTCGGGAACTTAGCGCCAGCTTTCAGGTAGATACTCGCAAAGACTATTTTCCGCCCGGCGCGCGCCTGACTTACTACTGGACGCTTTATGACACCGCCGGGACGGGCTACAGTTCACCGACGCAGGAATTAACCTACCATGACAACCGTTTTAGCTTTCGTGAATTAAAAAGCGGGTTGGTGACGGTGCGCTGGTATCAAGGCGACGCTAATTTCGGGCAAGCCGCTCTCAACAAAGCCACCAGCACGATTGAGAAGCTGAGTAAGCTTTATAAACTTGAGCCGAAAACGCCGATTATTCTGACTATCTACCCGGATAGCCGCACTATGTTTACCGCCCTGCCGCCCAATACGGCAGAATGGGTCGGGGGGCAGGCCACGCCTTCGCTCGGTACAATAGTATTGAGCATAGCGCCGGGAAATTTGCTGGAGCTTGGGCGCAGTATTCCGCACGAAATCAGCCATCAGGTAGTTTATCAGGCTACGCTCAATCCCTACAACGTGCCTCCTACCTGGCTAGATGAAGGGTTGGCAGTCAGTAACCAGGAGCAAATCGAAGCGGTCTTGCTAGAAGCGTTGGCACGGGGTATAGACAAGCGCAATCTTTTCTCGCTACGCGCCCTCAACGGTTCGTTTCCGGCAGATAGTCAAGAATCGTATCTGGCATACGCTCAAAGCCTGAAAACAGTCCAGTATATTCTGAGTAAATATGGGCAGGAAGCGCTGGCTAAAATACTGGCGGCTTTCCGCGATGGCGTGACCTACGATGAAGCGGTGCGCCGGGGATTAGGCATCAGTCTGGACGACCTTGACCGTGAATGGAAGCAATCTATCGGCTACCTGGTTTCTGCTCCCGTTCTAGCCCCGGCAGCTACTGTCACTTCGGTTTCGGCAACTGGTTCTGTTTCCGCTACCGTCAGCGTCCAGCCAACCGCCGCCTGTCTCGCCTCTGACCCCCGATGTGCTTCTGGCGGTCAGGCTAACCTTCTTCCCAGCACCGCGCCGACCCTGGCTAACCAGACCACATCCAATTCCCAGCAAAATTTCTGGCTGCCAATTATAGGAGGGATTGGGCTAGTTGGCGTAGGCTTGAGCCTCAGCCTTTTTGCCGTTCGGCGGAAAAAGGCTGAGAAAGACAAAAAGGTTTAACTTGACATAAATCTAGCAAAGTAGTAGCGATTTCAATCGCTTTGTCCTTGCGTCCAGACAAAGCGATTGAAATCGCTACTACTTTTATAGGGGCAGAGGTCGAAGTTTGATGTGAGAGCGAGCTTCCGCTCGCGATGTGGCGGGCCAGGACAAATCGCGAGCGGAAGCGCGCTCCCACAGGGGTTTGTTTGAATGAGGATTTGGTGTAAGCCCAGCGCACTAGCCCCAGATCGTGGTTCGAGTGCGACGTAGGATGCGAAGG